>CAZWAT010000033.1:0-18644 GCA_964632015.1 uncultured Planctomycetaceae bacterium
ATACCCCAGGTCGAATCCATCAATATCTACTGTTACATAGACCTGTTCGCCAAGAAGACCAAGCGTTCGATCAATCCAGGCGGCGTCTGTATGCACAACATGCGGGGTGATGAAGTTTTTTACCTGTTGTGGGCATTGTTCGTATTCCTCCTGCGAGAAATTGCGAATGCCCACCTGGGCGATTCTGGGCGTTATTTCGAGCACCCTTCGCATAACTGCCGCGTGCGAATGGATTGTACCCTCGTAACTGTCCCGCAGATCGGCGTGAGCGTCGATCTGAAGAACGCTTATTTCGCCGAATCGTTGAGCAGCCGTCCTGACCAACGGGGCAGTGATGCTATGCTCGCCGCCTAAAGTCAGAAGGAATTTGTCTTTCATTGCATCGCGTGCAGCCAATGCGATGCGGGACATCATTTCTTCAGGGGTATCCGCAGCCGTCACTGCCGGAAGCGTCAGCACACCTGCCCCACAGAAGTCGCCAAGCAGTTCCTCGTCAAATTCTTCAACCTGGGTCGAGGCGTCAATAACCGCCGCAGGTCCCAGCGATGTGCCCTTCATATAGCTTACGGTACCTTCGTAGGGAACGGGCAGCACCACGTATTGCGCCTTTTCGGGCGGGCACAACTGGGGACCCAGGTTCATGAACTGCTTGTTCATTCGAGGGGCCAATAGGTAATGCCTTTCAGAACAGCAAGACCGCTGCCGAGATGACCGTCGTCCACAGGCCGTTCTTATCGCCCTCGGCAGTCTGGGTGGTGGATCTTGTCCGCACTATCTTGCCGGACATCCTGAAGATTTCCTTCCGCTCATCATATGCGGTTTCAGGATCAAACTCTATGCCAAGCGTGGTGGCTAGCATGGTCGCCGCCATGTCTTCGACCATGTCACTGACGAGGTTTTCCTTCATGCCGTAACCATGATGCTCGCTGATATACCCGTATTGATGCTTGTCGGCAGGTTGTGCAAGCCCTATACCAGCACAAACAAGCCTGGACGGTTCGTTCGTGGACGCCTCGGCCAGAACGCAGAAAGTAATTTCGCCTGGGGCGAGCCTCTTGAGCCCTTCCTGCCTTGAAATAATCTTGCACTCCGGGGGCAGAATACTGGAAACACGAACGAGGTTGCCTCGCTCGATGCCAGCCTTGCGAAGAGCGAGTTCAAAACTTTGAAGACGATTTTTGTGTTTACCGACACCCTTGGTAAAAAATGCGTTTGTGGGAATCAGAGCTAAGCGATCCATTTTGTGTGCCTTTCACAAGTCAGGCGTTACCTTGACCTGTGTTTCTTCCGCCTAAGGAACAACCCTTTCGGCCACAACGCATAGCGCCGCCACCTGACGGGAACACAGGGGTAAATCTCCAACAGCGCCGAGGCGCGAACTCGGGCAACAGATCGCTGCGATTGACAATGACTTGTCCGCCTGCTCTACCCGCCGCCTCGACAGCGAATCCTTGTACAAAAGCATAGCCCCCCTGTCAAGGAATCCTGGCAACTTTGAGCATCTTTCATGGCTCCCGATAGCTTGCGAAGACGGGCGTCATGCGTATACAATCGCAACAAAGGAACTCGAGATGAAATTACGGCTATGGATTATGGCGATAATGATGTCGTCCACCCTGCTGCCTTCAGCCCTGGGACAGGAGCATCAATGGGTTGACGGGAAATGGGTAACAGTCCCTTCCCCCGTAGAGGGAACGCCTGAAGGCGAGCTTGCTATCATTCGCACGCAGGTTCACGAGGGAAGATACGCCCAGGCCGTGAGATCAGCCAAGAAATTCGTTCGAAAATATCCCCACCACGAAGGCGCGGAGGAAGCCCATTCGCTCGCCGGCGATGGAGAATTTGCGCGAAGGCGGTATTTCCAGGCGTTTGAATGGAGCGAAAAGCAGATAGATGCTTTTCCCACCGGGGCGTACCTCGAACGGGCGATTCAGCGCGAGTTCAAGGTTGCCCAAGCCTTTCTGGAAGGCAAGAAGCGGATAATTCTGGGCTTTTTACCCATTCCCGCCCGCGAAGATGGAATCGAGATATTCAATCGCATCATCGAGCACGCCCCGGCCTCTGAGCTGTCGGAGCAATCGATGATGAAGATCGCTGACTATCGTTTCCAGACCCGCAAATGGGACGATGCCATCGCCGCGTACGATCGTTATCTTCAGAGCTTCGGCCGGGCGGAGCGAGCGCCGTATGCGATGCTTCAGGCTGCAAGGGCATGCTTCAATTCATATCGAGGACCAAACTATGAGGAGACGCCTCTGCTTGAGGCCGGTCAGAGATATCGCATGTTCGCCGAGCAATTTCCCATACGGGCAGATCGAGAGAACGTCCCGGCGACAATTGAACACATACGGCAATTGAGGGCCCAGAAGTGCTTCCGGACCGCGGAGTTCTACGAGCGGGTACGCAGGCCAGTGGCTGCAAGGCACTATTATCAACGTGTTCTGGATGATTTTCCCGATACCGATCACCACCAGGACGCAGAATTGGCAATAAAACGGCTCACAGGAAGTGCAACAGACACGCCCGACAGGCCCGCGGATATCGAGGAGAACGAATGAACAGGCGCATCCGGCATGCCCTTGGAACAAACGCATTGTGGGTTCTTTGTGCGATTACCCTGACGATCTCTATCGTATCCGTGGCGGGCTGCTCTGACGATTACAACACCGGTTATACGATGCAGCCACCCTTCAGAGATGACATCAAGACTGTTGCGGTTCCTATCTGGTCCCGGGGCCAAGGCGTATATCGTAGAGATCTTGAAATGGCTCTCACCGAGGCCATCGCGAAGAGAATAGAAGGTTATACTCCTTATAAGGTGACGGTTGGGGCCAGGGCCGATACGCTGCTGGAGGGTACGATTGAGGAAGTGATCCAGACTCCCCTGAGTCTCAACCCGGACACCGGCCGACCACGAGAACAGACAATAACCATGTTGGTGTCGTTCCGGTGGACCGACCTTCGCAGCCACGCAGGCGGCGCGACCATCGTGGAACGCAAAAATTTCAGGGCGTCGGCGACATACCTTCCCTCCTCACCGCGCAACCAGACTTTCTTTTCCGTTAAAGAGGATCTGTTCAACCGCCTCGCCGATCTCATCGTACAACAGATGGAGTTGCCGATGGGGGATGCTCAGTGAGGTTCTAGTAAATGACGCCACTCCTGGTCCTGGACCGGTTTCGCTGGGCACAAACCTTGGCATAATATTCAGATGCGCCGTAAGATATTATGGATGCCTTGTTTGACATAACCACTGGCCGGGGAATTTGACCCCTGCCTCAACAACCTGGGTTTAGAAGTAGAGAAACCAGATAAATGCCACCAAATAATCAACCGTCACAACAGCCGAACAAGAACGGTTCGGGACCTCCGGCCAGATTCAGCAGGTCTATGCTCGGATGGGTTGTCTTCATCGTGCTGGCGCTACTGCTTGTTTCCATGTATGCGCGCAGCACTGCTCCGCGCGAGATTTCTACAACACAGTTCTGGAATTACGTGGAGAACGGACAGGTCACTGGCCGGCTGCACATGAAGGAGACTTCAATCGAGGGTGAGATTGATCCCGCCAAGGTGCAGCTTAGGGAAGGCGAAAACCACAAGTTCGTCGTGAATTACAACTACCACGCCGACCAAGCTTTTGTCGCACGCCTGCACGAGGCGCTTGCACAACATGATTTCCCGGCGCAGGTGTACCAGGAAACCAGCACGTGGTGGCGTTCGCCGTTGATTCAGTTCATGTTCATGATTGCGATATTCGCGGCATTGTACATGTTTCTGTTCCGTAGGCTTGGAGCGGCGGGCGGCGGTGGCGGATTCCTCGGCAGCTTCGGGAGATCGAGGCACCGGGTGCTGACACAAGAGAAGACGAAGGTCACCTTCAACGATGTAGCCGGTATCAACGAAGCCAAAGAAGAAGTCAGCGAGATAATCGAATTCCTGCGCGACTCGCGCCGGTTTCAGAGGCTTGGCGGACGAGTTCCCCGAGGCGTGCTTCTTGTGGGCGAACCCGGATGCGGAAAGACGCTGCTCGCCAAGGCGATTGCCGGCGAGGCGCGGGTTCCGTTCTTCTCGATCAGCGGAAGCGACTTCGTTGAGATGTTCGTCGGCGTGGGCGCTAGCAGGGTTCGCGACCTCTTTAAGCAGGCGAAGGAATCGTCCCCGTGTATCATCTTCCTGGATGAAATTGACGCCGTCGGCAGGCGGCGAGGCATGGGGTTCAGCGGCGGTGGACATGACGAACGCGAGCAGACGCTTAACGCCATTCTGGTCGAAATGGACGGCTTCGACAGTAGCGATCAGGTCATCGTAATAGCCGCCACCAACCGTGCCGACGTTCTTGACCCCGCACTGACCCGACCAGGAAGGTTCGACAGGCAGATTGTAGTGCCGCTGCCTGACCTTGGGGGGCGCCTGGAGATTCTCAAGATCTACGCCGCTCGCGTAAAGTGCAGCCCCAATGTCGACTTGAACCGGCTCGCGCGTGGAACGCCCATGTTCAGCGGGGCCGATCTCGCCGCGTTGGTGAACGAGGCAGCGATTGCCGCAACCCTTGCAAACAAGGAGTTCATCGAACAAGCGGACATGGAAGAGGCCCGCGATAAGGTTCGATGGGGCCGCGCACGCAAGAGTCGCGTGGTGGACGAAAAGGAAAAGGAAATCACCGCCTATCACGAGGCAGGGCATGCATTGGTGCAGATGCTTACCCCAAACACCGATCCCCTGCATAAGGTGTCGATCATACCCAGGGGCGGGTTCGGCGGGGCGACCTTCTCGTTGCCCGAGAAAGACCGCTACCTGTACACCAAGGAGTACTGCAAGTCGCTGCTGTGCGTGATGTTCGGCGGACGGGTTGCCGAAGAAGTATTCTGCAACGACATATCGAGCGGCGCATCGAATGATATTTCCAACGCAACCGACCTTGCGAGAAAGATGGTTCTCGACTGGGGCATGAGCGACAAGTTGGGGCTCATCCGATACGCAACGGACGAGCGCCGCATGACTCAGGAGATGGCTGGCAAGGAATATTCCGAACGCACAGCAGAGTATATCGACCAGGAGATCAAGGGTTTTGTGGATGAGGCATATCAGAGAACCAGAAACCTCATTCAGGCAAACCACAAGGCCCTGCAGGATCTGACAACCGCACTGCTCAAGTATGAAACGCTCAATGCGGACGAGGTGAAACTGGTGATTGACGGCAAGAACCTGGACAAGCCTACCGTTGACGACCTTCTCAACCGTGAGGAAGCTAAGCCAACCTCCGGCAAGGGCGTGACGATAAGCCCGACACCAAAGATAGATCCTAAATCTCCACCGATGCCCGAGATGGGCTGATACCGCCAAGATGTAGATATCAGGCAGCTTGTTCGACTATCGGACAGGCTGCCTGTTTTATGCGCGGAGTTTCTATCAGAGAAAATCCATCAGCGACAGGTTTAGCAGCTTGGAGGCCGTGGCGAGCGTCATCTCATAAAGATTCTGCACCCTTGCCAGATCGATCGCCACCTGCATTATGTCTGCCTGTTCAAGAGTATCGGCCTGCTGCTTGGTTGCATCGCGATTGTCTTCGAGGCTGAGTCGCAGATTGTCCATTGCCTGCAACCTGCCACCCACCGCCGTCATGGTTCTGGTGACACTGTTCTGCGATTCTTTCATTGCGTCAACCGCTTCGTGCAGAAGCTCGCCAACCATCGCATCTGGAAGATCTTCATGATTTTCGAGCAGATCGCGCGCCTGTATAAGAACGTCGAACACGTTGCGAGTGCCTGCCACACCAACCGCGTTTACGCCCACTGTCTCGATTGAACGTGCGTCAACATAAAGCACCTTACCCGTGTCGCCATGAACAACGGGCAGATTCTCATCGTTGAAGTCGGCGTTTGTCCAGGTGTGCCCACCGTCTATGCTCAAGCGAGCGTTCGAGATCAATTCAAATTCGCCGTCCGCATCGCTCCAGCCGGTCATATCCACATGGATAACGCGGTTGTTGCCGTCTACCAGTTGCAGGTTCGTTTCATTACCGACGAAAGATACAGGCACGCCGTTATCCAAGGCGATAGTCTTATTCGCAGCCGATATGGTGATCGTATGCCCGCCCAACAACGTGTCCTCAAGCGACGAGGATGACCCGGTCGAGATTTGAGAACCCGCTTCGAATGTGGTGTTCGAATGAGCCACCTCAAGCCATGCGCTTCCTCTGATCGACGAGGTTCGCGTGCCCGCTTTTGCGCCAGTATTGCCATGAAACGAAGGCGCCTGGCGATTGTTGGAATCGACAATGTCGCTGCCTACAAGCATGCCCGAGTAGAGAACGCCATCGGCAACGGGAACACGCAGATCACGGTCGCTGCCTACATATTCGACACCGACTATGGTTCCGTTCTCGCGTCTGACCTTGAATGGTTCAGAGGAGGTCTTCTCTCCACCGAAGACAAAATTGCCCAGACTCTGGGAATTCATCAGCATCACGGTCTGTTCGAGCAGGGAATCAAGCTCCTCGGCAATGGCAGTCTTGTTGGGACCAACATAAGTGCCGCTGGCTGCCTGCGTAAGCAGTTGCTCACTTCTGACAATCGTGTCCGACACTTTCTGAAGGAAACCATGCCCGGTCTCCAGAGTGCGGGCAACATCCTCAAGGTTCTTCAAGTACACATCGGTGCTTGTGGTGTTCGACCGCAGACGCATGATACGATATGCGTCAATGGGATCATCACTGGCGCGGTTAACCCTTGCGCCGCTGGAACCCATTTCATGCAGTCGCGCCATTTCCTTGGAGTGCATCCACAACGCGTAGCTGGTGTTATTGTATATCGAGCCCCATCCGCTCATGGCGCCTCCACGATTTGAACCCGCACCCGGCGATCAACCGCCAGATCCTGCCGCAGTTCATATTCCGTTATGTCTGCCATGTTCATTCTTCGCGATTCCATTCGCTATTGCTAGACCAGTTCAACAAGCTGATTCAACGTCTCGTCAAGAGTGTGAATGAACCTCGCCATCGCCTGGAACATTTTCTCGTAGACAATCAACTGTGAAGCCTGTTCGTTTATATCCACACCGCTCATGACATCCCGCTGGTTCTCTAGCTGCTGCAACATGTTGTCCAGCGTATCTTTGCGTGTCTGGCGCAGTTTGACCTGTTGTCCGATCCCGGCCACCAACTGTTGGTAGAAGTCCTGCGGCGACTTTCCGCCAAGGCTCTGAGGTTTGAGGAACTCGATCTGCGTGAGTCTGAGCACGTTTTCGTTGTCGTCGCCGGAAATTCCAGTCGCAAACCGTTCCGGATCCATCAAAATCTCGTCGTTGACCCTGATGTCACTCGATCCGGTTCCACGGAACAATACGTTCATGCCCGCCGCCCCAAGCACCCCTGAGGTGTCGGCGTTTCCGACCGCAAGCACAGTAAAGGTGTCTCCGAGCTTCAGATCGCCCATCGAAAAGCTTACGGTAATTCCCTGGTCGACTTCGATGAATTCATCTGCGGCGTAACCCTGACCAAGCTGAAGAGTTTTGACAAGATTGCCCTCGCCATCGGTGACCGCTATTCGAACCGCGTCGCTGCCGGTTTCTCCGGCTTCAACCACCTCGAAGGTATATGTCTGCGTATTGCCTGAATAAACACCCGAAATCGTGGGTGAGCTCGATCCCGTGAGATTACTGGTCGTTGGCGTGGGAAGCATCGCAGGGGTGAAGTCGAAAAGGTATCCCCCGCTCGATTCGAACCGTAATGCCCCGCCTGCTATTGAGGCGGTTATCGGCTGATCGCCATCGATGGTGAGGGTATTGATCCTGTCCACGACATCATCGAGGGAGTCGGTCGCGGGATCAACACTGATGGCGTGCCTGGTGATAACTCCGGTATCGGTATCCGTGATCCGAATGTAGAACTCACCCGCCTGTACGCCGTAAAGATCGCTCAGCGACATCGACTTAAGCGGAGTGCCGACAAGACTGTTGAATGAACCCTGTGCGCCAATACCCTGAACGTGCTGGTTGTTGATTTCGCGCATCACTGAAAGGGCCAGGGTGTTCACATCGTCGCGCACATCAGCCAGAAGATTGTTTTTGATTTCTAGTAGCGCCCCCAGCCGGCCGCCCCGCATATTGCATTGATAGAAGTTCACACCCTTGACAGACACCCCCAACTCGCCGTCATCAGTCACACCAACCTGGAAGTGCGTTGTGCTACCCTTGGTAACCATCGGCGTTCCCCACACAAGCACACTCTGCGTCTCATTCTGAAGATCATTGGGGTTGGTCTGTACAGGTACAAGCTGGGACAGTTCCACCAATGCCTGGTCGCGACGATCCTTCAGCAGGTTCGCGTTGGATCCTCGCGTGACCGCACCGGATATTTCAACGTTAAGGGCGGCAATTTCATCAACCAATGAGTTAACACAGGACACGAGGTTCTGGGCCTCTAGAAGAATCTGACGATCGAGCTCCTGAAGATAAAAATCAAGGTTCCTGAACTCGTCAGCCATTCCGGAAGCCGCCCAAATAGCCTGTTCCTGAAGGCTTCTGCTGCCGGGTTCGCTTGAAAGCTCCCGCATCGAGGTGAAGAAGCTGTTCAACGACATCAAGAGGCCCTGGCTGTCAAGGGTGCCCAGCGACTGTTCGATGCTTTGAAGCGCCATCAGTTCCTGAGAAAGCTGACCGCTCAGCGGGCTCTGGCGGAGAATCTGACTTTCAAGCAGAACATCGATTGACCGTGAAACGTGCGAGATCTTCGCGCCACCCGCCGAGTACGGTTTGCTGTTGTTGAACCCTACGGGCACAACCTGAAGATTCTGTCGATGATAGCCGGACGTGGAGACATTGGCTATGTTGGTGCCTATGATCTCTATAGCACGCTGCGCCACGTTCAGTCCGCTCAGGCCTATCTCGAAATTCGGCATACTATTGCTCCGTGTCCAGCCTGGCGTCGTTATTCTGCCAGTCTTCGGTCCCACCGGCCCCGTACACGGTGAGTGATTCGCCCCGCGGCGTGAGGCATTCAAGCATAAGACGATTCATCCTGCTGCATTCCCTCAGCAGCATGACCGCCTCCATGTGCCTGTTTCGCAACGAGTCAATCATCTCGACTATGCGATCTCTGCGTTCCTGCACCTCCAGCGCCTGCGGTGAATCCAGACGTTCAATGATCATTGACAGTCGGCAATCACTTTCGTAGCAGCCCAGCGCATTGCCCAACCTTTTGCACGCAAAGGACAATTGCGTCTCGGCCCTTGTGCCAAGTCGGCCTGACGTATCCATTGCCTCAAGAAGTTCCTCAAGCCTGCTGTCGTCACCTTGAACGAGTGCTGCGGATAGATCCACAAGCTGACTCTGCCTCGCGTCAAGCCGATCTATCTCGGCATCAAGCTCACAAAGCAGATCGTCCACAAGAGGCTCAACATTTCGATTGGACAGTATCATCGAAGTAACTCCATTGCGCCACCGTCCTGTGCATTCGGCTGACCCGGTTGCATCTGCCGATATATTTCCTTCCAAAGTCCCATTCCACCCTTGTCCGCAAGATCTTCGGCGAGATGCATCCAGAATATTCCCTGCACCTGCTGCATTTCCGGACCCGACAGAAGCTCGTCATGCCCGATGGTTCGCGACATCTCCTCCATCAGGCGATGGAGTAGCACCGATTCGAAATCCTGTGCCGCCTTTCGCAAGGCATCTTCATTCGCCACGCCATCAGCCGAGGAGGCCAACCCGCGCAGCCTTTCAACGCCCTGGGTATACATCCCGGCGATGTCGTTTGCGTTCTGGCCAACCAAAGGTGTTATTGCGTTTATGTCCATTGCATGACCTAGATAATCTTCAGTGTTGCCTGAAGCGCCCCTGCCTGGCGAAGCGCCTGGAAAATCGCGATCAGGTCCCTTGGCGTCATTCCCATGGCGTTAAGAACCTGTGCAAGCTCAGCCACCGACACCTGCGGAATCAGCACCAACTCAGCGGCGTCTTCACGAGCCTGTATTTGCGTTCGCTGCAATCTTTCGGTTGTTCCACCCCTGTTAAAGGGCGGAGGCTGAGAGGCGAAATCCTTTTCTTCAGTGATGATCGACAGGTTGCCGTGACAGATGGCCACGCTTGAGATGGTCACCTTTTCGCCGACAATAATCGTTCCCGTACGTTCATTAATAACCACCATCGCGGGCTGGTCCACCTGCACCTCCATTTTTGTGATTCCGTCCACAAAGGAGGAAAGGTCCCGCCGGCTCATTCGGGTGGGCAGGCAGACCCGCACCGTGCTTGCATCGAGAGCGATGGCGGAATCCTGATGCTTGCGGTTGATGGACTCGGCGACGCCTTGGGCGGTGCTGAAGTCGCTGTTTCTCAGCACCAGCGTGAGCATGTTGTTTTCAACGAAGATAGTCGGTTCTTCTCGCTCGATGGTAGCGCCTTCGGGGATTCTGCCCACAGTATTATGGTTGACCGATACGGTGGCCTTTTCGCCACCCGCTGCGAAGCCGCCCAGCGACAGTGGGCCTTGGGCTACGGCGTAAACCTGCCCGTCGGCCCCCATCAATGGGGTCATCAGCAGCGTTCCGCCTTGAAGACTCGAAGTATTACCAATCGCTGAAACCGTCACATCAATTCTGGAACCCGCCGCCGCAAATGGAGGCAACTCGGCTGTGACGATCACACTTGCAATGTTCTTGCTGGCGAGTTGGTCGGGATCTAACACCAAGCCGTTGCGACGAAGAAGGTTGGTCATCGCCTGTTTGCTGGCGGGCGAATTATCACCGGTTCCGTTCAACCCTATCACCAGACCATAGGCCCACAGAGGGTTGCTTCTGACACCCTTGATATCCACGATGTCCTTGATGCGAACCTGGCCGGGGGCTTGTGAACAAACCAAGGCAAGAACCATCGCAATTACTGATCGTGAAGATCTCATCAATCCTCTCCGCTTACCACGGGCTCAGGAAGTTCAACACCCTCGATAACCATCCGGGGTTGGTGAACTGGCTTTCCTGGCCTGTCACTCGTATGTTGATCTGGAAGTTCGCTATCATGTCGCTTGGAACGGTGTTTTCGTAGGAGACGTCACTGGGGCGGACGATTCCGCTGACCTCAACGATGTGCCTGTCGCCGTCAACCATTCTTTCACGCCTGCCGACCACGACCATGTTCCCGTTGGGAAGAATGTCATGAACGCTGACCGTCACCCGATCCGACAGCAGCCGGCTGGTGTCGTACTCAGCCTCACCTTCGAATTTGGTTTCCGCATCAGACTGTGCTTCAATTGTCGGAAGTTTCAGCTTCCTGAAGAGCCAATTGAACAGGTTGCCCCCTTCGGCATTTCCACTTGCACTGACAGATCTGGACGCGTTCTTCTCTAGGGTTCGGTTGGTGGCGTTTGCAACTCGGCTGTTTTCCTGGATGACAATGGTAAGGTTGTCGCCTATGGCCCGAGCAGTGTCGTCGGCATAAATCGCACGCCTCTGGTGCGCCTTCGCCCAGATGCTGCCGGCGATGAGATGACTCTGCACCGCCAACACCACAAGGATTATACTGATATACCTGCTCATGATCGCTCCTCTACAACCGGCTCAACAGTGCCGTCACTTTCGACCCTTGCAGTGACAATTCGCCTGGTGTCGGCATTCTGTACGCGTATAAGCTCGCCAACCTTGCCGTCCTGCAAAGCAATACCAACTGCCGAAATCATGAACCCGGGTCGGGTGAACTTCATAACCACGCTCTGGTTGCGTCTGACCATAGTCGCCGGCTGGGGCTCTTTGAGCACGTGTGGATGAATGACAGAACCTTGGGCAATTGACGCCCCAGAAACCAGCCCGAACGGATGGCGCCAGTTGGGATCAGCAGCTCGATCACTGGTCGAGATGCGTATCTCGGCATTTTCGGGTGACAGAATTTCGCCCGGCAGAATCTCTCGCAATGCCAGCGTCTCATAACGGGGCATATGAACTTTGAACCTCAGCCTTCGCGTGGCAAGCTCGTCAGAACCCGCCAACGCGGCAACATCCACTATCGCTTCGGTCTGTGTCTCGCTAACCAGTCTTGGACGAAGTTTGACGTGCTGATCAGCATTGGGCAGCACCCATGCTCCAGGTGTGCCACTAAGCTCATATCTGCCGCCCTTGGGCAACGGACGAAGCTTGTCCAGGTACGTCCGCGCTGCCTTTTCGACCACCGCCGGTTGCATTACCTTTTCGTTGCGAGTGACGGCGACAGCGTCGGTTCCACTGAATTCAACCCGCTTGGACGATATTCCATTTGCGACGAGCCGGCTCAGAATCGCGCGACGATCCAGAATAATGCTCTCACCCGGTGTCGGGCATCTGCCCATGGCGATTTCGCTGGCCTGTGCGACCAGTTCAGTGTCATCGCCCTGGATAACCACTATTCCGCCCAGTTTGACATCCATCCCTGAATGCACTTTTATGCTTCTCGGAACGTATATCTTCATTGTTGTCGATTCGGCCCGCGACATGCCCGCAAGCAGGCAAAGCAGGGCGGATGCAATGATGGTCTGGCGGCGAACCAAGTCAGCCATATCTTTTGTCTTATTCATGCAGCACCTCGCATTACAGCTCAACTGATGAGTCTGGTGGTGGTGGTCAGCATCTCGTCGCCGGCCCGAATGGCGCGGGAGTTGATCTCATATGCCCGCTGGGCGGTAATTAAATTCACCAGTTCAGTCACCATCTGCACGTTTGACTTCTCGAGCAGATTCTGCTGTATGGTTCCAAAACCACCCTCACCGGCAGTACCGCTGATCGCGGGTCCGCTTGCAGGAGTCTCGCTGTAGAGATTCCTGCCTTCGCTAGTAAGACCTGATGGATTCGCAAATCGCACAATGGATATCACTCCGACGTTGCTTGGCGAATCGCTTGATCCCTGAAAGACGCTTACGGTCCCGTCGGTATTGATCGTAATTGATCTGGAGTCGCTGGGTATGGTGATGGCCGGCTCGATGGGAAGCCCCGATGATGTGCAAAGCCTACCCTGCGAATCAACCCGCAGTGAGCCGTCGCGGGTATAGTAGCTCTTGTCGGGACCAGTTACGACGAAGAAACCATCACCCTGAATCGCGACATCAAGAGGTCTGTTGGTCGTCTCCATCTCGCCCAAGGTAAAAACTTTCAAAGTTCCGGCCGCTCGAACACCACTTCCAATTTCAAAACCATTGGGCACGGTCTCGTCGGCCTCTTGCAACTTGACATACATCAAATCCTGAAAATCGATCTGACTCTTCTTGAATCCGTTGGTGTTGATATTGGCCAGGTTGTTGGCGATGGTATCCACCACCATCTGCTGACCGGTCATTCCAGTAGCTGCCGTTGAGAATGCGCGTAACATCTGTGGCTCCTGTTATGCCATGGCTACCGACAGGAGGGTTTTGAGCCTTTCATCCTGTGCAGTAATGGTTTTCGTATTTGCTTCGTACAGACGGGTTACTGTTATCAGACCAACCAGTTCTTCAACCATGCTGACGTTAGAAGATTCCTGGTGGCCCTGTATGACGGCGTAGTTTTCGGCGTCGTCGGGGTTAATGTTGTCAGGAGCCGTAAAAGCGCCCCCACCGACCGGCACAAGTGCACCCGCATTTTCAAACGTGACAACGCGAACCTTGCCAACCTGCAGCCCGTTCACACGGATATTGCCCTGCTGATCAACGTTGATGTTTCCCTCGCCCGCATTTGGTGGCAGCGTTACCGGGCCGTTTTCACCTGCGAGCAACTCGCCCAGACCGTTGACAAGCTGGCCGTTGACGTTGGGCCTGAACGCGCCGTTGCGGGTGTATTTCTCGCCTTCGGGGCTCTCTATGACAAAGAATCCTTCGCCATTAATCGCAAGATCCAGAGCCCTGCCGGTATGCACAAGCGAACCCTGAGTAAAATCGACATACTGCGATGTTTCTACCGCCACCTGGGATTTTCGCAGCACCTGCGAAAAGGCTGTACGCTGGGCTTTGTATCCGTTCGTGCTGGCGTTGGCGAGATTCTGAGTTATTGCCCGGTACTGCTCGCCCAAGGCGGTTATGCTTGATGATGTCGCGCCGATGGGAATGCCCATTATCGCAATCCCCCTTCCATCGTCGGTGCTTTGCGGGGATCTATTCTCCATGACTTGGTGGTTCCCGCCGCAGATGTTTGACGGGCAAGCTCACTCAGCTCATGTGGCTTGAGGTCGATCAATTCAACAACTACCGAAACTCTTGAATTTCCAAGCATCCTCACCCTGCGAACTCTACCAACAGCCTGCACAGTCATTCCGCCAGCGAGTTCCGTAATCGCAATGACCTTCCTGCCTACCTCGGTTTGCAGCACTGATTCAAACAACAGGCCCGGGCCGGCGATCTCGGTCAAAGTCGCCGGTGTGAATCGCGGGGGGGCGATACCGTCCTCGCCGAGGAAGAAATCCAGATCCGCCAGAAGTGCCTGATACCGCACAGGCACACGCGGAAACCTGCGACGGTTTATGAAACGAATGTTTTCGCTATGGGCAATCAACACCATTTCATCCTGCCTGCCCACCACATTTGAGTCGAATTCCCAGACGCATCCCATGTTTGAATAGTGAACGATCACCGGTGCGCCTTCGTCAAACTCGGCAGACGCTCGCAAATCAAGAACTATAGTGTCATCCCTGATTTCTTTGACGGTGGCGACATGTTCATTACCGTCGATGCTGGTAAAGGACAGGACCGCCCCCTCCACAACCTGCCTGCTGCTGACGGCAGAGCCGGCCTTGGCGCCCAGGGCCTGAAAACCGAGTTTCTGGCACAGGGCATTGATCATACCGGCAACTCTCGCCTGCTTTTCGGCAGGCATCGAGCTGACTTTCTGCCCTTTCATGAGCAGACCGGCACCCTGCACAAAAGCCTGCTCCATTGTGAAGACCGCCTCTGTGTTATGCAGACCCGCAAGACGGGCTATGCATGACAGCAGGTTCTTCTCTGCCTGGTTGAGACCTACGCGATTTGCCTGGCTCTCGAACGACTCGCCCGCCCGGCTCTTGCGCCTCGCAATAACATGCATCGCCAGCAGAACGACAGCCGCAATAAGGCTTGCTGACATCGCGATGTAGAGCAGCATGTTAAGCGTCGTGCTTGGCAAGGTGCTGTTGCTCCAGTCACGTAGTGCATCCAAACGCTGACCAGGAGTCAGCGACTCGGATACAAGTGTGTGCAGATGCATCATCAACATTCAGCCGTTTTTTCTAGCGAATCAGGTTCGTCAGTTCTTGAAGCATTTCATTGGCAACTCGTATCGTCCTGGCATTTGCCTGGAAACCATTCTGGGCCTGCATGAGGTTGACGAATTCCTCTGCGGTTTCAACGTTGGACTTCTCAAGAGACCCGCCGCTGACCGATCCGGCCCCACCGCCCATAGCTTTCGTGACGATCGCTTCACCACTGTTGGTGGATGCGATATACGCATTGTTACCAACGCTCTGAAGACCCGCGGGATTCTGGAAGGTTGCCAGTTTCAATGCGGCGATATCCCGCCGGACGCCATTACTGAACACGCCCACAATTACGCCGTCCCTGTTCACAGACAGACTCGAAAGCCAGCCTGATGAGTATCCGTTTTGCCCACTGGGAGCGACCGTGGACGAGCCGCCGAACTGGCTTAACCCGTCGAATGATCCGATCGTGCCGAAATCAAGATCGATGGTCACAATGTTAGTTGGATCATTTGCATAGGTCAGGCGGAACTGGTTCGTGTCGGTCATCGCGTTGCCGTCCGGCCCCGTCACCTCCGCTGTGCCACCATAGCTTCCATCAGTGAGGAACCGTATGCCGTTCACGCGACGATCGACCAGTTCGACATCTCCACTGATACTCGTCATGACGAAGTCCCAGGTATTTCCGTCAGGTCGTCTGACAAAGGTGCCCGTCAGCACGTGGCCTACACCCTGGGAGTCAAATATCTCGTAGTTGATTTCCTTGCTTTCCTCGCCACCCGCGGTCAGAACCTCGAAATGCTCGGGCAAGGGGAATGCGCCATCAGGATTGCTCGCGTTGGCGGCATATTCGAGCGTCACATCTGTCTGACTGTAACCTGTCGCATCGTCAGAAATCCGGATCGCGCCGTTAATCAGTGTAGTCGTAACTCCGGGGCATGCGTTCGAAATGGCGCCGAGCAAATCGCCGATGGTGTCGCCATCGCTGATTGTATAGGTGAATCCGTCTTCTGAGCCACCAATGTACGACCCGTCAGGCTTGATGCCTTGTATTGTTATCGTGTCGCCGGCAGCGATATTGGAGCCTTTGATCTCCGTCAGCAGATTGTTCTCGCTGGCGAATACGCCGTCAGCAAGGGTGAACGCTAGTGTTGAATTGAGCACGTTACGCGTCGGCTGAGTGACGTCGGCAGAAAGATTGCCGGTGAAATACATCTCGGTCGTTGTCTGGGCGGGCATTGCGACGTCATAGGGAATACGGATCGCGGAATTGCTTTCGCTTTGAAAACCTTCCTCGATACCTTCGGTTCCGATTCGCTGCACGCGATAGCCGGTTGCCGGATCGATAAGGTAGTATTCGCCATCAACCCCAAATGAGCCTACCCGCGTGTAAACGTTGTTCTGGCCGCTGTTGAGCACGAAGTAGCCATCGCCGTCAATGGCCATATCGAGCGGTCTACCGGTATTATAAACATCGCCCTGCGTCATGTTTCGGTCGACGCTGGCTACTTGCACGCCGCTACCCACCTGCATCGGGTTGGTGCCACCAATCATATCGGTTGGTTGAGATGATTCTCGCACCGTCTGACTTAGCAGGTCGCTGAACGTTACCCGGCTGGCTTTGTAGGCTGTCGTATTGATGTTTGCAAGGTTGTTACCGGCCACGTCCAACATTGTCTGATGGGACTTGAGTCCCGATACGCCTGACTGTAATGCATTACCCATGATTCACCTTCTGTATTTACTTGAACTACTTGATTGACTGCACGTCTTCGACTGGCACCCTGTACTGACCGACATTAAGAACGATCTGGCCATCAAGAAGGTCAACACTATTGACCGGCCCGTAATAAGCTACATCGCTGCCTTCAGGGGTGAACAAGACCTCCTTGCCCAGCATGGCGGTTGCCTGAGACATCTGCTGAGCAGAAAGAATCTGCGCGAAGCTTGAATTCATGTTTTCAAGCTGCTCCAACTGCGAAAGCTGCGCCAGTTGGGCTGTCATGTCGCTGGAGTCCATCGGCTCGAGTGGGTTTTGATTCTGAAGCTGCGTGACAAACAGCTTCATGAAATCGGCCTGAAGATTGGCTGAACTTGTACCCGTTATGGTTGGCATTGTTTCTCCTATATCCAGACGTTCAAGAGCCCTTCCCCGACCCCAGCATGGTGCTGATGAGCTTCGGCCTCGTTTGACGTGGGTTCCTGATTCCAGGAATATCCACGTTGCTCACCCTGTTGACCTTGCTGTCCACCCGAGCCCTCACCGGGGGCATTCCAACCCTGCGGGGCCTGCTGGCCGGCAGAGCTTGAACCCATCTCGACGCTCACCTGTCGCAGGTTGACGCCGGAATCAATCAGCCGCTCCACAAGTGCGGACGCCTCGCGCTGAACCTGCTCGAGAATCTGAGGGTTTTCGACTCTCAGAACACATCTGACTGAATCGCCCCGCGCCTCAAATGACGCCCTGACCGCACCAAGCTCAGGCGGGTCAAGACGCACGATGATCTTCTGACCAACTTTTCCCGCGACCAGCCCATCCGCAAGCTGATCCACCAGGGACACATCCTCCCCCGGCGAAGCAACAAATCCCCTGTCAACTGGCGGCGGAGATTGGACGCCTTGCATACTTAGCACCTCTGCCTGAGGTGATGCACCCAACTGCGCATTAATTCCAAGACCTTCAAGTCCGGCTTGTGACTTTCCAAGCTCCGTGACGGGAGCTGCTGAACTATCACCCGACTTCATAAGGTGAGCGACCTGCGCACCTGCCGGTATCTGATGAGGTGCATTGCCGGCATTGGTCGATGAATGGTTTCCTGAAGATTCCGTCGATGCCTTAATCGATGCGTTAGTCGCACCAACTTGTAATTCCGCCGGGTGGTATTCCTGTTGCCCTGATTGGCCCTGCTTTACGCTCGTCTCGCCAGCCAAGGATCGCTGGGCGGTTACAGCGTCGGCCAATTGCGGCTGATTCACCGGCTCTGGGACAGAGGCGGAGGTTTCTGGCGACGGCTGCGCAAGCTGAGTATCCGCCTTGTGTGATTGTGACATAATCAATGGCGACGTGCGAGCAGCCTCGTTGCCTGCGGTTGTTACCACCAGCGGAACAGTTGACTGATTACCGGCACCCGGAGTCGCACCTGCCGGAAGATCAGCACCCGACTTCACGAGATCGGCCAACGTCATCGCAGCCGCCTCACCAACCCACGGCAAGGCGCCGTTGGCAGATGCTTCCTCGACATGGGACGTGCCCTGCTCGACAGGACTGGCCTCTTTTTGGGTACCGGAATATGACTGAAGCATCTCAAGCACCATTGCGGCAAAAGGATGCTCCGCGATGGTATCAGCATCCTCAATACCCAAGGCATCGCAGAGAGCCATCTTTATTTCTTCGATCAGTTCCGCCTCACCAGGGTGGCGACCGGTCTGGTCGGGCAACAGCGGTGACACTCCCTCTTTTGATAACTTCGCCAGCAGAATCTGAATGAGGT
>CAZWAT010000034.1:0-18537 GCA_964632015.1 uncultured Planctomycetaceae bacterium
ACATTGTAAGCAACAGGCGATGAGCACAGACTTTCGCAGCAAGAAACCGTAGGAACTCAAGATTGAAGATCGTATATGGCAGTACGCGGATAAAAATATTTGGCGATGCGCCTGGGCGGAACATTTCAATGTAGACTTGGATTCTCCCACGCTGAAGACCGGTAAGCATGTGGACGAAGATGTCATAATGAATGAGCTTGCTGAGGGGCGTTTTCGTGGACATGAGCGTGGTGTTTGTCAAAAGGTGTGCATTCCGCCGCACCTTCGCACTGATCGAGACTCGTTTGGTAGGCCTGGCAAGAAAATTGCCATGAAGCGCGTTAATCGTCGCTACGACGAAAACATGCCTACCTTGCGTATCGTGCGGGATGATCTTATCGCTGAAGCGGTCGCTCGCGGTGTTGACGCCGTTGCCGTCGGCAGGCTGACGGAAGACAGCGAGGTTGGAAAGTTCGTTCTCACGCAGGCGCCGGGAATGAAAACAGTTATCGCATTGGCGATGAACATGCCCGAACCGAGTACTGCAACTTCGTCCGATTGGCTCCATTATGCTTCGCGTAAAAAGCTTCATCACCTAATGCTTCACTTGGCGAGAACGGCAGAGTCGATGGGATATTACGCCGCTTCATATACTGCCGATGATACGGCAGCCAAACTTGCTCAGCAGGCGGGCCTGGGCGAAATTCGGGACGGAAGGTTCGTCACTCCTGATCTAGGCGACTGTGTAATAGTGGGGGCAATGACTCTTGACGCTGATCTGCCGTCGTTGCCCCAACAAGAAGAATATAGCGCTTCGCGGATAGTAAAGAGTTACTCACCCAATCAACTTCTACGGAAAGTGGAGAGTCTGGCCGAGGATCAACTCGTCTCGCTCTTTGGCGTTGTTGAGGCAAAGACGCTCGATCCCATTGTCGAACAGTTGCGAGAGCACCTGGATGAAGACAAGCTAGGCGATGGCGTTGTGCACTATCCATGGAGATATCACGGTAAATGGACGTCAAAGATTGAGCATGATGGAACGCGTCTGCGAAGCGCAACTGACTGGTTGCCGTCCGCTCAATCGGTGATTGTGCTGGGGATGCATTTCCCCCAAGAGATCATCGACAACGCTGGTGATGAAAAAAGTAAGCAGATTGGCCCCTACGCCTTCTGGAATTACCAAATGGTCTTCGAGTTGCGTTTTGCGGCCTTTGAAGTTGTTATGTTCCTGCGAAAGCTTGGATATGAGGCAACTGCCTCTGAAAACCTGCTCGGTATTGGATCCAAGGTCGATGGGCCTCGCGGATGGCTTCCTGATTTTCGCTGCAATGCATTGGAGGCGTTTTCGGCAGGTCTGGGACAAATAGGGCGTAGCGGTACTTTGCTGACACCACAGCACGGCCCGCATCAGCGATTTATTACCATTATTACCAATGCTTCGCTACCTGCCGATAATCCCCAGCCGGAGATCAACGTCTGTCAGGACTGTCACCAGTGCATTTCCAGTTGTCCGATGGGCGCGGTGAGTGACGCAACCTTTTCGCTCCAGATTGGCGAGCGGATCATCGAATATCCTCGGGTTTTGCGAAACCGATGCGATTGGGCGAAGCGCTACAGCCTCAGGCCTGAAACTGGGCCTGCGCTGATTGGCAACCTGACGGATGTAATGCCTGAACATTCTGGGGAAGTAACCATAGAGGAGCTTGCGGCCGCTTGCGAAAAGAAGGATCCGGTCATTCCTCACCGATCCTGCATTCTGGAGCCCTGCCTTCACAAATGTCCTGCAAGGCGCTTATTTGCTTCGATGGTATCCACGGATTTGCCACCAAAGACATGCTAAGAGGTCAAGCCTTCATCGACGCAACGGAACCCAGGATTGCTTTAACTGCTCTGCGGATCGTCGAAGCTCTTGCAGAATCCTGTTGCGGTTTTTTGCATCGAATCGGGCTGTTGGAAGAAAGGTTCCCAATGCGGCATTGATGTTATCGGTTTCGTCCATGATGGGCACGGCAACGGCAGTGATTCCCATGTGCGATTCGTCCATGCAGACTGCGTATCCTCTATTCCGGATGTCGGGCAGTTGTTCCTTCAGTTCCTGCGCGGACCTTACCGCCTTTGGTCCTCTGGGAACGAACGTCATGCCTGAAATAGTCGCGTCACGGCGCTCTTGCGGTGCGTATGCAAGCAACACTTTGGCGGTAGCCATGGTGTGTGTGCGGTCGGGCGTATAGGGCAAGGATGAAACGCTCAACACGTGGTCTCCTCGTATCTCAAGGATACTCACGACCTGGTCGCGGTATAGTTCCGCAAGGACGATCTGCTCGTGAAGAATATCTCTCAATCGCTTCATTTCATTAGTCGCCACACCCAAAGGGTCGCGCCCGGATGACCAGCGATTTCCCAGTTCCCATACCCGATAACCGAGAACATAAGGGCCGCTTCTTCTCGTTTGTGCAACCAATCTCCTATTCTCAAGCGTTCGCAATAGTGATTGGACTGTTTGAGGGGTAAGGTTAAGCCTGCGCGAAAGTTCACTCAGCCTCAAGCCATCTTGCGGCTCGGACGCAAGTTGTTCCAGAATATCCACCGCCCGGTGGACCGACTGCACACCCGATTTTGCCATTGAAGAATCTCCCGATTATATCTTGCAGAACTGCCAAGACGCGATATAATACATCTATGTCGTAAATATACGATATTGTCGTAAGAGTGTCAAGAGGAAAACCATAAAAAAGGACAGTTGATTATGTCGAGACTGACGCAGCAGCTTCACGAGTTTGCAACCTCAGCCGGCGCCGATCTTTTTGGTATTGCCCCCATCGAGCGTTTTGCTGACGTGTCTCCAAACCATCACCCCGCGAGCATCTTTCCTGAGACCCGCAGCGTGATCGCCCTGGGCAAGAGAATCACTCGAGGGTGCCTGAGAGGAATGGAGGAAGGCACGCAACTTACCGGATTCAGAATTTACGCGATGAACTGGGTTCCGAATCGTTTTCTTGCTGAGACAACCGTTGGCGTTGCCAGCTTTCTGGAGGATCACCAGTTCGAAGCAGTTCCACTTCCCGATTTGCCCCCGGAGACTCCGACTATGGGCATTGCAGTTGACGATAGCAGGCCCGCGCCAAACGTGATGATCGATTTCGCCCAAGCCGGTGTGCGATGCGGACTCGGAGAGATCGGATTGACCGGTTTGTTGATGACCCCCCAATTTGGACCCTTGCAGCGAATCCAACTGATCTTGACGGATGCCCAACTGGATCCGACGCCCATGTACGAGGGGAAGATCTGCGATCAGTGTGGCGCGTGTGCACAAGCATGCCCGCTGGGCGCGATACATGTTGAAAAAACAGAAACAAGGTCCATCGCCGGAAAGCAGTGTGTTATTGCCGAGATTGACAAAGACATTTGCCTGCGATGTGAAAATGGCGCTTGTCCCAATCCCAGTCATCCCGCGGGTCAGCCTGAACGGCTTGGGGCTATCTGCATGAGGACGTGTGTTGCCAGGCTGCATGACGAACAACGTCTTACCAGTCGATTTGTAAACCCGTTCCGACGAAGGCCGGCGTGGATGATCGATCGCTCCGGGAAACCCCAATTGATGGAGAAGTAACATGGCTAAACTTACCAGCCAACAGGTTAAGGACTTCGCCCTTCGAAGTGGATTGGATCTCGTAGGAGTGGCGAACATCGAGCGGTTCGAGGGCGCCCCGCGCCGCATGCATCCGGCGTCCATTTTTCCCGAAGCCAAGTCTGTAATCGTTGTCATTCGAAGGATACTGCGTGGAAACTGGAGGGGTATTGAAGAGGGCACGTATTGGCCCGGATACACATACTTCGGTTACCACGGTCTGCTGAACAGTCTGTTCATCCCACGTCCTTTGTACGATACGGCATGCTTCATAGAAGACCACGGTTTTGAGGCTGTTCCATATTATCCTGGTGTTGCGGAACGCCAACCGCCTGAGAAGCCACTTCGTCCAGGTGCAGTCGGTCCGGACGTCCACCTTGCAATTCGTATTGCCGGAATCGCTGCCGGGCTTGGTGAATGCGGATGGGCCAAGGTGTTTCTGACGAAGAAATTCGGCCCGCGCGTTCGACTGCACGCCATAATCACTGACGCTGAACTGGAGCCGGATCCGCTTGTCGAGCCGGGCAGCCTTTGCAATCGCTGTATGGCGTGCGTCAAGGGATGTCCCTCCTGCGCGATTCCACATGTCCGCGAGGGCAAAACAATAAGCATTCAAATTGAGGATAAGACCTATGAGTGGGGGGATGTCCACATGGGTCGATGTACCTTGGGCTATCATGGGGGGGATGCAAGCGTTTCGCCTTTCCTGCATCATTCGCTTCCCGGATATAACCTTGATGCTGGCGATCAGGAGCTTTCCGAAAACGATGCCTATAAGCTTTGCTTTCCGTTGTCGCTTGATCCATGGGCACCATCCGAGGAAGACCCATCTGGATTCAGAGTCGAGGGACACGCCATGATTCGTCGCTGGGGTGGCGACGGGAGCTATGGTGTTGGAGGATCCCGTGGCTGCATGAGAAGCTGCTTCGATGTCCTCGAAAGACAGAAGAAGATCGAGCAGACTTTTTGCGGTGGCCCGTTCATACGTCGGCCCAGGTGGCTGTTGCCCAAGAAAGTTCAGCCGCGCAAAAAGGATACCCAAACGGATTAGTCACACGCGGATTATCCGTGTCAGATGTAGTGTGATGAGTGGTCTGAGATATACGAAAACGGGACTCGCCTTGCAGCGAATCCCGTTTTTGTTTTGATCACCACTAATGTCGTGGACTTATATGGTTTCGTCGAACATCTTCTGGCAGGCATCGGCGATGTCCTGCGCGGTGAGGTTCACCATTTCCAGCGATTCTTCAGGAGATTTAGAGCTTTTTGGCATGTTTTGCACGTACATTGTCTTCACGAACACGCCCAGATCACTGGCGGCGGCGGCTGCGGTGATTTCGTCCGCGATGCCTCCGATGTAGTTGTCTTCGACGACCAGGATTCTACCTTCACAATCGTCGCCGATCTGAAGAATTTCTTCCGTCGCAAGCGGGATGCTGTACGCGTCGATGAGCGTTGCCGCAAGTCCAGCCTTCTCGTCGAGAATCTTCGCCGCCGCTTTTGCGACATGCACCATGTAACCGCTGGCAACGATGGCAACATCTTCGCCGTCGATCAGATGCTTGAAGCCGCCGATCTGGAATTGCTCGTCGGGGTTGTAGAGGAACGGTACATCCGGGCGGTGTGTTCTCATGTAGCACATTCCATCGGTGTTAGCCATGAGTTCAGTCAGCCTGAAAGCGCTCACCGCGTCGGAGGGCAGGAACATTCTGCAGGCAGGCTCGCCATCAACCCTGGTGCTGTGGGCCAGTGAACGGAAGAACGCCAGATCCACCAGTCCCATCTGGCTGGGTCCGTCGGCAGCAAGCGATACACCAGAATGAGAACCAACGATATTGATGTTGGCATTGGTAATGGCTGCCATTTCGACCTGGTCATACGCGCGGACGATGAACTTGGCGAAGCTTGAAGCGAACGGAATCTTGCCCGAAGCCCCAAGTCCAACTGCGGCGGTAATCATGTTCTGCTCGGCGATGCGGGCCTCGAAGAACCGTTGCGGATACTTCTTTGCAAAAATATCGGTAAAGGTCGAATTCTTCACATCGCCGTCAAGGGCGACTATACGCTCATCCTCGCCCAGTGCGGCAAGTGCGGCGCCGTAGGCGCGGCGGGTGGAAAGCACGTTCTTCTCAAGTGCGCTGGTGAGCCCTGCCGATTCCAAAGCGCCGGCGAACTCGCCCGCACTGATCGTCGTGCCACCTTGGATGCTTTGGGGGGCGGGTGTTTCAAGTTTGGCGGCGTCGGAATCCGCGGCGTCGGCGACACCAAGCTTTTGCGCCATTGCATTAAGATCAGCCATGGCCTGTTCGATCTGTGAGGCACTCAGAGGCTTACCGTGCGAAGTAGGCTTGGTGAGTTCTTCAACGCCCCAGCCTTTGGTTGTGTTGGCCAGAATGGCAATGGGCTTATCACCAACAGGGGCGTTGAGGGCTTCAAACACCTCGTCCCAGTTGTGACCGTCTATGACTTTTACATCAAACCCGAACGCATCGAGTTTCTTGCGCATCACTTCCGAACCTTGCTGGTTCGAAACATAATCACTTTGAGCAAGCTTGTTGCAGTTGAATATGACCCGCACCGCGGTGAGCTTGTGATCGACGATGAAATCCAGCCCTTCCCAGATCTGTCCTTCGCGGCTTTCGCCGTCGCCGCAGATGCAGAAGATTCGCTTGTCGATACCGTTAAGCCTGGCTCCGCAGGCAAGACCTGCCGCCGCCGATATGCCCTGACCAAGTGAACCAGTGGCCGAGTCGAAGAACGGGAACCCGATCGCGGGGTTGGGGTGGCCATCGAGAACGCTATCGGCTGCACGGAGCGTCAGTGCATCATCGAACCGAAGCTCACTGGGGGCTTCGCTTGTGCCAACCACGCCACCAAGATCGCAGTATGCGGCGTAGATAATCGGCACGGCGTGTCCTTCGCTGAGAACTATCCTGTCGGCACTTGTGTTCCAAGGATTCTTGGGGTCATATCGCATCACGCGATACATCAAAGCGGTAACAATGTGAACCAGTGACAGCGAGCTCGATGGATGTCCACTACCGGCCTCTGTGCACATCTTCACAACCTGCTTCGCCAGCTTGATCACCTTTATGTCAAGGTCTCTGTAGTCTGCCATATTCTCTCCAACCTATGGGGTAATTGCGCAATGATACGCGAAAGGAATAGCGTAACCCATGACCAAACTGACCGCAAGAACAACAAAACGGAAATTTGACTCAGGCGACATGTCTTTTGGGCCGGTCATACGGGCCTGATCTGCCATCCGAACCCGGCGAAAAACAATGAGTTTCGGTTTACGCTTTCAGCAGTTGGGACACAAATTCCCCTATTTCTGCAACTGTCTGCTGGGGCGAAAGGGCCTTTTCGCGGGCGTCCAGCAACCTCTTGATAATTGCGCTGCCGACGATGGCGCCATCGGCAACCTTCCAGACTGTTGCAACCGTTCGAGGGTTGGAAATGCCAAATCCCACACAAATGGGGGTTGGAACATGGCTGCGAAGCTCCGCGACCCCGTCGATTGTGCTTTGAGGTAGCGAATCACGCTGGCCCGTCGTGCCGGCGACAGACACATAATATATGAACCCGGTGCTGTGACGGGCTATCTCGATGCGACGTTGTGGCTGCGTGGTGGGGGCTACTAGCAGAATATTGCACAAGTTAAGCTGGCGCGCCAGCGGTTCGAGCCAGATCGCTTCTTCCATCGGTAGATCAGGAATGATCATTCCGTCAAACCCGGCCTCTGAGCACCTGCGAAGGAAATCTTCCACTCCGTGGCGGAAGACGATGGAGTAGCTCACCATCGCCGCAAGGGCCATGTTCCCCCCGCGACGTCGGTATTCCCTGACCATCTCGACGATGCTCTCGCTGGTGACCCCCTGTTCAAGGGCGACGGTGTACGAATTCTGTATCACCGGGCCATCCGCAACCGGATCGCTGAACGGAAAGCCCAGTTCGCAACCCGGTATGCCTTGGGCTTCGCATTCCCTGAGCAGCGCCGCTGTCGTGTCAAGGTTGGGAAAGCCCGCTGAAAGAAACGGTAGAAGGGCCTTTTTTCCATCGGCCTTGAGTTGCTCAAAAGTCTTTACCAGCCGATTATCTTGAAGATCATTCATTATTTGATATCCCCGTTGCGGGCTTCCAGTATCGAGGCAATCTCGTTGCAGTCCTTGTCGCCCCTGCCGCTGAGGTTGATAAGGATTATGTTGTCCCTGGGCAGTTCTGGTGCGATCTTCATAGCGTGTGCGACCGCGTGGGCAGACTCAAGCGCGGGGATGATCCCCTCGGTTCTCGACAAGGAGATGACGGCGTCCAATGCGTCATCGTCGCTGCACGGTACATATTCGACTCGTTTGGTTTCTTTCCACCATGCGTGTTCCGGGCCGACGCCTGGATAGTCCAACCCTGCTGAAACGCTGTGAACCTGGGCGGTTTGTCCGTCATCATCCTGAAGGATATAGCTCAGCGTCCCATGCAGCACGCCGGGCCTGCCGGCAGAGAGACTTGCGGCATGGTCGCCAAGTGTCATGCTGCGTCCACCCGCTTCGACGCCGATCATCCTGACGGATTTGTCTTCGATCATCGGAGCGAATATGCCCGCAGCATTGGATCCACCTCCGACGCAGGCGATTACCACATCCGGAAGACGATTCTCTTCAGCGAGTATCTGCTCTCTCGCTTCCCTACCGATGCAACTTTGAAATTCTCTTACTAATTCGGGAAAGGGATAAGGTCCCCCGACTGTCCCGAGGATATAGTGGGTGTGCTCCACACTGGCCATCCAGTCCCGCATCGCCTCATTAAGCGCATCCTTCAACGTTCGCTGGCCGCTGTTGACAGGAATGACCCTGGCCCCCAGCAGTTTCATGCGAAAGACATTGAGGGCTTGTCTTCGGATGTCCTCGGTGCCCATGTAAACATCGCAGTCCAGGCCGAATACTGCGGCGGCTGTTGCGGTGGCGACGCCATGCTGACCGGCGCCGGTTTCCGCGATGACGCGTTTCTTGCCCATTCGTACCGCCAGCAGCGCCTGACCAAGTGTGTTGTTGATCTTGTGTGCCCCAGTATGGTTCATGTCTTCGCGTTTCAGGTATATCCGCGCGCCGCCCAGGCTGGCGGTGAATCTCTGGGCGAAGTACAGTTCGCTGGGTCTGCCGGCGATCCGCTTGAGCGCATCTTCGAATTGGGCGTGAAAGGCGTCATCGCCCAATGCGGCACGATATTCGCGATCAAGCTGCGACAGGGCGGGCATCAGTGTCTCGGGCACAAATTGCCCACCGTAGGGCCCAAAGTATCCCTTGCGAGCAGGCTTGTCGTTCTGTGTTTGTTGGTTGGTCATATAAGCATCATCCTTAACCCGCAAATATATCCCCTCGCGGTGTGGGGGGAAAGTCAAACGTATTTCATCCTTGCCAGGCCATAGAACGCCCTGCCTTGTGCGATGTATTTTCGCTCAAAGTTGGTGCCCACAATTTCACCGTCCTTGCTGGACATCCTGGGAATGGGAATAACCGCAAGAGAAGGGGCGTCGGTAAGCACTGCCCGTATCTGCTCGAAATACTCCCGGTGATCGGTGACGATTATCAGTTGTCCGCCTGGTGTAAGAATCCGCCGAACCTGTTCGACGAACGTGGGCTGAACCAACCTGCGGGAGCGGTGGCGTTTTTTCGGCCAAGGATCCGGAAAGTATATATGCAGGCGGAAGATGCTGCTGTCAGGCAGACATCTGGCGACAAACTGCGAAGCGTCAGTCCTGAGCATCCGCACATTTGTGACACCCGCCCTTCGAAATCTGTCAGCGGCATACTTGCAGTAGACCCTGGCCCATTCCAGCCCAAGGAAGTTAATCTCAGGACGGGCGGCGGCGCGTTCCAGTAGAAAGGTCCCCTTACCAGTTCCTATCTCCATTTCGACAGGACGGGCATTGCTGAAGATCTTGGCGAATTCAATAGGGCCATCGGCTATGGCTTCGTCAAGCTCGATGCCGGTGGTATTCCACTTGCGATCGCTGTTGCTGTTCACATGTCCCGGTGATTGTATACGCATCCGATCAGCATAGGGGGTTTATGTAAGCCGGGTCAAGCCGATTGACATGTGCAAACCCATTACAAAGCTAAGTTTGCCTATTCATCCCCAGGGCATAAAATCCTTGCTAGAGTGAAGGATGGATCCGACAATGCATCGGGCTGATGGTCAGCCACGAGTTGTAAGTCATTCCCCTGGAAAATCCGGGGTATAAACCCTCAACTCGACATGCAGGTTCTCTACTTGAAAGGTAACAACATGAGGCACATCACAATTTCTGGGTTGTTTGTTCTTTCATTGTTCTGCACCGCCAATGGCCAGTCAAAAGTTGCACTTCGGGTACCGATGTCACCTGGGAAGTATGTCATGGTTCAGGAAACCAGCATGACAACCACCACGCAAATGGACCAGTTTCCCCAGCCTATCGTTCAATCCATGCAGATGCTGGTTGAAATGGCGACTGAAGTATCCCCCACGAACGACTCGGGGGAATATACGATCAAAGCGAGGTTCACACGCATTAAACAAAGCATTGGTGACGATATGAGCTATGACTCGCAGAATGAAGCTGATAGCTCAAGTCCATTGGCAATACTGGGAAGCATGCTGGACAGTGAAATAACGATAACGATGAGCAAAAATCAGGACATTGTTGACATCGCCGGCATGGACAAGATTTGGGATAAGATGGCCCAAAACCCCCAGATTGCCCCCATGATGGCCCAGCTTAAAGAAAGTTTTGGCGACAACATGCTCAAGGGCCTGGTGAGCCAGGGCAACAAGTCTTTGCCTTACCATGAGGTCGCGGTAGGTGAGAGTTGGCAGCAGAAGACTAAGATGCCCATTCCTTTCGTTGGTAGAGCGGAAATTCAATATGATGGTACGCTCAGCTCTTATGATGCCGACGCTAAACAAGCCAAGATCGCCTTCACCAGTGAAATGGTAAGCAGCGGGGAAGAGAAAAAGATGAATATGGGAATACCCGCCACTGTCAAGGACATGAAGATGACCCAGAAAGGCGTGACAAATGTCGACCTGTCAACCGGAATCGCCAACACGGACATGGATCAGGTCATGTCAATGACCATGGTAATCAGCTCGCCCCAGGGCGACCAGAAAGTCACAGTCAGCCAGGAAGGCAGTGTCACAGCTACCATCAGCAAGGTAGAGTAGGTCTGAACCAATAGCCAGTTTGTTGAAGGAGATGTAAGATGAAGCTGGGCGTAATGGCAGCGATGTTTGGCAATATGTCGCTGGATGACGCATTGGATTACTGCCAAAAGGTTGGGCTTGACGCGATCGAACTTCCCGCTGGTGGGTTCCCGGGCGACCCATGGAAATTGTCTGGGATCCACAGCTCCAAACACAGGCTCAAGGAGCTGAAGTCAAAGCTGGCCGATAGAGGCCTTGAGGTGCAGGGCGTCGCAGTTCATGGTAATTGTGTGCATCCGAACAAGACCATTGCCAAAGCGGACATAAAGGCACATAGAAACGGTGTGCTGCTTGCCGCCGAATTCAACACGGTAGCTATCAACTTCTCTGGTTGTCCCGGTGGAGGCCCACAGGACAAGACGCCGAATTTTGTGACCTGCCCCTGGCCAGATGATTTTTCGAAGGCTGCGGACTACCAGTGGAACAAGGTTCTTATTCCCTTCTGGTCAAAGGAGGCGAAGTTCGCCCAGCAGCACGGCGTAAAGATTGCCTTCGAAGCACACCCGGGCATGACGGTTCATAATCCCGTGGATATCGTCCGCCTGAGATCTGCGGCGGGTAAGGCTCTTGGGGCGAATCTCGATCCAAGCCATTTCTTCTGGCAGGGAATCGACCCGATTGAGGCAACGAGGTTTTTGGGTGAGAACAAGTGCATTTTTCATGTTCACGCCAAGGATTGCAGCATAGATCCCCGCAACAGCGGTATCGGGGGCAATCTCGATATTCGCAGCTATGGAGATCTTAAAAACCGATCATGGTTGTTCCGCACTGTCGGTTACGGCCATGGCGATGACTTCTGGAAGCCGTTCATCTCTATGCTTCGACTCTATGACTACGACGGCGTGATCAGTATCGAGCACGAAGACTCGCTGATGAGCATGAGCGAAGGATTTGAAAAGGCGGTTGCCTATCTCCAGGACAGAATCCTCAAAGAGCCTCTGGGTAAAGCCTGGTGGTTCTGAGCACATAAGAACATTTATATGAGTGGCTTGTCGGTCTGTTGATTCCTGGCAAGCCACTCTTTTTTTACGCGCCGAGATTCTTCCATATTTGAATAGAATTACCAGACTATCGTTGTGTGATTCTCGGCGGTACGCATAGAATACCCCATCGGGTAGGACACCTGCTTCATATCGTGAACAGAGATGCAGAGCAGCGGTCTCTTGTTGCCAACTGGTTAGTGCGGGACGGAATCGGAACATGAGCGGCTGGAAGAAGGCAAGTATTGGGCGTATTGCATCTTGGGAACTATACCTTCCCACGCGTAAACTTTATTGCACGTCGGTAATGTCTGAGCTTCTGGGGCTTGAAGAAAATTCATCGCCCCGGCTGGAGGATTATCTTTCCCGCATTCATCCTGATGATAGATACACGATTGAGAAGGCTATCAAGTCTCGCTTCAGCCAGACGCCGCTTCTGAAACATCGTCTTATAGACAATAACAATGTGGCCAGGTGGGTGGCTGTTTACGGCGGAGTAGTTCGTAACAACCGCGGCGGCAGCGTTCTTGGTGGTGTTCTATTCGAGATCGACCACCATAGCACCGACCTGCCGGACGCTTCCGATCAAGGTTGTTATCTTTCAGAATCCAGCTCAACCGCGTCTGACAAGCGAACATTGCAGCTCAAGAAGTACCGGGCTCTGGCCATTGAATTGGCGCAGGCCCAGTACAAGGATCGCTGCAGGCTTGCGGATCTGCTTCACGATCATGTTCAGCAGTTGCTTGTTGCATCCAAATTCAGCCTCAAAGCCGCCCAGCAGAACCTGCATACTGAAAAGTGTGCCGAGATGATGCAAAGAAGCTGTATGCTGATCGATGAAGCTGTTGCTATCTGCCGATCAGTTGCGGTAGAGCTGAATCCTCCGATTCTGCACGAAGCAAGTCTTGTAGGCTCACTGGAGTGGCTTATCAAGGAAATGAATCGCAAGCATGACCTGGACGTAGACTTGCGAGCGGAACCATGCATTGAAACAAATTACAACCAGCGATTGCTCGTATTCGAAGCTGTGCGTGAATTTCTGTTCAATGTTGTCAAGCATTCGGGTCTTCGCTGGGCCGAGGTTGAGGCTCGCAAGATCGGCATGGACATGCTGCGGGTGAGCGTGATCGACCATGGCAAGGGCTTTGACGTCGCCGCTGTGGATAATGGTGGCATGGGTATGGGCCTGTCGAACATCAGGCGACGGGTCGAGCTTGCCGGCGGGTGCGTTGAGATTTTTTCGTCGCAAGGCAAGGGTGCGACGATATCCGTGATACTGCCTCTCGCATCACAGGATACCTGACCCTCAGGCTCGAAACTCTGGTCTTCAACCGGACATAATCCTCATTTCAGTGTTCACCAAAAACTCATGTGCGGGTGATCCTGCCATGGTCAGGACTGTGCCTACAATGCGTTAGCAGCCAGGGACATCGCGGCTGCATGTCCGCTGATAAATGAAAGGACTGCCATGAAACGGGTTATCTGTATTCTCATGCTATTGGCTGCATTTCTATCGGGCATCTGTGGATGCGTTGATGTGCGAGACGAGCAAAGTGACGATCCGCAGGTGGAAGTCGGAACCGAGGACACCGGCATTCGTGTGAATTGATCTTCGAAAGGAATAACATGACGCGCATTATGTGGATGATCGTGATGCTGCTATCGGTCATGTCAATGACGATTGGTGGCTGCATCAAGGTGGAACGCTCCGGTGACGAAGACCCCCAGCCTGAATACAGGTATGAAGCCGATTCCTATTGATTGTTCCAGGTGACATTTGCTCATGGGTCCTGCTGCGTCCCGGCGGGCGGTGATGAAAGGCGATAACTGTGCTGAGGAAGATACTCGGAACACTTCTGATTCTGATTTGTCTTGGAATGGCTCACATCGGGTGCGTTCGTGTACGACAGGACGAGGAAGGCACGCAGATAGAACCTGGTGAGGCTGAAATCTACAACGAGTGACGGGCAACCGTCGATAAAAAGGAAAGAACAATGGTTGATGAAAGGATAACGTCGGAGCCTGTGCGGGTTCCGGCAATGAAGCGGGCATCGTGGGGAGCCATTATCGCTGGCGTTGTTATCATCCTGATGATTCAGATGATCTTGTGGACGCTTGGGTTGGCTATAGGCCTGGCGGCTGCGGATCCCGGCGATGGTAACTGGCAGGGGCTGGGCATAGGAGCGATCATCTGGCTGGTGCTATCGACGTTAATCGCCTTGTTTGTTGGTGGATGGGCCACCGGACGTCTTGCTGGTGTTCCGCGCAGGATTGACGGTGCGCTGCATGGTCTAGTTGCCTGGGGTGTCGCAAATATACTTGCCCTCTATCTTGTTTCCTCCGCTGTTGGAGCCATGTTTGGCGGGGCGGCGTCTCTGCTTCAATTTGGTGTGCAACAAGCGCCGACCGAGCGTGCAGCCCAGCAAATGCCGATGACGCGGCAGCAGGTTATCCGGGAGGCCCGAAGCCTCGTGGAAGACAGGCCCGCCGAAGGGCTCAGCGAAGAGCAGCGCGCCCGGGCCCAGCAGCAGCTCGAAAGCAACATCAATCAGATGCTTCCAGAAGGCGAAGGCGAAGTGGACCAACAACAGCAACAGGAAGTGGTGTCAACTCTTGTACAGGCGACCGAGCTGAGCGAAGACGAGGCCCGACAGAAAGTGAACGAATGGATTGACAGATACGAGATGACCCAACAGGTGCGCACCAGCGTGCGCGAAGTGGCCGGCGAGGCCAGCGAGCGAGCTCCTGAGGCACTGGATATATCCGCACAGGCCGCCTTGTGGAGTTTCCTGTCGCTGCTTCTGGGAGGCGCCGCTTCGGCGCTTGGTGGAATGCTTGGCGCACCGAAAGATATTACCACTACCCGCGGAAATTGGTAAAATGAGGCAGCACTGATAAGGAGATCGGTTGATGCACTCATTAAAAGTATTGACGGCGTGTCTGTTGTTTGTTGGTCCGGCGGTTGCCCAGCCCACCTTGCGTCAGGTGTGCGCATTTCCTGAACCGTCAATTACTGTAACCGGGACGGGGCGGGTGACGGCAGCGCCCGACCGCGTCAGTGTGCGGGTAGGGGCGTCTATCGACGCGACATCGGCCGATGATGCTCAGCAACAGGTAAATGTCGTGCTTGATGAGACAATCCGCAGGCTTCGTGAAGAACTCGAAATTCCCTCGGAGCGAATACAGACGGTTTCGCTATCGGTGTCGGCGGTGTATGACCGACCGCAACACAATCAGCAGCCCAAAGTGGTGGGATACCGTGCAACCAACATCATTCGTGTGGAGCTGGATGATGTCGCATTGACCGGGCGAGTGATCGACGTGGCAATTTCTTCGGGAGCGAACCGACTTGATGGCGTGTCGTTTGAGTTGCGCGATGATCGTCGTCACCGGGTCGCTGCGCTGAGAATGGCGGCGCAGGATGCCAGATCAAAGGCAGAGGTGATTGCTCAGTCGATGGGAGTTCGGCTGGGAAACGTGATAGAAGCATCGGAAATAGCTACCGGTGGACTCCCTCGACCCGTCGCCAGGGACTTTGCACTTTCCGCAATGGAAACTGCAATTCAGCCTGGTGAGGTTGGTCTGGAAGCCGCCCTACAGGTTAAATTCAGGATTCTAGTCACTGGTGAGTGAATCATCGAAGCTGGAGGCAGCATCTACAGCAGAAAAAGGAGTAAGCCATGAATGTTGCACTGGCCCTAGAGTTCTTCATGTGGTGCACGGTAATCGACCTGGGCCTGCTGATTTTCTCAGCCCTGATCGTGACGATGGGGGGCAACTGGGTGTATGGCATCCATGGCAGGATGTTCCCCATGCCCAGAGAAACATTCAACGCCGCCATCTACAAGATGATCGGAATATTCAAGATCTTGTGGGTCGTATTCAACCTTGTTCCATTCATTGCGCTGTCGATCATAGCGTGACGAGCCCGATTAAATAACCAGCCTCCAAATAGCGAAATGGCGGGGGAGCTGAAACCCAGACCGAGTGCTCTTAATGCCGGAGGTGGGAATCGAACCCACACCAGGGGTGAACCTGACAGGATTTTGAATCCTGCGCGTCTGCCAGTTCCGCCACTCCGGCCTAAGGACTGTTCTTAATACGCACAAAAGGGCGGCGTTGCAAGCTTTTTCGACCCTTATCACTGTAGCACTTTCCATCGTGAGCAAGACAGGCAGCACCTTGATCTGACAAAGTTGTGACTCTTGCGATTATGGCTGGTTTTCATTGCAACCGCCACAATGTGCAAAGACTGCTGGCGAGACGTGCATGAAGTCGGCATGATATGATGCATGACATATTTGTGCAAAGAGAAGGCAAAGAGGTTTTTCCGCCTCCGACGACTTGCGCGGAATATGGCTGTGGTTGTCGCCGGTGGGTATGCGATCATGGCGATGGTCGGAGCCGGCTGTGCGAATCGCCTGCTGTTTCCAAGTCCCCCAAGCAGCTATGCTGATTCGTCCGACCTGATCAGGTTGTCAACCTCAAATGGCGATACGATAGTCGCTGTCCACCTGACGAGCCCTGGCGCCCGTCGTACGGTTATCTACAGTCATGGCAACGGTGAGGATCTTGGCTTGGCCCGGTTCATGTATGAGCGAATTCACCAAGCTGGATTTAATGTTTTCGCATACGAATATCCCGGCTATGGTCTGAGCGACGGTAGGGCTACCGAGGCATCCACTTGCGCCGCTATTGACGCCGCATACGACTACCTCACACGCGATCAGGGGCTGACGCCCGATTCCATAGTGCTGTATGGTCGATCCGTAGGCAGTGGGCCTAGCGTCGATCTTGCCGCCCGCAAGCCGGTTGCGGGATTAGTGCTGGAAGGCGCGTTTGTCTCCGCATTTCGAATTGTGACGCGCGTGCCCCTGCTGTGGTGGGACAAGTTCGAAAACCTCAAAAAAATACCCCATGTCAACTGTCCTATCCTGATCATGCATGGCCGACGAGATATGATTGTTGGATTCTGGCATGGCAATAAACTTGCCCAGGCCGTAACCGATCAGGTGCAGACATTCTGGGTTGACGAAGCGGGACATAACGATCTTGTCATCGTCGCCGGTGAAAGATATATCGATGCCCTGGAAAAATTCTCCGCGCTGATTGACCAGGCGCGACATACGCCCGCTGATATCACAGTCACATCCCCGTGACGTCCATAATTTGCCCATACACTACCGGAATCATCTGAAGGATTCTGATCGCGAGCATGATCACTATTGCCAGGTAGATCACTCTCGGCGCCCATGTGAAGAGTTGCTGCATGATGAAGTTGCCCTTGTCGGCAGCGACCTGGGAAAGCCTCTCCGTGGTTTCGCTAAGCATGCCGCTTTCTTCGCCCACCTTCCATGTCGCCAGGTACGCCGGGTCGAGCCTTGGTGAGAACCCTTCAGAGATCGGTTTGCCCTCGATGGCACTTCGGGTTCCGCCCCGTACCAGGTCAATCGCGACAGAGTTGCCTCCGACAGAGGCTGCGATTCTGGTGCTTTCAATATTCGAGAAGCCAGCGCCGTTCAGTATTGAGAATACATAAAAATATCTACTCAATGCCAGATGGCGAACGCATCCTCTCAACAGCCAGATTCTCATGGAAAGATGGTCGATGATTCTTCGCAGTGGTCCCGCATCTGGAACCTTGTACGCAATTGCTACCAGCACTGCTATTCCGTATGGCAGGACCAGCAATGACGCGACTTCCCATGCATATTGTCGCATGTTCAGGTTCATCAGAAAGACGCGTGGCAGAGGCGCCAGCAAGGCCCCAAGGTGAAGAACGAGGATTGGCAGCATCAGGTTGGAGATAAGCCCAGACTTCTGAGCATGAACAAATTCATACCAGTCAGAGATCTTCCTGGCGCACTGTGAGAGGTGTCCTGTGTGTTCGCCAGCGCCGATTAGAACGGTTTCAAACCGGGTGAAAAGTTTGGGGTGTTCCCGCATGGTCTGAGACATCGCGATGCCTTCTTTTGCCCCTTTGGCAAGAAGGTTAAAGCTTTTTCGAAGTCGTCCACGGGCCGACCCGGCAGACAGCTCGATAGAGCGTTCAAGAGATACTCCCGATTCCAGCAATGTCGCAAGCGAGGAATACACTCCCGCGCGTCTGTTGCCTAGGCCCATTCCGTTCTCCGCCTGATTCGGTTACATTTAGAAAGCTCTCGCAAGTCTGGTGCATGAAAATATACAATCGGCCGATCAGAAAAGGAAATGCAATGGACGGACATCTTGACCTGTTTGACATTCTGGCGGTAGTTACATACCTGTGTGTGACTGCGTATCTTGGTTGGCTTGGTTGGCGAAGAACCCGCAGCGCTGCCGACTATATGCTTGCTGGCAGAACGACTCACCCGTTTGTCATGGCGCTGAGTTATGGTGCGACGTTTATCTCTACCAGTGCGATAGTTGGCTTTGGTGGAGTTGCCGGTCAGTTGGGCATGGGCATATTGTGGCTGGTGTTTCTGAACATCTTCATTGGTGTTTTCATCGCGTTTATCTTTCTGGGAGGCCCAACCCGTCGAATGGGCAGGCACCTTGACGCCCACACTTTTCCGGAGCTTCTGGGCAGGCGGTATGGAAGCAAGTTCATACAGGTGTTCGCGGGACTGATGATATTCCTGTTCATGCCTATTTACGCGGCGGCGGTGATTATTGGAGGATGCAAGTTCCTGATCACAGCCTTTGGAATGGGGCCTGAGCACTTTAATGCGGCGC
>CAZWAT010000035.1:0-18509 GCA_964632015.1 uncultured Planctomycetaceae bacterium
GAATGACGCGTGTGCGGGTGTAAGGATGTGTTGAATCCTTGTCGAGGGGAAGTATGTTCATCTCCTGCCAGTTTCTGAACTGCTTCTCCAGCGGGGTTCCTTTTTCTTCAAGCGGATTGAAGCCCATGGGTTGTCCTTTCTTGCGGTGTTGTTCTGTATAGTCAGGGCATCAGTCTTGTGATGCTCGTGGATCGGATATCGCCACCTGCGAAAGCTTCCTGTCGGTGGCGCCTTCTTCGTCCATGGTCATCTCGAGCAGGTTGGCGACCCTTTCAATGCCCAGTTCTCGGGCAAATGTTCTTGCCGAACCATAAATGGCCATTTCGTAATGTTCCACCCGTTGAGCCGCCGAGATCAGCGCCGCATCCTTCACGAGGGGATCGCCATCCATCGAGATGATCGTGTCAACTTCTTCGCTTATGCTCTTCATTCCCGCGCAGGTTGTTCTGGAGGGCTCGCGGTTGAGCTCTCTGAAAACCTGTTCGAGACGCTCCTTCTGCCTCTGCGTCTGCTGGATGTGCGCGTCAAACGCATCCTTGAGCACTTGAGCGTTTGCCGCCTCTTTCATCCTGCCAAGAGCCCCCAGAAGCTGATCTTCGGTGTCATGAATCTCGTTCAATTGCTCAACCAGCAGGTCTTCCATATTGTCCAGCGACCTGCCGGCAGCCTTCAGTCGCACGAATAGCCCCATTTCTTTTCCTTTCAGTTGTGGAATTGTAGGTCGCCTTGACACCAAAAATTGGCGGGCAGCCTGTTTGAGAGGTGGAAAGACTGATCAGTCCCCGCCTGCCGACAGCGCGGCGGCCAGCAGTTCATCGCTACCAGTGACGATATCCATCTTCACTTCAAGCACAAACATGGGCGGCATTCGATTTGAAAACTCGATCTTCACAGCGTCCTTGGCGGTTGTAACCATGGCGTCGGCGTTGACCTGGCGGGCATAGGAGCACAGCCGTTCGAGCAGTTGCGAATCATATTGGGCATGATCGTCCAGCGCAACGGCCTCTACCACATTGCAGCCCAGCCGCCGCAAGGTATGAAAGAAACCGTGGGGATTGCCTAATCCACAGAACGCAAACACCTTTTTGCCCACAAGTGCGTCAACGGGTTCGCCCCGACCGGCGGCCACCACGCCTGTGGGCCTATGCACTGCGGTGCACAGAATCGCGGATGGGGAAAGTGTCTTCAGGTGTTCGAGCAGACCATCGAGCGACGGGCGGTCAATTGCGTCACTTCGAGTAACGACAATCGCGTGAGCGTGTTTCAAAGTGCCGACATTTTCACGAAGCAGACCCCGGGGCAGGCACTTTCCCAGGCCAAAAGGATTTGTCGCATCGATGAGCACGATGTCCATATCGCGTCGGAGCCGCAGATGTTGGAACCCATCATCCAGCACGAGCGTGTCCACGTTCATCTCGACGCATCGGCGGGCCGACGCTACCCTGTCGGCGCCCACGATGACTGGGACACTCTGCCCAAGTGATTTTTCGAGCAGCATGGCTTCGTCGCTACCTCGCCCGGCGTCCTTGTAACCGCGGATGAGAATTGCGGGGTTCCTGCCTGACTCCACCAGCTTGGCGCACAACCATTCGACCATCGGCGTCTTGCCTGATCCGCCGGTGGTGATGTTCCCTATCGAGATGACAGGAACTGCGCCGGGTGCCTGGTGCGATGGAAGCAACCCTCGCCCATATGCCCATCTTCGGGCGCGCATGGTCGCCGAATAGGGAACCCTTGCCAGCGACAGCGCCGCCCGCAGCATCGAGTAACCCACCCCGCTTTTTTGGCCAGAGAGGATGTCGAGAATCGTCCGCTGATTCATGGCGATTATCCTATCATGGCACCGGTGGGTATTCGAGCCCGCTCGGTGTCAATCGAAGAACTGACTAGGCGGGGTTCTGTCCTCGTCCTTGGGTATTTCATGGTCGTGGAACAGTCGGATGATGTTCACGCTCATGCGTTGGGCCAGCTTGGTGGCGACTTCTTGTCCGAAGGTTGCGGAGGGATTTTCCTGGGGCTTGAGTTCGACCGGCGCGACGGGATGCCCCATGCCCCTGGGCCTGTCCTTGGGCCAGAGTCGGGCCTCTGTAGGCGAGGCGTTGACATCCACCAACCAGACGGATGTTTCGAACTTTCCCTGCCACAGCGGGCTCATCGGGTTGTCCTTCATGATGAGCTTTTCCACCTGCACATACAGCACGACTTCTGCGCCAAGCTTTCTGCCGACCTCGCTTATGGGCATGGTGGCAAACTCTTTGGTGAGCGAGAGGTCCTGCACCAGTTCGTAATTCACGGTAGAGCTTGCGATTCCCTTTTCGGTAAGCGCCTTGCTGACGTTTTCGGCTAACTGATATTTAATGGGTTCATAAGGTACGGGGCGGCGATCGTCCACAAAGACAAGGTATTTCTTCCCTTTTGGTGGTTTATAGACCGCCTTGACCTTCTCGGGCGGGCCAAACGCGTGCACCATCCACGGTATGATCTGACAGCCGCCAAGTGTCACCAGGCCCACCAAGACGATCAACAAAAGTGATTTTCTGATGTTCATATTTGATCCAATGTGCTCATCGTTTCGGTTTATGCGGGCACCTTGTGGTTATAGAACTTCTTACCGACCCTGTGCGCGAACTCAAGGATGGTTCTGTGCAGGACGAGGCGATGATCCTCGCCCAGCAGACCTTCAGGACGTTTTTCGGGATAGATAACCCTTAGGTCGGCGCTGGTGTAGACCCTCGATGTTCTTTCGGGGGCGCTAGCGTCGTATACACTTACTGTTCCGGTGACCATTCCGCGATAGAGGCTGACGCTTCCCGGTTCGCGGGTGGTGAATTCCTGCAGCGTAATAAGTACCAGATAGTCGGCCCCAAGCGCCTTTGCCATTTCTGTTCGGGGCATTTCGTCCCAATCGATGCGTTCCTGTTGAAACGCGAGCACGCGCAGTACGTCAACGACCGCCAAACCCTTTATCTGTTTGCGGATGGGTTCGCTGGCGAATTCAGCCGCCATGGCCCGTCCGAGATATTCCGGTACTATCGGATATTCATGCTTGACCTTCTGGTCGACATAGACAACCACGGCGATCTTCTTGTTGGACATGTCGGCCTGGCATTCCGCGGGCACATCCTTCATGGGAGGTGGTGGCGAGATTACATACAGTGGCCAGGCAATCCAGTTGCAGCCGCCAATCAGAAGCAACAGGCACACACCAAGTTTTTTAAGCAGCATGTTCATACCTTTCACGCGAGATCAGTACAGCGGGAGCGTTCCATTCGCAAAACCCACCAGCAGTTTGACACCCCACCCCACCAGCATTGCTCCCAGGGCAACCAGCAGCCACCACCATGCGGGCCTCAGCGCGGGCGTTACAGGCACTGTGGCGCCAGTCGCGGCTTCCGCCAGCCACATCGCGCCAAGTACAAGCGCTGAAGGGAAAAGCGCCACGCCGAACAGGTGAATCCTTGCCGCCTCGTGGACCCTGCCTCGCGCCATCAACGACATGGACGTGGTCATTCCGCAGCTTGGACACGGCATTCCATGCCTCACCTGAAAGGAACATTGCCCCAGTCCCAGTTGCTGATGCGTTCCGAACCCGGATTGATGAGGTTCCAGCCAGGCTGACAACCCTATCAGAATCGTGCAGACGCCGGCGAGGAATAATCTCAATACCCGCCGGCCCTGCGACAACAAAATCACGGGGCTCGATGGTTTCATGGGTCTGTCAATCTGCTGTACAAACGCGGTATGCATGTATGATGAACCTGGTCGCATCATACCCGCCACAAGGGGCGCGAAGCAAGCTTACTGACCCGCCCCGCAGATGCGTCATTGGAGCTGCCAATATCTTCGCAACAGCCACTCCACCGCCAGAACCCCTGCCAGAAGCACAAACAGCACCGGAAAATTATAAAGCCTGTATGTCGTTGAACCCGTGTGGGCCCATACTTCGACGGACAAATCTTCCACCAGGGCATCAACTAGCTCGGGCAACTGGGTGATATCGCAGTACCCGCCCCCCGTGGCACCAGCAAGCCTGCGAAGAAGTTCCTCGTTCCTGCCCAGAACATCCATCTCGCTACCCATCGAAATGACCACGAGGCGAGCTTCGTCCTCGCACAGCACCTGCCCCTGGTCATCTTTCGCCATTACTCTCACCATGTAAACGCCGGGAGAAAGCGGCCCAGCGATCTGTGCTTCGAATCGTCCACTTGAGCCCGGGCGCCTCTTGAGGTTTGGAATCTCGACGAGCGTTCCATCTTCGGCGAGCATTTGCGATGCCAGCGAAGCCGAGGCCAACGCTTCGGGCTCGGGATGTGAAAACCATGCACTGATGGTGGTGTTCTGGTCTGGCTGGATGTGGGAATCGCCCAGCCTGATCAAAAGGATCGGATGGTCGTGCGCCTCGGGACGAACGTCGGCAAGATACCGCACCATCTGACCCCAGAACCGCTGGTAAGGACCTTTTGTCGTCTGGGCCGCCAACGTCAGCCGCCATAACCATGTGGTGTCTGCAGTGAACGCGGCCGTCCTGCCCTTGCCATACAAACCTGTCGCCAGCACCACTAGCGGACCTGAATCGTTCTTTCGCAAAGGATTCACAGCAAGCACAGACGCCATTGCCTTTGGACCAACCACGGTGACGCAGCCTTCAAGCTCGGACAGGCTAGGAAGATCCGGCTGGGGAGCTATATCGCCGGGTCCCGCAAAGTATCCTCCGATACCGTCAAAGATCGGGTGTATCCTGCCCTCCGCCGTGAGCGCGGGGGCGAATGGAGTGGCATCCTGCTGCTGTGATGTCGAACCGACTAAGACCGGTAGGACCTCTTCAACAGGCGTGCCGCCATAACCTCCCGGGCCGAAGCTGTGGTGCCCACCAATCATCACCAATCCCCCGCCATCAAGCACGAACTGCCGTATCCGCTCCAGTTGCGAAGCCTGCCAATAGCTGGCGTCCAAGTCGCCAATGATAAGTACGTCGAACAGGTCGAAGTCCTCGTCGCTTCGGGGCAGATCCTGAAGGGTTTTGCCCTCGATGCCGCCATAGGCGCTGAACTCGCTGCCGCTTACGCGAACCAGCGACATGAACTGGATGTCCGGATCGGACGCAAGGGTACGCATCAGAAACTTGTATTCCGAGCGGATGGCGCCCTCGATATACAACACCCTCATCTTCGGCTGGGTGACCAGCACTTGCAGATGGGCGGTATTGTCATCAACAATCGTCTCGCCAGTGATCGGAGGCACACACAGCCGCAGTTTGCGTATGTCAACATCGGCGCTGCCCTTCAATGCCTGGCCCGGAGTCCAGTCAAGCTTGACGAGTTGTTCGGACTCATCTTGCAAAAAATCCACCCCCTGGGCAGTAACCAGGCGATCGTCTTCATAGAGTTGAAGCTCGCACCGCCCTTCGCTGATGCCTGTCGCCTTGACTCGAACCGTGATGGAAGTGGTATTGTTTTTAACCACCTCGAACGGAGCATCGATGTCAGAAATTGACACATTGCGTCTGCCAAGCCCACCGGCATCCACTGTGCCTACCCCGACGGTATGAACCGGCGTGCCAATATGCGCATCAAGCGATGCCGAAACATTATCCACCCCGTCACTCACAAGCACTATCGCCGGAGGATTCAGGCCCTGGGTATCTCTAAGCGCCGTCTCGATCGCCAGAAGAATGTTTGTGCTTTCTGTTCCCTCGCCCTTCGGTTCGAGGTGTGCCAGTTCTTCGAGCACCTGTCCCTGCCAGGCCCGAGCGCCGAAATGAATGAACATCGGCTTGAAATGTTTTTCCAGTCGATCCAACTGGCCCCTGATCATGCTTATTGACTGTTCATACCGGCTGCCCTGCTGGGGATTGTCGGCGACCGACATCGAGCCGCTTCGATCAACGATTACGGGAAGACTTGGCCTGGTGTCGTGGGTGAAGGGTGCCACTTCGATCACCGGCTTGAACATTATCAGCAATATCGCCGCCACTGCGCAGCACCTGAGAGCTATCAACACCGTCAGCCGTCGCCATTTGAGATGCCCGAACGCGGCCCAGTAGAAAATGGCCACCGCCAGAACCACCTGCCCCCCCACAGCCGTCATCCACCAGCCCACCCCAAGCACGCCGGACAACGCCAACGCGACCACTCCGGGAATCAAGGCAATCAGGCACGCGATACCTAGACCTTTGGAGCCCCGCGACAATCGCCATATGCCGCATGCCCCGAGCGACAGACATACCATAACCAGCACCGCACGCAGCAACGCGACGCTCTCTATGCCCTGACACTGGACGAAAATGCGTTCCATGTAGAGGGTAATCTAGAATGGGATCGGGAGTTTGGCAAGAGATCCGCGTGTTGGGGCTCGCCCGTGAGTCACATCGCCTGCACGGTACTTGACAGAACCGCCCACGCGCGTGCGGGCTCAAGGCGAGCCAGCCGCACCCCCATGCGAAGAAGCATTCCCAGGATGATCGGGATCATCGGCAGGGCAGCGTGTTTGCGGAAGTATCGCACCCGGGATGCGCTGGTCACCCGGTCTCGACGCGCGGAACTTGATGAGCTTGCGCCTTCCTTGTGGTAGATAACAGATCGCTCGGCAACGGTGAGTTTCCACCCTGCCCGGGCCATTCTCGTGCAAAGATCCACATCTTCCCAGTACAGAAAGAATCCTTCATCGAGAATTCCCGTTTGTTCAAGCGCGCTGGTTCGCAGAAGCATGCTTGCGCCTGTGATGAAGTCAATTCGCCCGGGCGCTCGAACGTGTTTGGATATCCCCAGTGCCGCATAAACTCTGCCCCCGCCCCATGCCTGTATGTCGCGTCCGTCAGGTGCCATCACAACACTGCCCACCACTCCGGTTGCTTCGTCGCGCCCAGCCACGTCCATCAGCGCCTCAAGTGAGTTTGGCTTGCAGGTTGCGTCATTGTTCAGCAGCCAGATGAAGTCCACCTTTTTCATCAATTCACGAATCGCCAGGTTGTTGCCGCTTGCGAAGCCACCATTGCCGGGGCTTTTGATAATCCTTGCGCCATTGCATCGCCTGCGGATTTCGCTGACCGAATCGTCGGTGGATGCATTATCAACAATGTAGATCAGTTCCGCTGGCAGTGTCGATGCCGGTTCGCCGGTGCCTATTAAGCTCTTGGGCATGTAAACCTTCAGCAGCGATTGGACGCATGCGACGGTGTCTCGCCAGCCATTGTAATTAAGCACAATCGCTGCCACTGGTTGCCTGCCAACGCTATGCTTCACTAGCTCGCCCTCGGCAAGTGGGCAAAGGCATCGCCGACCAGAGAAGCCGGTATTCCGATGAGTCTACCTGACGGGCGAATGGTTCTAATGGGCGATCGCCAGCTGAGCACCCCGGCGCGAACAAATGTGAATGGAACATTTCTAAGGCCCATCGCAGCCGCTTCGGCGAGCACAGCATCGCGTTTTTCGATATGGCAGCATGCGAGCAGATGCCCCCCTCCACCAGCGCCGGTTATCTTTCCGCCGATCATGCCCGCCTTGATCAATCTCCCATATATCTCGTCTATCCGAGGATTGCTGATGCGCCTGTGGAATCTTTTTTTCATATTCCACAGAACGTGCATCAGTTCGCCTATTCGTTGGATGTCGAGATTCTGCAATGCTTCGTGCATATCACCGACCGCGTCCTTTGTGGCGTGCATCGCCTCCAGGACGCTGCCCCCTCCCCGCACGCCGTTTGTCTGGTCTTCGATTATTCGCCCGCTTGCACACCTTTCGCCGATCCACAGTAGAATCATCGCCTGGTTGAGAATTCTTTCTTCGGCCCTTCCGATGTCGATTCTGCTTACACGGACGTGGTTGCCGCCCAGGAACTCGAAATGGTTGAATCCACCAAATGCGGAGGCGTATTGATCCTGTCGACCCGAAGCGTTCTGAAGCTGATCGGTCTCTATCTCGTATGCAAGCTCCGCGAGCTTGTAATGGTTAAGCCTGTGTCCATTTGCCAGCGCGTTGAATGCTTCGAGCACAGCCACGCACATAGCGCCGCTGCCGCCCAGCCCGCTTCGCATCGGCAGACTTGAGTAAACATACAGCTCGAATCCATGATCCAGGTTATACAAAGTTCGGGCTGCTGCCTTGATGAAGTCAAGCCGGCCGTCGAACTTCATGCGATCGAAGCTTTCATAGATCATCGGCTCGGGCCTGGTGTTGGCGTGGATTATCACCCTGGGATCGGGGTGCAACCTAAGCCTCGCGAGCATGAAGATCGATATGGTCGCGTTCACCACTTCACCCCCGAATTGTTCGGGATACGGGGATATGTCGGTTCCTCCGCCGGCCAGACTGATGCGGGCGGGGGCTTGACTTGTGGCTTCTATCTCAAAGATGTTGTCATTCATGTGTCGCTCCTTTTAACAGGCTCCGGCTTCTGAAGGCTGACAAGGACTGGTGCGTTCCTATGTCCGCGAAGGCGGTGTGGCAGAAATATGCGCAGATTCCGGGACACAAGGAGGGGAATATATCTCGTTCGAGCGAGAATGCCTCGCCAGGGCGATATCTGCCAAACGCCCGCCTGGAGAGAATATATATTCCGGCGTTTATCCATCCCGGTTGGTCTGTACCGTCTTTTTCGCAAAATGCTGTTACCCTTCCGTCGATGCACTTGACGCGACCGAACCGGGAGCAGTCATCCTGATTGATCAACGCCATCGTCGCCGGTTCACCCGCCTTACGGTGCAAAGCGAGCATGTGTCGAAAATCTTCGGGAAGATACGTGTCGCCATTGGCAACGAGCACCTCATATGACCAGAATTTCTGCGCCCACAATACTGCCCCGCCAGTACCCAGGGCATTGGGCTCGACAGAATACTTCAACTCCCAGCCGAATTGTCCGCCATCACCAAAGTAATCGTAAATCTGCTCCCACAGGTAGCTCACCGCGAGTATGAACCTGCGAAACCCCAGCCGACCCAGGTGCTCAAGCACATGCTGCACGAATGGTTTGCCCGCAACAGGAACCATTGGCTTGGGCATGGTTTCGGTAAGGGGTCGAAGACGGGTACTTAACCCGCCTGCCAATATGCAGATGGGGATATCCGCACTGAGGGGGGCCGTGGGCCACCCCTCCCCTGTCTGGCGCTGAGCATTTGGATTATCGAAAGATGCATTCATGATCCGACTTTAAGATCCATAGAATCGCCACTGCATCATAGGTAGCCTTGTGGTGCCCATAGGGGATTTTCCTGCCCTTGGTCACCATTTTTCCCTCCCACAACGCCGGGGAGGACGACGCATGCGACTTCCCGAAGATCCTGTATCCGGCAGCGACCTGTTCTGGACGTACCAGTCATAGGTCTTTTGTATGCCCGTTCTTAATGGTGTCTTCGCACGGAATCCGAGTTGTGTCATTGTTGATGAGTCAAGCAGGCGTCGTGGCATTCCATCGGGTTTGTTTCGATCGAAGACAAGTTCGCCGGGAAATCCGACAACCTCTTTTACAAGTTGTGCGAGGTCGGCTATGGAGATGTCGTTTCCGCTGCCGACGTTGACAATTTCGCCTTCGTCATATTTGTTCATCAGCATGACTAATGCATTCGCCAGGTCGTCACGGTATATGAACTCCCGTTTGACTCTGCCTGTGCCCCAGATTTCCACCGAGTCACGATTGTTGATTTTGGCGACGTGCATCCGGTGGATCATGCTTGAGATGACATGTCCGTTGTCATTGAAATGGTCGCCCGGGCCATAGCAGGTAGCTGGTATGGCGCATACGAAATTGCAGCCGAGGCTCCTGTACGCCTGGCACATCTTCATGCCCGCTATCTTCGCGATTGCGAAAGGTTCGCTGCTTGGTTCAAGCGGGCCTGTCATCAGGCTTCGCGGCGAAATAGGCTGGAAGCAGTCCCTGGGATAGCTGCACGCCGAGCCGGCGAACAGGAGCTTTCGCACCCTGTATTCATAAGCAATTCGAATTGTGTTGATCTGGATGGCAAGGTTGTCGTGCATCATTTCGGCGCCATGCAGAGAGTTGCGGGCGATGCCTCCGGCGACACCGGCAAGCAGAAACACGTAATCAGGCTTATGGAGGGCAAAATATCCTTCAACCGCGCGTGCATCTTTCAGGTCCAGTTCCTGTCTTGATGGGGCAAGGATGCTTCTCATGCCCATTTTGCCCAATGCCTCAACTACTCCTCCACCGATAAGACCGCGGGAACCGGTTACCAGTATGTTCTCTTGGGCGTTCATGCCACCTGCTCGCCAAGTCTTCGCTGCATGAAGTCTCCCAGCGTCTGGATTAAATACTCGATATGCTCTTCCCGCAGATCCTGATGAACTCCGACGTGCAAGCCATGGTCGCCGACATACTCGGCGTTTGGAAAATCGCCAACCTTCCAACCAAGGAATTCGAACCCCTTGCATTGCGTCGGCATGGACAGGAACATGTTGCGTGAGTCGATCCCCTCCGCCTCCAGCCACTGCACAAGCTCATCGCGGGTGAATGGGGCATCGGGGCCCACGATTATCGGCAGGGCGTGGGGACCTATTCGTTCGTGTGATTCCTCGCGGAAGGTCTTCAGGTGCGGGGCGAACTGGCGCATCTCGTCCATCATCGTCATCAGGTTGTCGTGCCGCTTTTTTAGAATGTGTTCGTACAGTTCGAGGCTGCCCAGGCCCACAGCCGCTTCGAGTTCGTTCATCTTGCACGAGAATCCCATTCGTTCGAAGACGAAACGTATGTCCGTACCGTTTTCGAATCGTCGCGGGCATGATTTGTCGGCAACGTTTATCACGCACTGTCTGCACTTGCACGCCCTGCCATGCGACCTGAGCGACCGCAGGATGTCGGCGATATCGCCGCGATGGGTGGTAACGATTCCGCCCTCGATAGAAGTAACGATATGCGCCACATACAGGCTGAAAGCCCCCATGTCGCCAATCGTTCCGACATTCTGCCCTCTGTAGATTGCTCCATGAGCTTCGGCGGCGTCTTCTATGACGAACAGGTTATGATCGACAGCGATTTGGCGGATGGCATCCATATCCGCCGGTTTGCCCATCAGGTGCACTGGCATGATGGCGATTGTTCTGGGGGTAATCGCCTGTTCGATTCCGGCAGGGTCGATGTTTAGCGTGTCAAGCTGAATGTCGACAAAGACAGGAGTGAACCCAGCCTGCAATACGGCATTTCCGGTGGCGACGAATGACAGCGCCGGCAGGATAACCTCATCGCCCCGTTTGGCGCCGAAGTCATACAACACCGCCAAGGCCAGAGCGTCGGCGTCCGTCCCACTCGATACCGCCACCGCCTCTGAGGAACCAACAATGTGTGCGAATTGCTCTTCCAGCCGGCGTACAAGCCTGCCGCTTGAAAGACGGTTGCTCTCCAGTGCCTCCATGACAAGCCTCTTGGCCGTCTCGGTGACTGTGATGGTCCCAAAAGGAAATCGCATTTGGGCTCCTTTCCTCATTGACTAGACATTGCCGAACGGGAACGCAGGCAGCACCCGGTAGGCCTTGATCAGTTCTGAAATTCCATGCGACAGGCTTCGCCGGGCCTTGAAGCCGCAGCGCTCGATCTTCTCGTTGGAGACTATGTAATTCCGCTTGTCAGGATCTTCACCCAGCGCGTGTTCAGTAAAATAGAAACCTGGAATCTGCTCGGTGATTGCCTCGCAAAGCTGGCGCTTGGAGATGTTCGCTTCGGACAGTCCGACATTGTAAGCCTCGTTCTTCATCCTGTCGAAGTTGTCAAGGCAGAACGTGAAAGCCTCCGCCGCGTCCCTGATATGCAGGTAGTTCCGCTGGAAATCCGCTTCAAAAAGCACGACGAAACCATCTCGCACCGCCCTGAGCACAAAATCATTGACCAGCAGGTCGGTTCGCATCCGTGGGCTTGCTCCAAAGACAGTCGCCAACCTCAGAGTAATGACATTCCCGGCTTCGAGAAGCTCCCGCTCGATTTCCACCTTCAACGAGCCGTACAGGCTGATGGGTCTCAGCGGGGTCTGCTCGGTGCAGTACTTGCCCTTTTCCCCCACCCCGTAACCACTATTGGTAGTAGGAAATATAATACCCTGTTCTTTTCGGCGGAGTGTCAGAATATCCCGAACCGCGTCACGAATGATCGTGGTTGCGCCGATCGGGTCGCTCTTGCAAAGGGGGGCGCCTGTTAGGCAGGCAAGTGGAATGATGAAGTCGGCATCCTTCAGATACCAGGCTACCAGGTTGCGGTCTCGGCAGTCGCCACGAATCAGCGTGAACTTGTCGCTGGCACAACAGTCCAGAAGCGACGTCTGATGGTACATGAAGTTGTCAAGCGCCACCACCTCATGCCCCGCCTCAAGCAGATGCGGTACAAGCACCGATCCTATATAACCGGCTGCCCCGGTAACGAATACTCTGGCCATTCGACACCTCTTCCTCACGTTTGTATGCGCATTTGCGCGTGCAAGGAAATGATAGCACCCACATGGGAGCTTCCAAATCGAATGGATAATATCGTGGAGTGGCGACTATTTTCTGGTGGCGATGGCCGACCGCTCGATTTGCTGGTGATCGCGAACGATTCGCGGCTCGTGATATTGACCGGTGGCAACTATCAGGTCGCGTGCAGCATCGGCCTGGTCATATCCAAACTCAATCGCAAGAACTCCACCGGCGGCGAGATGATTATGGGCATCGGCGATGATTGGCTTGATATAGTCCAGGCCGTCCGCGCCAGCATAGAGCGCCTCGCGGGGCTCGTGCTTTACTTCTTCTCCGGTCGGGGCATTATCGGCGACGTAAGGAGGATTGGCCGTAATGACATCAAAGGGAGCAAGATCGGTGCAGTCTTCGGGAACGTTAAGCAGATCCGCAACACGAAGGCGAACCCTGTCGCCAACGCCAAGCTGGTCAATGTTGGCTTGTGCCACCTCGACGGCGGGCGCGGAGATATCGCTGCCAAGGGCGCGAAGATTCTCGACCTCGTGAGCCACAGCCGCCACAACGCACCCGCTGCCGGTACAGATATCCCACATGGTGGCGTCTCTGTTAAGGCTACGAAGATGTGCGATTGCCTCCTCGACGAGTATTTCCGTCTCAGGGCGCGGCACAAGAACGTCATGTGTAACCTTGAACTCGAGCGAATAAAACTCTTTCTTGCCGACTATGTACGCAATGGGTTCGTGGCTGACGGCTCGTTTGACGTAACCGCGAAAGACCGACAGCACATCGGGCGCGGGCTTCTGGTCGAAGCGGGCGTAGAGATCGATTCTCTTGGCGCCAAGTGCATGTGCGAGCAGAATTTCGGCTCCCAGTCGAGGCGATTCAAGATTTGACCGGGCGAAGTAGTCCTTCGTCCAGTTGAGAAGTTTTAGCACAGTCCACTCTTCGGCTTCCTTGCCCATGCCACCAGCGTACACATTTGCGCGCCGATAACAAGATGGTCACTGGGTCGATTGCTGTTCGTCCTGGCTCGGGGGGTGGTGGGGCTGTTCGTCGGTCGGCTTACCAGCGGTAGCGCCTCCGGTGGCGTTGTAGCGGGCAATCGCTATCTGCTGAAGATCGCCCAGTTCGCGTTTGGCGCTGGCAAGCTGACGCTCGACTGTTTGCAGTCGGTCAACAATGTCCTGCCTCTGAAGCCCCGATATTCTGCCCTCATCGGACATGATCTGCGCCCACCTTACCCCTCGCCGGGCCTGTTGGCGTTGTTCGATAAGGGCCAGAACCTCGCGCTCGGACCGCCCCATCCGCTGACGAAGATCGGGGTCCACATACTTGCCCGCAGGAGCTGAGGCAACGATCTGGGCAAAATCAAGTTGTGCCTGGGTGTCATCAAGCTCGCGTTCGACAAGCTCAAGCTGCTCTGTTGCCTGGATCATCTCGTGGCGCGGGGCGGAATTGAGTCTCATCTGTTGTATCGCCTGTCGCTGATCTCTCAGACGCGTGTTGAGCGTCAGTGTCCGCTGTCTCAACTCGCTGATCTGCCCAAGCTGCTCTTCGGTGGCGAAGGGCAGCGCGTCCTGCGTTCGAGGCATGGATGGAGGCGCCTGGGCTAATGCGTAAAGGTCGGGTGATTGCTGTTCGATCTGTGCCTGTATCGCCTCGATTCTTGCAACGGCTTGGCTGACTTCCTGCTGGGCCATCCGCAACCGAGGAGCCGAAGCATCGCCCTGCTGCCTGAGCCGATGAAGCCTGCTGTTTGCTGCAATCAGGCCCTCGTACGCGTCAAGCTGGTCTTCGAGCAACCTGGTGTACCGTCGAATCTGCTGGCTTTGGGGATCGTCCACACTCGCCCCCTCAAGCGACGGTGGATCGGGCGGAGGCAGAAGCAGGTAACCTCCGCTTCGCTGTGGGGGCGCGAATCCTGTTGAATATTCCCTATATGACTGCTGGTAAGAATCGTCTTCGGTGCGGGGAATAATGGATGGTTCAGGCTCTGGGGCGGGTTCTCCGGGCGAAATTCTTCGCCATAACCTGCCTCCCCGCATCTCGTGCGTGTCGCCCGTGGCGTTTTCGACAACAAACTCCCGCGAACCAATGGTGACATACGTGGTGGCGGAGCCAGGTTCCATTCTCACCGCCCCGTCTTCAGGCGCGAGCCAGACTCTCCACGCCACCCTGTTGGGAAATCCATCCACCCTCCCCACAAGCACCACCCAGCCGTTTTCGGAGGTAACACTTGGTGTCACCGTCGGCCAGGTCGCCTGCTCATCGCCAAAGGTCTGGGCAAAGGTACAGTTCAAAACAACAACAACCAAACCCGCCGCGACAACAAGAAGATGGATGCACAAAGATCCTTTCAAGCCTTTTGAAGCGGTCCCGGAAGGCTGGGGCACAGTGCCCCCGTCACTTTGATAATCAGCGGGTTGTGCTTGGGACATGTCATTCTCCTTGTACAATATTAGGCGAACGAGTGTTGCTCCTGGTGAAGCATTGCTGCAAGCGTCTGCCCGAATTATTACAATATAATTATATATGGAGCTTACATGGGAGCTAAATCATTCTTCTGGGCGTTCAAGCAGGCTGCCAAGAATTGGAATCGGGACAAGGCGCCTCGGCTTTCGGCGGCAATTGCGTTTTATGCCATGTTGTCGCTGGCGCCCTTGCTGCTTATCGCGATAAGCATTGCGGGACTGGTCTATGGTGAGGCGGCGGCGCGAGATGAAATTGTCACCAGACTCGCCGAACCGCTGGGTCCCGCTCCGGCACAGATTCTCCAGCAGGCCATCGCCAGCACGGCCAATGTCGGACAAAGCGCCTTGGCGATAGCCGTTGGTGTCTTCATTCTTGTATTAACCGCAACAAGATTGTTCGCCGAGTTGCAAGATGATCTCAATACGATATGGCAGGTGAAGACAAGCAGAAGCTCTGTTCTGGCGACAATTCGCACGCGCCTGCTGGCGTTCGTGATGATTATCATCATCGGCGTACTGTTGATAATGATGCTCTTCTTGAGCACCCTGTTGTCGGCATTGCATTCGAGGGCGGGGGATATGCTTGGGGGGTCGTCCTACATGTGGCGAATCATGGAGATGGGCGTAACACTGGCAGCAGTCACGTTGATGTTCGCGATCATCTTCAAATATCTGCCTGATGTAAGCATCTGTTGGCACGACCTGTGGGTTGGTTCGGCGTTTACGGCGGTGCTGTTCACTGTGGGCACTTTCCTGATAGGCATGTATCTTGGGCGCAGCACGGTTGGCAGCGCCTATGGGGCTGCGGGTTCACTGGTGGTGCTGCTGCTGTGGATATATTACTCGGCAATGATCTTTCTTTACGGAGCCCACTTCACGCGCGCGTACGCAAAGGCCCGTGGAGCCGACATCCGGCCGGGAAGAAACGCCAGGTGGGCGCACCCAAGGCACGAGTAGCGACAATTCTACGGCCCGTCATGCCGCCTTCGACGCACGTGCCAGCAGGTCCTGAACTTCCTCGTCGCTGGTCTGGTCGAAGTTGTCATACCACTGTCCGATAGCGTAGAAGTCTGCCTGTATCACCGGGCAGATCAATTCATCGACCTCATCCCTGAGCGCCTCGGCTGTGTCAACCGGCGATACGGGAACAGCCAGAATTATGCGTCGGGGCCTATGTTGTTTCACCGACAGGATTGCCGCTCTGGCGGTCGCACCGGTGGCAAGCCCGTCATCAACAAGAATGATCGTGCGTCCCGAAAAATCGCCCTGGGGCATGTCTCCACGATAGGCATGCATCCTCCGGTTGAGCTCCTTGGTTTCGGCGGATATGGCGGCTTCTATGTCAGCCTCGTCGAGGCCAAGCATTGCGACGACCCGTTCATTAAGATACCTCACGCCACCTGGGCCTATGGCCCCGAAGGCGAACTCCGGGTTGTCAGGCACGCCGAGCTTTCTAGCTACCAGTACGTCAAGCGGGGCGTTTAGAGCATGAGCGATTTCGTATCCCACAACCACTCCCCCGCGGGGCATGGCCAGCACTAGCGGGTTTTCGCTTCTATATGTCACCAGCAGCTCGGCAAGACGTCTACCGGCGTCGGATCTATCTCGATAATACACGGCTTGGATACCTCCCCACACCACAATGGCATGCGCAATTATAGCATTCGGCGCATGCCTGGACAGTTACCCCTTGTGGGCTCGCCAAGTCTGCTTCTCGGGTTGGTGATGATCTTCAAGATCTTGTGTTGGGCTTACAAGCCTACCACTGGTGTGCTGTTTCGAGAGGAACCGCCTGCGCATGGCGCGATACGGTTTTGTGATGGTGCGATGCAGACGATGAAGAACGGTTCGATTGTAGGAAAGAGCGACCTCCTCGCTCCTGAGTTCATGCGGGCACAGGCGTCGCTTGTGCTTGAAGATATGGTAAATGTCCTTGTTCTGAACATACTTCACTACCACTTCAATCAGATTGCGCAACGGCCAGATGAGCCTCGGTTGAATCATCAGCGAGATCTGGTAGTCGATCAGGCATGGGCTTCCGTCGGGCCGAACAAGTATGTTGGACTTTTTGTTCGCATCGCAATACCCAACGCCCCGGGAGTGTATCTTTGTCATCAGCGCATGAAGCTTGTCAAAGAAACCCTCAGGCATTACAGGCAGGTGGTCGAGTGGCATCGCGTCGATATACTCAATCGCATAGGCTGTGTCACTGACGCATCCGACCCAGCGCGGTACCCCCGCGATACCCTTGAGCCTGGCATATACATCATGTTCATGACGCCTGAGCAACTGGCCGTACCATTTCATCGACAGTCCAAAGAACGGTTGGGTCCTGCCGAATTTCACCACCACCCTTTCGATACCACACGGAGGAACCCCGTCAACAAGCTCATACAAACAGGTCGCCGCGAAGAAGTCGTGCTTGAAAACCTTCACCAGCCTCCACGACGCACCTTCCATAGACAATTCGCTTGCAGGCAGGTTCGAAAGGGCGAACAGTTGTGTGTTCTTTCTTGCTGTCATTCTATTTGAAGACCGCGTTTCTCAACTGGGTTGCGAATTCCTGGGCAGCCTGTGCTATGGCCTTCTTCCAGTCGATACCGGCAAAACGTTGCTGACTGTGGGCAAAGATCACGCCTCGACTGGAGTTGACAATAGCGCCTGTTCCATCGGTATTGAATGATGCCGCACAATCTTGCGCCGTAGCGCCCTGCGCCCCGAAGCCGGGCACAAGGAATATCTGCCGGGGCATAAGCTCCCGGAGGATCTTCGCCTCAGCAGGCCAAGTCGCCCCGACCACTGCTCCAACGCAACTGTAACCTGATTTGCCCTTGAGGTCAGGCTTATTCCCAAGTTCCGCAACCATACCTGCAACGTGCTCATAAAGTGTTTTCCCTGAAGCATCAGCAAAATCCTGCACCTGCACCGCAGAGGGATTCGACGTCCGCACGAGAACAAACACGCCCTTGCCTTTCGATGACGCCTGGTCGATGAACGGCTGGAGACCATCTGCCCCCAAAAACGGATTAATGGTGATTGCGTCCGCAGAGGTGTCGCCTTGAAGGTGACCCGCCGCATAAGCTTGGGCAGTCGGGCCTATGTCATTGCGCTTCACGTCGCCAATGACGATAAGGTTCATCCCCGATGCCTTGGCGATTACCCGGCTGTACGCAGCGACACCCGGCGCGCCATATCTTTCAAAATAAGCTGACTGAGGCTTCACTGCCGGAACGTGGGGCGCCACCGCATCAAGCACATGTTCGCAGAATTTTTCAATAGCCTCGACCTGCCCTTCTTCATCGTAAACCGCGGCTCGGAGAGGCTCGGGAAGCTTGTCAAACACGGGGTCAAGACCGACGCAGACGGGGGCGTTCTTGTCGGCTATGGCGTCAAGAAGACGATCGGCAAAATTCTGATCCATCACGCATCTTTCCTTTCTGGCTGGTATTTATACAATAGGGCAATGGTTTTATGTACCCTCAACCCCCACGCGGGAGACGAAAATGGAAAAGACAATACGTGGAATGGCGTTTGTAGTGGGCGACAATATCGACACCGACCAGATAATCCCGGCTGAGTATCTCAGCTACAACCCGGCCGACGCCGACGAACGCAGGGGTTTTGGTAAATATGCGATGAGCGGACAACC
>CAZWAT010000036.1:0-1307 GCA_964632015.1 uncultured Planctomycetaceae bacterium
ATACTGGTAGAATCATGCTACTAAAACGTTGACATGCATGCCCCTGATGCTGAAGATGCGCCAGATCTGCTTATAAACATGAAGTTCGCATGCAACAATCAGTATATCTGAAAAGAGAAAGACATGTCACAACGCCGCGATCCTCCAACGCATCCTTCGTGGACCCCCGCCGCTATGACGACTAGTTGGGATGACCTGCTCGAAGGCATCGATTCGCCATCGGCGTGGGAGCGAAAACGAAAAGAAGTCAAAGCGCGTTTTCTTGAACTGATTCGTGACTCGGCAGCGCCCACGCCGCCCAAAGAGCTTCATCTGGCAGTCGAGCGGGAATGGGAAGAAGACGGCTTTCACCTGCAGTACGTCAGCTACCAAGTCGAAGCCGACGAGCGGGCCCATGCGTACATCGGCATCCCGAATGCGTCGGTTCCCCTGGGCGGATTCCCCGGCGTGATATGTCTGCATGGAACGATGAACTGGGGTGCCCGTCGGACCTTCGGCCTGAAGCCCGAACCTGACGATCCGCAAGCGGACAAGGGGCACGCTCCCGGCAGAGATGCAGCGTTGAGACTCGTTAAGCGAAATTACGCGGTGATCTCTCCCGAGCACTTCTGCTGCGCCAGACGCATGCCGCCCGAAGGCCCGTTCGATACTACTCAATTCTACCGCAAACACCCCAACTGGTCAGCCGTGGGCAAGTACGTTTACGACAGCCGAATCGCCTTGTCGGTGCTAGCGGCCCGGGCGGACGTGAACACCGAACGACTGGGCGTTACCGGTCACTCTCTCGGCGGGCAGGGAAGCATCTGGCTGGCGGCGATTGACAACCGCATCAAGTGTTCGTCGCCAAGCTGTGCTGCCTCGACCTTTCGCGAGAATCCGACGCCCCTGAATTGGTCACGCGATCACTGGTATGTCTACTTCCCCCAACTTCGCGAAGTTTTTTTGGCGGGTCGCCGAGTTCAGTGCGACTTCCACGAAATGTCAGCGCTCATCGCGCCGCGCCCACAGCTCGAACGGTTCGCGCTCAACGACGGAGCAAACGAATCGCAGAATCACCGGGTGACGATGCAACTCAAGCTGCACGAATTGTACCGACTGCTTGGTCATGAATCCGCCCACGCGTTTCTGGTATTCGGCGACAGCCACTCCGTCCCCGACATCTCGCAGGAAGTGATGCTGACTTGGATGGATCGATGGTTGAAGTTCGCCGGTGAGCCCACTGCTGCTCGAATATAACGTATACATGCCAACGGGCGATCACGTCGCGATCACATGACAGTTTTTAGAACTGCAAACGTCACAGTGAC
>CAZWAT010000036.1:1407-17811 GCA_964632015.1 uncultured Planctomycetaceae bacterium
GGCGATCACGTCGCGATCACATGACAGTTTTTAGAACTGCAAACGTCACAGTGACGGGGTTGTAGTCCCATTGCATGCAGGCGAAGTCGGATGCAACTCGCGCCTGCCCAGATTCGGCGTAAATGACTGTAGAGAAGCGACTTGCCTCTCACGTGACGAGTGTAGCGACGGTGCGCTTCGCCGACGGCGCGGGCCAAACCATCCTCGCTGGGCGGCACGAGGATCAGATGCACGTGGTTGGGCATAAGGCAGTAGGCCCAAATCTGAACCTGGTACTGCGTACACCACTGCCGCATGAGATCGAGGTACTGGCGGTAATCGTCATCGCAGAAGAACGTCTGCTGGCGACGATTGCCCCGCTGCGTCACATGGTCACATGATACGGCAAATCCGGAACGACGACTCGTGCTAATCTCGCCATGCTCGAAATCCTACCCGCCAATCACGACGAGTAAAACCACAAAACCTGTATGGTGTCCCCGGATGACGAGCCGGATGAGCGCGCCAGCATCTGCCACCTGGACCTTGAGCACACGCAATGCAAGCGACAGGCGGTCACACAGTGTAATCTGGCGCTGCTGATTGGGCAGCATGCCGACCAGATTTTCTCACATCAAACGCGTGCTGACTGAACTCATGATTATGATGGCGAGGTCCAGCAGCTTCAATTGGCGTCAATTGCTTCACGTATGGCGGCAGTGTAGATTCGAATGCTTCGAATTCGCGTTCCCGTCCAGCTATAGAAGCCGAGTCGCTGATTTGCCATGTTCACCAAGGGCTGATCTTCCTGGTACTGCAGGACCACCTGATTGTCAACAATCAGGCGCACGTGCTTCCCATCGTACTCGGCGACAATCAGATGATCTTTGCCAGGAGTGATGTGGAGCTGCTGGTTTTGATCAACAATTGTTCCGTTACGGATCACGGCGTTACGGGTGTTATTTCTACCACCGAACTGGAGCATGTATCCAAGCTGCATCCGCAACTCTGAATTACCCGTATGAATGAGCGGGCTGAGATCAGAGACCTTTCCTGCCTGCGTGGGAGGCGCCGCTGCTACGATTTCAATACGATGCAGTCCCGGATATGCCCTACTGGTGAGAACCTTTCCGCCGCCAGGCTCAGACACAAGCGCGCCATCCTGGATTGTCCAGCCACCTTCAGCCACTTCCCAGTCTTTACCGATATCATCGCGATCAAAATCATCGCTAAGTACAAGTTTCCACTCAGGCGGAGCCATTTCAAAACCGGGTCCTTGCTCCATAAGCCTTTGGATGTTGCCCAAAGTCCATTCGACCAGTATATCTGCGGCGTCAGGGCCCACTTCTGTGCTGGCAGGTACGGCCCCATATCCTCCGCCAGCTATTGATCGCTCGGTAGGAAGATACGACCCTGGTCCACTGAGCTGCATAATGAAGGTTTGAACCGCCCGGCTGCGTTCCCGAATCCGCAGGCCGAAGTCCAGGTAGAGCTCGAAGGGATTGGTTGCAAAAGCAATATCACCCAGGCGTACCACGTGCACCTCAAAAGGCAGGAAAGGCGATACCTGCTGCTTTTTGAATCTGCGTTGCACCTGCGCGTGCCTGTCAATCATACGGTACGTAGTGGTGATTTCCTTGTACCACCGACGACCCTGTTGACGAATTGAGGGATTCTCCTGAAGTTCGCGTTTCTGTTGTTCATACTTCCGGCTGAACTCGGCGGCCTTTTTTGCGGCGTCTTCAACATCCTCGGCAGGAATCATCCTGCGAGGCAGATTCAGCATCTCGACATGGTGGAAAAACGCTGGCTTCCAGTCAATTTCAGATTCGATGACAGGCAAGACGCGAGTAACACCATCGGCGATGCGCAGGCCGAGTTCCTGGCATAGCGTTCTACCGGTCAGATCTCGCATTCGTCCTTCTGCTCGGCGCTCCAGCAGCACATGGGGAGCCTGATCGCCTGCGGCACTCGTCTGGGCATGGATGAAGACATGATCTCCAAGTCGCGATCTCAGCTCTTTGCGAACATCATGCCAGAAATCTGCGCTGAGTTTCCAGTCCCCCTCATTGGCCTGCGAAGGACAGGGAATGTTTATGACTATGCCAGTCAGTTGCGATTTTTCATCATAGGTAGCAAGGATATGCATGGTGTGATCGTCATAGCCTTCCATATGTGAGAAATCTGGATGATCTGTGCTGCCATAAAGCTGGCTGGCGCCATCAGCGTACTGAACAAGGCGGTTCTGGCCGATCACCGCATGTCCCAGTCCATACGAGACCCCCCCAACCGATCTGTTAACCCACGCATCCTGTATGGCGTTGGCAATCCGTGCTGAAGCAAACGCCACATACTTCGACACAGGCATCGCATCAAGGTCAATGCCATAAGGCAGATCTGACGGCTCGGCGTTATCGTCATAACGCTCCTTGGTTCGGATATAAGGGGCGGAATGGGTATGAGTGGCATTGAAGATTACCTTCATGGGATCTATCTCAGGAAGCACCTCTTTTAGATGATCCCGAACTGAATCCCTCATACCCTCGCTGACGGTGCTGAAATCGAAGGACACCATTATGGAATAGTCCTGCGAAACCCTGTTGTGTACCGATTCGAACACCAGGACAGTTGCCGTGATGGGGTCTTTAATCCCTTCAGAGATACGTGCGTAGAACTGGCCGCCGATAAGCACCGGTTCAGAGGGCGTCACATCGACTTCAGACCATCCAATCTTCAGTAACGTTCCAGATGCATTATCCGCAATTACAGATGAATTTGTGAGTAACATTGACATCAGGAAGACCAGGAACAGTGGAATGACTTTGCCATAATACGGGGTACAGCAACCGCCGAGAGTCATCAAGGATTCTCCAGTTGGGCTAGAATGCAAACAAGCCATGGGCAGCCGGGTCAGGGGTGCAACCACGATCCCGCCACCCATGGCTGGTGTTATCAATCAAGGTAAATCAGCTTTGACTATTACAATACCTTGCGCCTGCGCGGGATCAAGACGGCGCCAAGTCCCAGAAGAACAAGCGTGGCAGGCTCTGGAACGGTGACTTCGATATTGTCGAAGCGGTGAAGGATATTGTACTTCTTGCTGGTGTCGCCTTCGTGTTTGACCATGTAGGTATACAGCCGAAATTCCACTTCCTGAGCCACTTCGTCAAGACCATTAAGGTCTACGTTAACCCAATCATAGTAATGTCGGTTATTTTCTGATAGGCTGTCACCTTTAATTACAGTCTTGGTGGCGAGGTTGCTGGAGAAGCCATCCAGACTCGATCGGACAAACACTGTCGCTTCCTGAATTTGCCATGCATCTATGCCAAACCTGAACTTCAACTCAGCCAGTTTCAGGCTCAAGTCATCGCCAGGAGCAACAGTGAACGTGACATAGTCATTGTCAGCCAGAGCATCAGCTTCACTGTAACTCAGGTTCGTTCCACGAAGAAACACGGAGTACTCATCCGACGTCCCATCGGCAGCGATAGAGCTGAATGACGAAGCGGGAACAAGCCCGCTCTCACCTTGAGCTGAACCGATAATGCCGTCTCCGACGGTAAGGTTTCCGGCCAGTGCATTTGGATGAACCTGGGCGGGGATTGCTTCAAGCGGCTGCCAATCGTTCTCTGCGGAAGGCGTGACAAGTCTGTTTTCTTCTGGCGTGAAATCAAACGCCACAAGTACATCCGCCTGTGTCGGGTGTGCCACAAAAGCAAGGACTGCAACTGCGAGACTTGCTGATAAACTCACCAAAATTCGTCTACTGATCATTCCTTTTCTCCTTACAGTTTTCGGCCGATGATATCGGGACCTTTGGTTCATGAACGCCCTCACGTTAACGTTAACATCTTTCATTTCTCATTATCTCCGCAAATCACAATCTGTCAAGCGGAAAAATATCATATGAACTGCTGTTTCAGAGATAACAACTGTCAGACTCTTCGCATCCATGTGTCAGGCTGCCCGCTGGTTTGGGACTCTTTGGGCGTCCTGGCGAGTGCGCCATAAGATCAATGCACCAGTCTACTCCACTGAATCTTCACAGCCTCTCCTTGAGGATCACTTGATTCAACATGCCCGTCATACATGAGGATATTGACCTCGTCGTCGTGGGGGTAGTGCAGGAAGAACTGGGGGGTTCGTGTGTGCACATAATTGTAGCTGCTTCGAGCAGAGTACCGTGCCCATGAAAAAATACGTGCCTGATTACCGGCCCCCTTATGCGGATCGAGATCGGCCATTACCAGGACAGCGGAAGGGTCACGCACCTGATTATGTCTTTTTGGTTGCAGACGCCTGTTATCTGGTTGATTAGCGACAGCCGTCAGGTCACCAAAATAGTCGGGGTACCCATAGCTGATAGGATAATCATACAGGTCCTTGTATGCGGGGCCGTAATCATAAGGGTCTGCGTTGGGATCTGAGGGACACAGCAGCAGTGCGGGCTCTGTGGTATACCCGCCTTCATGCAGTATTGAATGCCAACTAGGATATCGCCCGTCTGTTGCAGACTGGCGTGCCACAAGAATCTGCCTGTTGTGATCCTTGGTATACTTTGCGTGAATCTGACCCATCTGCTTGAGATTGTTGACGCACAAAGATTGCTTGCTTACCGAGCTGGCGCGTAACAGTGCGGGTATCAGTACCGTGACCAAAAGCAGAACGCTGACCATGACTATTTTTAGCTCAACCAGTGCAAAGCCTTTGCCTTTTGGGATAGCATTGTGCTTGCGCATACTTAATTTCCTTTCTAAACAGAGGACCAGAATCATCAATGCGAGCTTACAGCTTGTTTGCGTTTAACTTCGTGCCTGATGTGATCATGATCACCCAAAGCCCCGTTACTCTTGCTGTCACGGCACGAGTTATCTTCAGTATTGCCTCTTTGCGCTCCGCATGATTGACGAATTATCAAATTGGGCGTCAGATGAACATGCGAAGGAGAGGCTTTTGAATTTGATATATGTTCTACCACTGTCTGCACCGCCATTTGGCCGATTTGCAGGTGCATCTGCGACACGGTGGTAAGCGACGGACGCACAATTGAGGCAAGCGAGATATCATCGAACCCGACGATTGCCACATCCTTGGGAATTCGTATTCCGGCATCCACTAAGGCTGCCATTGCACCAATTGCGATCTGGTCGTTAAGCGCGAATAGAGCCGTTGGCAAATTGTTTGTTTCTTTCAAATACTGTGTCATTGCGCGATAGCTGGATACATCCGTGCTGCCAACATTTCGACTCATCATGTCAAGTTCGCAGCCATTCACTTTGGCTTTCTTCAAAGCCATTCGCGCTCCACTAAGACGGTTCGGGCGATCGATGCCCCACAGCCCTATTCTCTTGTGTCCGAGAGACAACAAGTGTTCAACCGCCATTCTTGCCCCATCGTCAACGGCTATAGTCAAGGTGGAGATGCCTTTGGCGCCTCGCAACCCCCTGCTGCCGGCACCTACGACCCTGACCACCGGAATCCTGCGCTGTACGAACTGATTTAGCAACTGTTGCGAGAAGAGCGTTGCAACTCCCAATACAATCAGCCCGTCCACCCTGATACTTAGAAGATGGCGCATAAGCTCTTCTTCATGCGTCTCGCTCCACTCGGAGCACACCATTGCGATGTCGTATCCCTGCGACCATGCAGCCTGCTGAATCTCGTGAGCTCTCTGGGCGTACACAAGGTTAAGCAACGATGGAATCACCAGGCCGATCCTACCTGTTTGGCCTGTCCGCATAGCCCGTGCCTGGCCATCGGGAACATAACCCAATTGCGAAGCAGCGTTTAAAACCTTTTCACGAGTGATCTGCGAAACGCCGCTTTTGCCCGTGAACACTCGCGAGACAGTCATCAGACTGACATTCGCCATCTCGGCAACATGTTTGCTGGTATGTCGTTTCACTTGTTGAATCTGCATTCAGGGTAAGAATGTTAAGGTTAACACTATTATCGTCGAGATCTATCATTCTGTCAATCGTTCATTGGCATACGTCACAGCCTGGTATTGAAGAATAAGCAAAAACCATCGCCTCATTGTGAAGCACGGGCTACAGATGCCTCAATCGGATGCAACGTCAGCACTCGCAGATTGGTCTTTGGTGACCATAAGACATCAATCCCTTCGCTGAAGTCAGCCAAAGCATATTTGCCCAAATCTTCATCGCATAGAACATCTCTCAGCCGATATTGTCCATGTGACTGCAAACCTGGAATTCGTATTGTTGCAAAGTTCTCGCTGTCGTTTCTGAACAGACAGATAAGCCCCATACCAGTTTTGCTCCACCTTGCGAAGCCATCCCAGTCATGATGTTCAGCATACCTGTCACCATGGAGCTTGGCGAACTCGGTAAGCGGTCCATCGGCTGTGATGAGTCGTACCGCATTAATAATCTGGCGGATCTGCTGGCATTGATCGGGGCCGAGCTTGCGCAAATCTCCGGCGACGAGGGGCGCGCCGATCATACTGGTCGCCATGTTCTCGAGGGCCTCCGCCCCATCCAGGCTGATGAGGCTTCCAAGTATTCTTTCATTAGGAAGAACAGTGCAATATTCATAAAGCACGTTCCGTACATTTCGCGCCTTGGTGATAGCCGGGTCCCGCGACGTCATGTTAGAGACGTGATGAAGCTGCGAGTTCATCAAGGCCCCGATGTGCGGACGATCAGAGCCGAACGCTTCAAAACTGAAATCGATAATCAAGTCAGGGTGCTTATCCTGCAGCGCACCGCGGATAATCGAAAAGCTCTGATAGCATTCGTAAACCGCGTCGGCCGCGTCACGGTGGTACTCGTGATCGTGGCTGTGACACCCCAAGGGCAACAAGCCATACGGACTGATAATCGAGCTGAAATCCAGTTTGAAATAACCGACCTTATAGCGTGAGGCCAATTCAGACAACACCTGCATAATTCGATCTCGATGCCCACTTGCCAGGCACTTGCAGCGATTTCTGGCGGCAAACCCGCCACTTTTTGATCTGCCCGAGGAATCCAGGGCGAGATGGTGGTCATATTCGTCAACATCGCCGTAGTCAGTACCGATATTGAACCACAGCCCGAATCGCATGCCTCTGGATCTGACCGCGTCGCTGAGAGGTTCAAGACCCTCAGGAAATTTCTCAGCGTCAACCTGCCATCCTGGTGAACTGAACCACCCATCATCAATCACGAAACTGGTGAATCCCATATCATGGGCGCGATCGACAAGGTCCTCAATAAGGCGCGAATCTATGTTTTTAAGAAATGGAATCCATGTGCAATACATGAATGAATCATCTATATATCGCGGCAACAGGTCGCGAATAGCCTGGCGCAGCACGTTTCTGTTACCCTGATCGTCACGTCGCCCGGCGTATAATGTCGTGATAGCATAGTCGCTTTCAAACGATTCTCCTGCATCAAGATATTTACAGAAAGGTGCGCAATCGCTGTTGTAACCTGCACACAAGGCGGTGTCCTGCCATTGTGGATATACGAGAAAGCGTTTCAGTGGTCCCGGAGCCGAGTTGGCGATAAACATGCCTTCATTGAGCCGTTCGTTATGAACCTGAATGACATCGTCCGAATCGCATACGAAAAATGGAGAATAGGGTATAAGCCCCTGCCGTCCATACATTCGTACGTCGCTCAGCGATCCTGGGAAGCAATTCATTACTTCGAACATAAGCTTGTCAATGCGCAGCTCTTCGTCACCTGCAATGATCTCAAGCCTCTTTCGAACAGACGCCCACTCTGGATGAATGTCATAGTGTGCGATCACCTGAGCAGTCGAATAACAAATCAGCATCGTTATGCTCAATCGCTCCCATCCGTCAGGCATTCTCATGGTTGCCGCACCAACCAGCTTCAGGCGATAGGAGTGTTTTTGAATAGTGCCGTCCAGAATATGCATGGTGGGTTGGCTATAGCCCCGCAACGTTTTACCATTCAAATTCGCCATGAACTCGCTGGCTTTTGTATCGCGGGCATATTCACTGCCAGTCAGCTTGTTCTTCAGGGACTGCGTATACAGGCCAAGGTCACTATCAAATTTCAGTACCCGTTTTATCGCGCTGTTCTCAAGAACAAATAAGCTGCCATCAATCGCAATCAATTTTGCGCCTGCGGATCGGCCCAGACATTCGCGCCCCGACGAGAGTTTCTTGCTCTTGCCGGCTGTCATTAAGGCAGATACTTCTCTTGTCATCATCCCTACTACCTTTACTGGAACAGGATCGAGCCAAATTCCATATCTCTTAGTTCGTGCGGACCACCCAGAGCCAGTACCGAGCTGGCTCGACCGCTGGTTATCTTAACCGCCAGTACATTTTGCCCCTTGATCAGCCTGACGGGGACATGATAGTCGTTTATGGATGGAGGCCAATGCTCATTGCCCATGCATGTGGTATCCAGCACCGCCTCGCCATTAAGCCAAGCCTGCATTTGCCAGTCAGCTCCCACCCCGAGCGTTACTGTCTGCTCGCATTGAGATTGCAGACTCACCATGGCGTAACCCACTCGACCTTTACAATCGTCGTTCCCCCAGAGCGTTCTGAAGTCGAACTGGTTACGAACTGCCTGAACCTTTCTGGATTCTACTATCTGTCCATTTACATCAAGCGTTTTCGGTATCGTTCGTAAGACGTCCTTGGGAAAAATGCAATCCGAACCCCGGGGCAGCGCAAACACGGCCCACTGATCAGGAAACACTATGTCTCCCACAACTGATTCCAAGAAATTTGACAGGTCAGGCTCAGGAAAGCGGCATGTTCCACCTGGTGGCAATATCGCAAATCTATCAAACCAGAATTCCTGGTCGGCATCGCTTTTCCAATCGGTGAAGAACATAAAGCGATACAAGTGGGTTAACTCAGGACATGAGTTCTGAATGCACCGAAGATCCACAGTTGCGGTTCGCCACGTATTATCGGCGATCAACTCACACTCACCAAGATCGACATACTCTCCACCTGCCCTGTCTTCGGTTCCGCCAAGTACGAATCCCCTTGGCCGCCGAGGCGCTTCGAATGGTTCGACACATATCGATACTGGAGTGCCTGGTTTTATGTTGTAGGCGAACTGGATGATGGGGTAATCCTTGATCGGCCAGACGCCAGGAGCCACTACGGCAGCGGCCTCGTTGTCCTTGGCCGGATCGTAGAATAAACGAATAGCATACCCATGCTTATCCTTTCGTGGACGATGCTCAAATCCCGTCAGCCAAGAGCGATAAAACTTGAAGTAATGCCCCCATTGGCTCTCACGAGTTACGGGCTCGAAATCAGCGTATACCAACGGTAAATCTGGTTCACGCCGCTTCCGCACCTTGACAAAAGCAACATCAATGGAACTGCCTGTGCCCTTGAACTTTACTCTTGCTGTCGCCGCGTAGCTGCCTTCATGGTCATAACTATGCGCTGGATCAGGCTCGCTGCTGTAGCAGCCATCGCCAAAACTCCAGAAGATGTCTTCAATTGTGTGTTCCGATGCATCAAGATGGAATTTGACATCCTGCCCAGGCTCCGGATGAGCATTGGTGACATATGCATTGATCAGCCTCTTGTCGGGATTGTCCCTTTGGCAGGCTCCAACATCCGGCGCATTGCCCGTCCAGGGCAAGCTGACAGGTGCGCCGTCCTGCCATGCCACTTCGGTATCCAGATGCAGGAGCGCAGGTTGATAATAACGAAGCTCCACGTGCATCACTCGTGCCAACTGACGATCCTGCCCGATGGCAATCAGATCGCCTATTTCACCTTCGATGCCGAACCCGTCAAAAAACGGTATTCCGTCGCCAACCGGAAGCACCTTGCCGTGGCCACTACCGATGGCTTGAGTCAGAGGTTGGCCTGCATTAAAGGCGGAACTGCCGGCCTCCGGCCGATAGTCAAGGTTTTCAGGATTACGAAAGGCAGGGGCAGCATCGATATTGGAGCTGCACTCGCTCCAGAACGGCGGCGTCTGGTAGCTGGGAAACCCGGCCCTGCTTTGAGCCTGTTCCAACGTGCAGTATTCATCCTGATAACGTATTACGCTTCGCCCACGTTCACAGCCGCTGATGAGATTGCTCTTCAGGCGGTTGTCCGTGGATACTCCTTGGCGAAATGCAATCTGGACTTCACCACCTGCCCAGTCATTTCGATGGAATATGTTGTTTTGAAAGATCGTGGAACTGACGTTTCTACCTTCCAGTTCCCAGCCAAATCCTAAATTATCGGCAATCGTGTTATGATATATTCGCGAATTAGCGAGGCGGAAAGGCTCGCGATACCTGCCTGTCGCCCTTGCACCCCATGCCAGATAACTGAACGAGTTTAACGGAGTGTGTTTGTTCGCAAACACGCGATTGAAACGGAAGATTCCATCATCATACAGATTTTTGGATCGGCTGTCGGCAGAGAAGGCACTGTCACTGGATTCTGTGATAATGTTGCGTTCAATCAGGATTCGTCCGGTCGCCCAGAACTCATAGTTTCTGCCCCAGTCATTGTGGAAACTGTTTGCCCGAACAACCACATATCGGCAACCTGCAATCCGCAGTGGGCAGTGTCCGACACGCTGCAGAGCATTTCCTTCAAACAATACCCGGTCACTGTCGTATATGCACAGCATGTCACCATGAACACGGTCCTTGCTGAACACATTATCTCGTATGAACACCTGCTCACACTGACGTATTTCAAAGGTCGGACCAGCATTGACCATTCGGCAGCGGGCTATTGTTATGTGTTTGCAATCGGTGATTTCTCCCCATCCACCCAGACCATGTCCATCGATATGCAGGCCTTCGATGTTGATACATTCCTGATCTCGCAACTGCACAGCATAAGCGCAGCCACCGAAACCACCAGATTTCAGATCAGGCTGGACACTCGCTTTCCAAGGAACCAGCGAACGAAAGATTATTGGGTTACCGACAGAGCCACTGTTCTTCGGGCTTATTGTGCCCCTATACTCGCCGGGCAAGAAGATAACCGTACCCCCGGCTTGGACTTTGTAGTTGGCATGAGCGATGGTGCGCCACGGATGATCTCGGTCACCTGAGGAATTATCGTCGCCATCCACCGAAATGTAATACTCGTTGTTCATCTGTCAGTATGTGAGTTTCTGGTATTAATTACCCGTCGCGCTTCCCAGCGCCAGCAGCCGAACTGGCTTCCAGATGCCGCCGTTGGCTCGCGTATTCATCACGCGCACCGTTAACAGATGCTCACGACCCGGCTCGATCAGGTTGGTCACGTTAAACGCGAACTGCTTGTTCCATCCCGTCGGCCCCACATCGTGGGCTCCTGCAAAACGACCATCAATCCAAGCCCACGTACTTTCGTCCACACCTTCAAACTGAAGTGCAAGTACATCATACCCACGCAGCGGTGGAACGGATATTGTCCGACGATACCAGCCGGCGCCGACATACTGCTCACCAAGCAAGGGTCCCCAGGCGGATTCAATCTGCATCTCCCGCCACCTGCTGTCTTGTTTCAAGTCAGCAGCCATCCACAGTCTAAGATGACCCGTGCGATATTGATCCTTCTGGAACTTCCAGTTCGTTTTTGGAACCCTGACTTCCGCGACCACGGGAACACGCAGATCATCGTCTCCCAGCAACTGCGATTCGTTTACATCCAGCGTCTGCTGAAACAGCATTTCACTGAGCGCGATTGAATCATCTTTATTAATTGCTGAAAGTAACTGGCGTCCCGTCGATGATTCCAAATTGATATTGCGTACCAGGAAAGCAAATTCCCTGATAGATTGATTTTCATCTTTCGCCGCACCAGCAAGCAGAGTTTGTCGAGCAGATTCGTCATCCTGGCATAGCAATAGCATGCGAAACGCTATGTACCTCATTGCATCTGACACATCACGCCCAGAAGCTTGGTAAACATCCTCCAAAGCCTTGATCACATCCGGACCTATTTCCCGATCATCAGCGTTATATGCATCAAGAATGCGTTGGGCTATCCGACGACCGGCATGTCGTGTTTGCTGATCCGATGAGTTCAAAAGCGGAGCAATATGGGCCAGATACGTACCGGCTGATTTGCTGGAATCAGATAACCCTCCTGCCATCAACGCACGCAGATTCCAGTTGTCAGCACGAAGCTCTTTTGATGCGGTATACGCAAAATCGAAAATGAACAGGCGCTCGTGTTTCTTTCTGAAGCGAACCAGCTCACTCAATGCCTGATGGGCCTGTTTGAACTGCTCAGATGTTCGCCTTAACTGTCGCTCGCCATTAAACGCCGCTGCCAACTTCACCGATAGCTTTGCGTGCTCAAGACCGGCCTGGACAAACCGGACACGCTTCACAAAATCACCATTTCCATCGTCAAGTGCCGCCTGGTAGGCTCGCTCAAGTATGGCTTCAGCGGGCGAGAACGATTCCAGCGGGAATACCTCGTGGGCCTTCAGATTGAATCGACGCCACCGGCTCGAACCCAGATCCTTCAGTGCATTCACCATTTTTTGCTGGTTGTCGATAGCGTATTGTTCCCAATATTCGAAGTAGGCTCGAACATCCTTCGCTGCCGGACCAAAGACCGAATAGTACTCATCAAGAATGTCGTCAATTTCCATCTCGGGCTTCGCCAGCAGCCGCATGTGCATGTAAAGCTTAGGACCTTGCGACGCCCACTGACCGCATAGCGTATCAAACCATGCTCCTTGCATCCCATTCGCGTAGGCATGCTTAAACATCTCGCCGCTCTGTCGAGTATCCATCATCGGCATGGTCCAACCATCGTGAAGATAGTTGGGGCGATAGACCATACTCATACCTGTATCGGCCCATCCCTTCCATTGCTCCTTGACCCATTGAAGCGCTTCAGGACGCATGGGGAAAAAGACCGTCTCGTGACCTGACCAAGGTGTGAAGTAACCCCATATATTCGGGCTTAACTCAATGCCTTCAGACGGGGCCGGCATATAGTTGAAATATAGATATGTCGTGACTGTGGGGTCAGGTATAACCTCGGCAGCCATCTCATATATGGTCTTCCAGAACTTCGCATAACGATCACTCGTTACTCGCGGCGTATATGGGCCATTTTGCAGGAATTCAGGCAATTGATCCTTAGAAACCTGCTGCCCATCCCAGCTCAGGCATCTTTCACACCAGCAGAAATGCCGAGTGTCAGATTCCCCAAGCCTGATGTTTCGTGTGCCATTTTGTTTCCACAAGCCGATCGCTTCTGTTACCAGATGCTGATGAAGATCCGGGTTTGACACGCACATGGCAACCTGTTCTGGTCGCAAGCCTCCTGACGCCTCAGTACCGCGATTGCCATCTTCATCGGCCATGAACCACTCAGGATTGCGTTTACCGTGTTTACCCCACCAGGTGCTGAACTCGTGGCCTGCTGAGGCGCCAATGCCTCGCTGCATCCTGTGCCTTCGCAGATATACCTCTATCGCCTGTGCATACGCCTTGAGCCCATCGCGGCTGAAGGCCAACGTCTCCATGTCACTATCGTAGCGAACACTGCCCTTGGCGGCACGCACCGCATAATCGCCACCAACCATGCGCATTTTCAGCTTGGGCGAGTAGATCTCATCAAGATCGTCAGCAATAACAATATTCTTGGCGCGGGGAATATATCTGCCCAGTTCGCCAGGCCAAGCCCACACCACTCCTATGTACCGCTCCAATAATTCATAAACGCCAAAGAGGGTGCCGCTCCTGATGTTGTAGACGCTGACAGGTTCGGCATCATGTCTTTCGCTTCCCAGAACGTATAGATCATTGCCAATAATCTTAAGAACCGTCTGGTTCCAGGCAAGTTCATCGGGATTGATTCCCCGGCTACGGGCGGATTCAGTCGTTCCTACATAAATGCGGCTTCTATAGTCCTCGGGAATCTCCGACTCCGCAGTTATCAGCAACTCGGCACCGGTGGCTTGCTTGATGTGCTCAACCAGTTCCTCAGCCGCATATTTGGCAGTTGGGGTCGCGTCATCACTGATCACTATGACCGCTTCAGCATTCCCGTCCTGTACTATGACAACATCGGCAGTTGATTTACCTGGCATAATTGCTACAACCATCAGTGTAACCAAGCCCCACAACATGGCTGTGCATAGGCGACTACGACTCACTTTGCGACAAAGACCCATAAGCGTCTCCTTGAAATTCTGCGTGGAATGCCGACCGGCCCCTCCAGGCATCGTCCTTTGCGCGTTTAGCTACTCATACTCAAACCCGTACCACAACAATGCTCCCTTGCCGCGCTTGTCGCGCTTGGGCACTATCTTGTCGGCGGGCGTCCCGGTGAGGGTTGTGGCATGACCATCAGCATAAACCAGGTTCATTCCCACATCTCCACCAGCACCAACCGATCCCCGGCTGTGGCGGTGCTCATCAACAGAAGGCTCCCAGTTTGGATTAATACTGGAATTGACTTCATAGTACCAGGTCGGCCACATAGAACGCTCATGGCCATCAACTACAGTCATCGTTTCTGTAGGACGAACAATGCTATGAAGCGTACGAAGCTCCCACGCTGATGACAGACCTGCCTTCTGCATGTCATAGAGAAGGTAGTAGTTGAACCCGATGTTTATCTTGAAAGAATCACCATTCCAGTCATTCCTGGTTCGCCCCTCATCAGCCGGGCACAGATATACGGCGGTATCTGTCAAGTATCCGCCCATTCCCAGGTAGTTGTAATAGTCAGGTGTAATGCCCGAGGGAGTAGGTGTACTACGGTTTGGGAAGTACCCGCCGTAGTCTTCGGTGTAGGTGACTGCAGAAAAGAAGATGTGGCGTTGCTGCGACAAACACATGACCCGCTGCGCCGCATCACGTGCGCCCGATAGCGCAGGCATCAGGATTGAGAGTAGCAATGAAATAATGGCTATAACGACAAGCAGTTCTATGAGCGTGAAACCGCGTCTGCTTTTCATCGACGCCTCTCCTTGCAAAATGGGTTGCAATGCCTTCCGGGACATTGCCTCTTTACTACCTACGTTAACGTTAACACCGTATGTAATATAAACCAGCTTCACCCAGGTGTCAACCGGAAATGACCAGGTTTTTGCAATCATTGAAGGCGCGTCTGTGGACTATCACCCCAGGCCGCAATTGTCTGGCCCACTGTCGAATCTAAACCCAGCCTCACCAGGACAGGCAAGTAGATCCTGAATCCTAGAATTCTCGGCTGTTCGTATTGACACCGGCGCTATCTGAACCATGATCGACGGCAACCTTCTGATGTTCACGTTACCATCGCATTCATCTGAGCGAGCAATCATACAGGTGTGACAGGAGGTTCACGATTATGGCACGCAGGTGGATTTCATATCTGTTTTACTGGGATGATGTGCCCATAGACCTATCGTTTGTCTTCGAAAATGAAAAGCCGACCGGCATGCATGGTTTTCTTACAGTAAGGGGCTGACGTTCGGCGCAAAGCCATACGCCAACTACAGCAGGGCCCTGATCGAGCTCCAGAAGAAGTTCAACGCCGACCCGTGGTTGCATGTCAATCCCCACACCAAACTGGCGTATAAGGACGACCCATCAATAGTTCTTACGTGCATTACCAATGAAAGTGACCTGTTCAGGAGCACGTTGGGCGTCTCTGCAGGCAGCGACCAGAAGACCATTGTGGATATCTTCACCGAAGAGCCGTATAGATCAGAATTGCTTGAAAGATACCGAACATGGTGTCGGGAAAACGATAAGCCGTTTGCCGAGGGAGAGATAAGCTTCTCCAATCGCACGCACAACATGACCCAGTTTCTCATGCAGGTGCAGGAGGACTGCTATCGCGACATGACGGACCATCTCAGGAAAATCGGTGTGCGGGTTCCTATTGCTGGTACGAACTGGCTGGTCAACGCCGCCAACACCAGAACTCAACTGGTTAGCGATTTTGCCGATAACCATGTCTACTGGTATGCATGGTCATGGAATGAAAACTGCCGCAGCTTTGATAACCGCCCCATGGTTGCCCAGCATGATTCCATATTAGATCACCCTTGCAACTTGCCGGTTGATGGATCGACCTTTCTTCGTGTCAGAATGGGACGACCCCTGGCCTAACGAATGGCGGGCCGAAAGCCCATTGTTCATCGCAGCTGCGGGCTTGCTTCAGGACTGGGCTGGCTTCGCGATTCACACATATTGTTATTCCGCATCCACCCGCATTGACATAACCGGCAAAGAGGTCAGCTCGAGCGCGATCGGCGGCGTTCCATACCGCGAGGGCGTGTTCAACACATGGAACGACCCCGCACAATTCGGCCTGTTCTGCGAGGCAAGAGTGACAATTCCGTACGCCGTGAAGTGGCGTCGATCATCCTCGGCCACAACCATCGTCTGGATGCTCGTGCATGAGGCGGCACAGAAGACCGGCACCGTGGCGGAAGACATCAGTTTCGCCGGAGCCGTCAAGACAGTGCTGGCGTTCTCAAGCGAACTGCGGCAGTACACGGGCGA
>CAZWAT010000037.1:0-17567 GCA_964632015.1 uncultured Planctomycetaceae bacterium
TGCTGTTTCCTCGTTACTGCTGTTATGCTAAGCTCACTCCGCAATGAAGTACCAAAATAATAACACAGACTACGGTCGGCTTGCAAGCCTGGACAAAAAAGATATTTGGCATCCTTTCACGTCGATGAAACGGTGGAGCGATGGCGACCCGGTCATCATCGAGGCGGGTGAGGGTTTTGAGCTGATTGACGTTAACGGTCGTCGGTACATCGACGGCTTTTCGAGCCTGTGGTGCAATCTTCATGGTCATCACGTCAGGGAGATTGACGAGGCGATCATGCGCCAGCTAGGCAAAATTGGGCACAGCACTCTTCTGGGGCTGGCGTCCACGCCGAGCATTGCCCTTGGTGAGAGGCTCGTGCGGATATCGCCCCCGGGCCTCGAAAAGGTCTTCTACAGCGACAGCGGAGCAAGCGCCGTAGAAATCGCCCTTAAGCTCGCCTACCAGTATTATCACAATCTTGGTCGGCCCAGGCGTCGGTTTCTGGCGTTCCGCGAGGGATACCACGGCGACACGATCGGAGCGGTTTCGGTCGGCGGGATTGACACATTTCATTCGCTGTTCGCCCCGCTGCTGTTCGAGGCGACCTTCGCCGATTCGCCCAATCCGTTCTATCACCCCGCCGGGGACAATTCCGCCCAGGCGGTGCTGCAACAGGTCGCCGAGGCGTTGTCGTCAGCCGAGAACGAATACTGCGCTGTCATCGTCGAGCCCATGATCCAAGGCGCGGGAGGAATGCTCACCCAGCCGGCGGGCTTCATGAAGAAGCTTCGAGAGATCACCACTCGTCACGACGTGCTTCTGATCGCCGACGAGGTCGCAACGGGCTTTGGTCGAACAGGCAGGCTCTTTGCGTGCGAGCACGAAGATATATCCCCAGACATCATGTGCGTAGGCAAGGGGCTTACAGGCGGGTACCTGCCCGTCGCCGCTACGCTCACCACCCAGAGGGTTTTCGAGGCGTTCCACAAGGACGGGGACGGTGGCACGTTCTTCCACGGCCATACGTTTACCGGCAACGCGTTGGGTTGTGCCGCGGCGGTCGCCAGCGTTGACCTGATAGAAAGCTCCGGGCTCGTCGATACGCTAGGGGCGAAGGTCGAGTTGCTGCGAGACAGGCTTAGGGCTTTCGCCAATCACCCCTTCGTTGCGGACATTCGCCAATGCGGACTCATGATCGGCCTGGACTTCATGCAAGACCCCCACGCCCGCAAACGCTTCGACGCCGCACGTCGGGTCGGGGCGAGCATCTGTGCCCGCGCGGTGAAGATGGGGCTGATGATACGTCCGCTCGATGACGTGGTGGTGCTCATGCCCGCCCCGGCGATGGATACACAGACGATTAACAGGATGATGGACATCCTGGAGGCGGCGGTAGATGAAGAGTTCAGCGCGGTTTGACTTTGACGTTCAACGGTATGGGGAAGTGCCCCGACTCAACGGGCTCATGGTCGTCGGCACAGATACGGGCGTGGGCAAGACGCTGATCGCCGGCGCGATTGCCCGCCGGCTGGTCGCACAGGGCGTTCGGGTGGAGGTATTCAAACCCGCCGCTACCGGCTGCGAACGCGTGGGCGGAAGGTTCGTGCCAGAAGACACCGCCTTTCTCGCATGCAATGCCGAATCGCAGCTCACACTCAGCGAGATAACCCCCATCATGCTCAAGACGCCCGCCGCCCCGAACGTCTCCGCCCGCCACGAAAACAAACGCATCGACCTTGACGAGATCTTCAACGCCTACCGCCACATCGCCAAAATTCTTGAACAGGATAACGCCGATCAGCGCTGCGTGATTGTCGAGGGGGTCGGCGGGCTGATGTGTCCCATCAGCGATGATTTTCTGGTGATTCACGTTGCCCTCGCGCTTCGTCTGCCTGTGGTGATAGTCGCCCACGCTGGTCTGGGAACCATCAACCACACGCTGCTGACCGCGCACGCCGCCAGGAACGCAGGACTTGATGTCGCGGGAATAGTCATCAACAAATACATTACCGACACCGCAGCACTAGGCGACAACGGAATCGTTATGGAGACCAACCCCGGCGAGATACAGAGGTTTTCTTCTTTGCCTATTCTCGCGATCGTCCCTGCCGAAGAGTCCAACAACGTCTCGGACTCGACCATCGGCGAAGATACCATGCACGCCATTTCGATGGTTGACTGGATGACGCTCGCGGGGCGCTAAAGCCCAAGCACCTTTCGGATGTTGGATTCGTTGACAGGCGAGATGATTCCTCGCTCGGTGATTATGCCCGTGAGCAGACCAGCAGGGGTGACATCAAACGCGGGCGAGTAGGTTTTGACATCCCTTGGGGCGGTGCGTTTGCCAAACCCCTCGGTAATTTCCTCCGATGACCTCAGCTCGATCGGAATGTCCGCCCCGCTGGCGATGTTAAGATCGAACGTGCTGTGCGGAGCCGCGACGTACATGGGGATGTTGTGATGGCGGGCGAGAACCGCGACGCCATAAGTGCCGATCTTGTTGGCGGCGTCTCCGTTGGCGGCGATTCTGTCGGCGCCAACGATCACAAGATCGACTCGCCCCTCACGCATGACCACCGCAGCCATGTTGTCGGTGATAAGTACCGCGTCAATACCGGCCTGGGTCAGTTCCCACGCCGTGAGCCTGCTTCCCTGAAGCAGCGGCCGCGTCTCGTCGCAATAGACAGTGAACACCTTTCCGCTTGCGTGCGCGACGTACATTCCCGCCGTGGCTGTGCCTATGCCCGCCGTCGCAAGCGCGCCGGCGTTGCAGTGGGTCAGAACACCCGTCGAACGCTCGATAAGCCCAGCCGCTTCCTGCCCGATCGCCAGGCACATCGCCTCATCCTGTGCGTGAATTTGGCGCGCTTCGTCAAGCATCATCTCACGGATCGTCTCGGTCTTTTCGCCCGTCGCCTTCCTGGCCCGGGCCAACACGCGACCAACCGCCCATTCCAGGTTGACAGCGGTAGGTCTGGAGCTTTTGAGATATTCGCCCGCGTCTTCCAGCGACAAGATAAACTCATCGCCGTCAATCGCCTGCGAAGCGACGACCATTCCATAACCCGCAGCCACTCCGATAGCGGGCGCGCCCCGCACCACAAGCCGACGTATGCTATCGTGAACGGTTCTCGCGTCCTGGCAGTCAACATACGCCTGTTCGAGCGGAAGCAACGTCTGATCCAGCAAACGCAAATGCCCCTCGCCGGCATCGCCAACCCATTCGAGAACCTTCACCGCAGGCTTGATGTTCATGTTATCGCTCATGTCTGGATGATATATGATCCGTATCCGTTGCAACAGACCGGCGTCTACGCACCCGCAATCCTTTTGTCGTCACTTAGCAACATGGCGGCAAGTTCTACGCACTGCTCGCACTTGATCGTGCCCGCTCGCCGAATCTCCCTGCATTTGGTCGAACCGGCGCGGGCCTCAAACGCCTGTGACATTTTCTGCATGGCGTCATCGTCAGACGCCAACTGCATCGCCGCGTGAAGCGCACCGCACAAACCTTCATCCGCCCTGCCGCCGCTGAGTTTTTTTGCGTCGGCAATTGCCGACTCGTCGGCGCCTTCTGGCGAAAATGCCTTGATAATGCTCTGGGCACAGTTGAGCCGTTCGACCGTGAAGGCGTTCACCGCCTTTTTAACCGGCATATTGAGTACTCCTTGCTTCGCAGCCCCAGCCTCAAGCCATGGGCGACAATTACAGTTTCGGGGACCTGTCATCAGCCTCGCTCACCCGGCCATTTATATTCATACGCACCACAGGCGACAAGTGAATGGTCTTTAATCAGGTGAAATCACGCGCCCGCCGGTACGGGTGGCCCATAAACAGACTCATCAATCCAATCACCATAAGCCGGAGCTTATTTCTCAACGCATCTTGATAGTATTGTCTCCAATCCTTGACATTCGGGGTCATGGTGGTATGATGCGCGCTTCACGCAGATTGATGTTTTTTCAGGAAAGGGATTTCCATGCGCTACATGTCACTTGCGGCAATTGCAATTCTGTCGGCAGTCTTCACCGGATGTGCCGAGGATCAGCAGGTCGAAGCTGTTCCACAGGCCGATCCCGAGGCTCGCTCTACCGAAATTCGAAGCCTTGACAGCATATCGGCCGTGGATGAGGAGTTTTCGCAGAGCCCCGCGCTGGAACCAGAACCGGAACCAGAACTATCACCCACCCGCGTACCTGTGGTTGAGGCACCCGAACCCGTACCCACGCAGCGGACGTACATAATTCAGCAAGGCGACACGTTTTTTGGAATCGCCAGACGACTTTACAACAATCCTGCTCGGGCGAAGGAAATACAGGCCCTGAACCCGTCGGTCGACCCGCGCAAGCTCAGGATCGGGCAGGAAATCATCATCCCGGTGGATTGACACCAGGACGCAGAGGCGCGCCGCGACAAGTGAGAGCGATCGAACCCGATACGCCCGTGAGATACATTAAAGGTGTAGGCCCGCTCCGCGCGGAGCAGCTAGCCCAACTGGGCGTGCAGACCGTCTATGACCTGTTGACATACTTCCCCCGCCGGTTCGACCTGCGACGTCAGTCCCAGCCGATAGTCACGCTTAACGGAACAGAGCAAACCGCCACCGTCGCCGGCGAAATTGTCGAAATCGAGGAACGTCCTTTCGGCAAGCGTCCCTTCTTCCGCTGCACCATCGATGACGGCACAGCCATGGTCAATGCAAGGTGGTTCTTCGGGGGATACCTCAGGGATCGCCTTATAAAAGGCATGTCAATCGCCATCAGCGGAAAGGTATCGCGATATCGCGAATGCCCCGAATTCATCAACCCTCGTCACCAGATCCTTTGGGGTGATTCTGCCATGCATCTCGAACAGGACGAGATGCTCGCTGTCTACCCGGCGGGCGGTAAGCTTTCCAGCCCGGTCATTGCCCAGCTTGTCAAGAAGGTTTTGCCACTGGCGGGGCAACTGATCCAGCCCTGGTTCGACCGGTCATATCTTCGTCATAGAGACCTGCTTGACAGACCCTCGGCGGTGGAAGCGATGCATCGCCCCGAAGACAAAGACCACTGGCGCCAAGCCAGGCGCAGGCTTGCATACGATGAATGCCTTCTGATGCAACTGGGCATCGCGTTGCTTCGCGCCCGACGGCAGATCCGGCCCGCATACGCGCTGAACTGCACCGAACAGATCGACCAGAGGATACGGGCTCGATTCGAGTTTGAACTCACAGACGCACAGGACAAGGCCATAGAGCAAATCGTCAGCGACCTTGCCAGCCCCATGCCCATGAACCGGCTGCTACAGGGGGATGTGGGATCGGGAAAGACTGTCGTCGCGCTATATGCGGCACTGCTTGCGGTGGCAAACAAAAAACAGGCTGCGATAATGGCGCCGACGGAGATTCTCGCCACACAGCATTACGAAAAGATACAAAAATACCTGGCGGGGTCGAAAGTGAACGTAGCCCTTCTGGTGGGTCAGATGCCACAGGCCCGGCGTAAAGAAACGCTTGCCCGACTGGCTGATGGGTCCATCCACATCGTGGTGGGCACGCATGCGCTTCTCTCGGAGAATGTCAAGTTCGACAAGCTCGCGCTGGTCGTGGTGGACGAGCAGCACAAGTTCGGCGTTCTGCAACGAAGCGCTTTTCGCGGCAAGGGTTACGCACCCCACTACCTGGTGATGACGGCAACACCGATTCCGCGCACGCTGGCATTGACGGTTTTCGGCGACCTGGAGGTTTCAACAATTACCTCTCTCCCACCGGGCAGAGGAAAGACCGTAACCAAAGTGGTTTCGAAGAACGAGCTTGAGCAGGTGATGGAATTTGTGCGCAACAAGCTGCTCACCGGCCAGCAGGCGTACTTCATTTATCCGCTTGTGAACCCCTCGCCGGAGCTTGAACTTACCGCGGCAAAGGACGCTTACGAAGAACTATCGAGCACGCATCTTCAGGGGCTGAAGGTCGGGTTGATTCATGGACAAATGCCCACCGACCAGAAGCAGTCGGTCATGCAAGGTTTTGCGCAGGGGAACATCGCCGCGCTGGCTGCGTCAGTGGTGGTCGAGGTGGGGCTTGACGTTCCTAATGCGAACATCATTGTCATCAATCACGCCGAGCGGTTCGGACTTGCCCAGCTTCACCAACTTCGCGGCAGGGTTGGAAGAGGCAAATCCGATGCAATCTGCATTCTTGTTGCGACAACCGGGGGCAGCATGGCGCGAGATCGCCTTGCGGTACTCGAAAAGACAAGCGATGGTTTCAAGATTGCCGAAGAAGATCTGCGATTGCGAGGCCCAGGCGAGATGTTCGGCACCCGCCAGCACGGTCTGCCGGAACTGAAGGTCGCCGATCTCATCGAAGATTTCGAGCTCCTCCGTATGGCCAGGCGAGACGCTTTTGGAATAATCAAGAGCGATCCTACCCTCAGCGAGCCGCACAATCAGCAGCTCCGGCAAGAGGTCATTCGCGCGTATGCGGGCAAGCTGAACCTGATCGACGGCGCATGAAGTCCAATTCACGCCTCGGGTCCAGCGGGACGGAACTCCATCTTCAGCGCGTTTTTCGTGCTGTCGGTCACTCTCACGCGGTGGGCGATTCTCAGCGGGGCCAGGTATACAATTCCCTCGTCGTCGCAGACACACCACGCTGACGCCCGCTGTTCGTGCGGAATCTTGAGATCGGTCAAAAAGTCGCTGACGCTGCGCCTGCCGGGGCTGTTGATGGGGCGAAATACGTCTCCATCCTTTCGCCTGCGAGCGATCAAGTCGCCCCTCACCGCCCGCGCGTCGATCATCTCCACGCCTGGTCTGTGAGATGCGCGAAGGGTGGCGACATCCATTGTCGTTGCGTCAACGCGCGAGACCGCAAGCTCGCTTCCGTCGGTAAGCTTTGATATGGAAGGCACTTGCAGCGGCAGGACCGCGAATTCGTCTTTGGGGGTCACAGGTTGCGAACGTCTTGGAACAATCACCACCTGCGGACCCGTTCGCCTGATTTCCCACCCTCTGGGCAGCATGACTGCCGACGGTCCATCATCGTACAGTACATCGCACGCCGAGTGCAGGACCCTGCTTGACACATCCCGCATGGCCATTCCCATTTGTTCAAGCGTCTGGCGGATAATGCATGCACGCACAACCCGGGGTTGACGCAGCATTTCTGACCTGTCGAACACGCCGGCAGGCTGATCCTGCGCCGATTCAAGCGTCGCCCTCGCAAGAGACACCAGCGCCTCGTGCGTCTCGCAGGCCCCCGCCGCCAGTCGGGCTATGGCTTCGTCGACGCGCGGATTGAGTCTTTCACGCAGCATCGGCAGAAGCTCATGTCGTATGAAGTTGCGTCGATATTCCGTGTCGGCGTTTGTGCGATCGGTGACCCAATCAATTTGCGAGCACCGAGCAAAGCTTTCTATTTCTGATCGGCTGACACCCAGCATGGGACGGATAATCTCGACATCGCCCCCCAGCCGGCGTCGCACGGGCATACCCGCAAGCCCCCGAAGATGCGTCCCGCGGGCGATTCGATAAAGCACCGTTTCGATATTGTCGTCGCGGTGATGTCCCAATGCCACCTTCCCAGCCCGCCACTGTCGGGCCTGGTGTTCGAGGAATTCATATCGCATCGCCCGTGCAGTCTGCTCGATTCCCTCACCGGTAGCGCGTGCTTGTCGGGGCACATCAGCCCTGCCCGAGAAAAACTCAATCGAATATTTTCGGGCAAGCAGGCGAACGAATTGCTCATCGTCTGGCGATTCTTCCCTGATGCAGTGGTCAAGGTGCGCGACAGCCAGTTTGAAGTTTTTCTGCTCGGAAAGAGTGACAAGGACGTCAAGCATTACCGCGCTGTCACAGCCACCGCTCACGGCAACGAGCACCCTTTCTTCAGGACGGATGAGCCCGTGTGTGTCAATGAATTCGCCCACCGTGTGCGCCAGATCCCGATCGCCGGCGGATGATGATGTTTCGTTGCTGTAATTCATGCCAATAAAAGCTATATTATCAGGTTGTCCTGTCGAGAGAAGCCTATATGCGTCCGACACCCACTGCAAGACATCTGATCGCGATTGCAATTCTCTTCTCAGCCTGTGCCTTTACGGGGTTGCTCTCGCTGCTCGACAACAGGCTTTCGGATGACCAGATTAAATCCAGCACCGCCGCGTTCAAACGCATGGATCAGACTGCCCAGGCGGGTCGTCGAGGCCTGATGGAACAGGATCTTGTCTTCGGTAGAAATGGGCTGTGGCGACACCGTTCGCCCGTATTTCAGGCGATGGTGTGGGGCCTGTATACCCTGGTCGGGGACTATGATGTCAATCTACCCTACCAGATACTGGCGCCAGTCGTAACCATGCTTTACCTGGTCGGTATGTACACCCTGCTGTACAGACAAAGCAGAAGCTGGGCGACCTCGGCGTTCGTGGCGATTCTGTCTTCCACTATTACCTACACCATCGGCGGAGCTTACTGGGGAGTGGGTTCGCTCGCATCGGTCGAACCTGCCGGCATCTGTATAGCCGCCACACCCTGGGTAGTTCTTATGTTTCTTCAGTATGAGCGACGCGCGGCACTGGTGCTGGTATTCGCGTTTGCGGGGGTGATGGCGAATATTCATGCCCCCTCCGCCATCAATCTTGCGCTGGTTCTGCTGCTTGCATACCTGTTCAGGGGGGCGATGACACTGAAAAAGGCGGTGATTTCAACATGTTCCGTTGTGGCAACCATCATCGGGGACGCCGCCGCCCTGGCGTATCAGGTATGGTTGAAAGACCTGAGCCCCAACGGTCAGATGGAATCATCAGTGGGGGCGGCGTATCGAGTCGTGCGCGGAACCTACTGGCAGGTGCTGTACCCCGAAATGCTGCTTGATCTGCTTACCTGGTTGCCCCTGGTGGCGGTGCTGCTGGTGGCGGCAGCGGCCGTGCTGTGGCGGGTGGAGCGGTTCCAGGCAAGGGACTTGGGCTTCTGGGCGTCGTTCATCGTGGCAGCTCTGACGGTGGCGTTTGTGTTTCAAGGGCTTTGCCAGACGTTTGGCAGAGTATTTGACTTTCTGCCCCCGCTTGGGTTTGTGCAGGCTTCGGCATTGGTGATGCTGTCGCTGTATATCCTGTTGGCGCAAGCATTAACAAACATGTTTAGGATACTTCAGGAAAACAGGTCCGCGACGCGATGGGGATGTGCGCTCTTCGCATTGTTCTGGATGCTCCCAAGCGACAATTTTCGGGTGCTTCGCCATGGGCTTGCCGATCTGGCGACGAGTTTCATGCCCGAAAATCGCAAGCCTTATTATGTTCAGAAGCATCATGATCAGCAGGCTCTGCGCGACGAGGTACGAGCGGTCGCATCATGGGCACGGCGCAACACGTCCAGAAACGCGGTGTTCATGGTCGAGACAGGGGAATTCCGCATGCATGCCCGAAGATCTATCGTGGCGTCGAAGGAGGACGTCGGCATATTTTACTATCACTCGCCCAATGAGTTGCTGGATTGGTTTGCCCTCTACACCCGCCAGCGCAACGCCATAAGCTCAGCCAGTGGCCCACATCCAACACTCGTTCAGTTCATCGATCATCTTCGGAAGGATCTTTTCGCCGGGGCGCGCGAATGGTATGTTCTTCTCAGTGTAAGGGACAAGCCTCCCGCAGGTCTGGAGCCAGTAGAACCCCAGGGCTGGGGTAGAAGATATTCCTTGTACCGCGCAGTGCCGCACGACCCCGCAAGCAATGAAGGCCCGGTGGCATCTGACGGGACAATGGAAATTGACCCTTCGAATCAGGCAAGGCAAAAAGGAGTTTGCGATGAGAATTTTGCTGGCGACAGCAGGACTGGTGATTGTTAGCTTGTGCCCTGCCGGATGCACCAGCAGGCTCATCAAGGAGGGTATGGGCACTGTCCGCGGGGGTCGCGGGGTATGGGCGAATGTACGCGCGGTGCAGGGCGTCGCACCGCTGGCATCATATGAACGGTTCGAACTCCAGATCGCCGACGGGTTCGGACAGACCCCGCAGGAGTTCTTCGATCTACTGCCCGACAGCTTTGCACAAGAGCTTGCCCAAAAAGGACTGCCTGATAACCTCAACGGAAAAACTCTGATTATTCGCGGGCAGGTGATTCACTATGAAACCGATGGCATAATCGGACTGGCCTTCGGCGATTTCGAGGAAGTGATCACCCGCATGGAACTGGTGGACAAGAGCACCGGGGAGGTCCTCGGCGAGGCGAACTGTATCGGAAGAAGCAAGGAGTCGGTAAACCGAGGGGTAAGAACCAAGGCTCAGGGGCTGGCAAAGGCGATTGCCAGTTGGATCGAATCGGGCTACCGTGTACCCGACGACTCAGACGATTCCGACGGCTCCGTCAAAAACAAAGTGTCGAAATGGATGAAATCCATATAGCGTCCGAGCACTCCCCTGTTGGCTTGACGCACACGCTCAACCACAGCGAAGTACCTTAATTGCACTGGATGACGACTCTGCCCATTTCATCCTTTTTGAGCGATGTAATGCCAGGGTGACTTCGCTCGAGATCGTGCAGAATATTGAGCTGCTGGTGGATTACCGCACGCGTGTCAGACAATTGCTTGAGCAGAATATCCCTGCTCGAAACCATGCCGACCACATTCTGTCCATCCATTATCGGCAGGTGGCGGACGCAATGTTGGGCCATCATGTCCTTTGCCTGCTGGATTGTTGTCTGGGCGGTGCAGGTAAGCACTTCGGTGGTCATCGCCTCGCAGACTTGCGTCTGGGACACATCAAGCCCCATTGAAACAACCTTGCAGATGATGTCGCGCTCAGTGATCATCCCCACAAGTTGCCGATTCGAGTCTACCACTACAAGCGATCCTATGCTGTTGTCCCGCATCAGAACGCAGGCTTCACAGATACGTTTGCTGGGCAAAATGGTTACCACACATGAAGCAATTTTTGAATGTTGCTGCAGTTGACCAACGATAGACATTTCAGTTCTCCGTCCGGCCAATCCCGACATAGTTACATATCGGCCTGCGCAGTACAGTTCTCAAAGAACAGCATTGAAAAAAACAATCAATCGGTTCCCCGCCTTTAGAGCATCCCCTTGTGAGCGCAAAAAAAAACCGCCCCGAATGGGGCGGCGTTTTTTTTGGAGTATTAATCCTTTCGGACGTTGACAGCCTTGGGACCTTTGGGGCCTTCTGTCATATCAAACGTCACGCTTTCACCCTCAGCAAGAGACTTGAAGCCTTCGCCAAGGATGTCTCCATGATGCACAAACGCATCAGTGCCGTCATCGGCAGTAATAAAACCAAAACCCTTTGTGTCATTAAACCACTTGACCTTGCCATTCGCCATACCTATGGCTCCTTTACTGAAAGCAACCGGCTTCACCAGCACACTCGACCAAGGCGAAGCCGCTGCGACTTGAATCACTAAAACACCGGAACAGAATCGCAAGCAGAACGAATTCACGCACACTGCCCGTTACGCATTATCAACGTAACACAGGCCTGATACGTCACGATGGGCATTTTCCACTAATGTCTTTAATTTTGCAATACCAAGGGACATTTTTTGTGTTAAATGTCAATTCGTCCCCAGATGAACTCATTTGGGTTTGTCCGTATGACAACAACAGGAGGGCGCTTCTCAGCGCCCTCCTGTTGCGGTTTGTCAACCTGTGGCCAGGTTATTTAGACTTTGGCGGCATTTTCACATAAGTTCAGACAGGCCTTGATGATATGTTCAGGGCCGAAGCCATGTTTGTCGTACAGATACTGCTCGCTGGCGACTTCTCCGAACTGGTCGGGAACTCCCAGTCGCTTGACCGGGCAGGGGTAAGTTTCGCTAAGAGTCTCGCAGACGGCACTACCAAGACCGTTAATAATATTCTGCGTCTCGACTGTCACAACTGCGCCTGTTTTACGGGCGGAGCTCACAAGTGTCTCGGCGTCAAAGGGTTTTACTGACGGGTAGTGCAGTAGTTGGGCCGACACGCCCTGCTCATTCAAGGCGTTTGCCGCCTTGAGTGCGGCATGGGTCATGTAACCTGTCGAGACAATGGTTACATCTGTACCTTCCCGCATCACCCTGGCTTTTTGGGGATCGAATGTGCATGAGTCGTCAAACAGCACCGGCATCTTCGGGCGGATGAGCTGCATGTATGTTGGCTTTGAGCTGGTGGCCATGAACTTCATCACTGCCCTCAGTTCGTACGGATCGCACGGACTGTAAACGTGCATGTTGGGCATGGTTCGCATGATGCCCAGGTCAAGGAAGCACATGTGGGTTCCTCCGTTGGGACCCTGGGTGTGCCCCGGAGCAGTGCCGACGATCTTCACATTGTTGTTGCCGTAAGCAACGCTGATGGTTATCTGGTCGTACACTCTTCGGGTAGCGAAGCATGAGAATGTCGCGCAGAACGGAACCTTGCCCTCTGACGCCAGACCTGCGCCGACGCAGATCATGTTCGCCTCGGCAACGCCCACGTTTACATAGTTGTCTGGGCAGGCGTCCATGACCTTGGGGCACGTTCCCGACGCCTTGGAAAGGTCAGCTTCCACACAGAATACATTGCTGTCGCCCTTGATCAGCTCAATAAGAGTCTCGGCGTATACCGCCCGCATTTCTTTGTCTTTATAATCTGTCATATCTATATCCCTGCCTGTCAGTACGGAAGAGTAATCGGCTCCATATCGAGAGAATTCATATACATCTCGTATGCAGCCTGGTCTTTGATCTTGATATTATGGCTTTCGGGCTTGTTGACGATGGTGCTGCACCCTTTGCCCTTGATGGTGTGGGCAATGATCATCGCCGGTTTGCCTGTAACCTGTCGGGCGTTGTTGATCGTGTCATGAATCGCGTCATGATCGTGTCCGTCCGTTTCGAAGACTTCCCACCCGAACGCCCGCCACTTGTCGGTCAGCGGCTCGATGCTGAGAATGTCCTTCGTGAATCCATCGATCTGAAGCTTGTTGTAATCGGTAATGGCAACGAGGTTGTCCAGTTTGTGATGGCTGGCGAACATGGCAGCTTCCCAGTTCTGACCTTCATTGCTCTCGCCGTCACCGATGATGCAGTACACGTTGTGCTTTTGTTGGGCTCGCTTGGCGGCAATTGCCATTCCACAGGCGAAGCTCAGCCCCTGCCCAAGAGAACCAGTCGTCGCGTCAATTCCCGGAACGGTCCTTCCGTCGGCATGACTGGGAAGCCTGGTTCCATCGGCGTTCAGCGTGCCAAGCCATTCTTTAGGGAAGAACCCCTTATACGCCAGGGCAACATACAGCACCGGTGCGGCGTGCCCTTTGGACAGCACCAACCTGTCCCTGCCGTCCCACTTTGGATTCGTCGGATCGACGTTCATGATGCGGTAGTACAGACATGCCATGATCTCCACCAGGCTCAGGGCCCCGCCGATATGCCCGGATTTCGCCTTGCAGATCATGTCTGTGACTATGTAACGCCACTCGGCGCACATCTTGTCTAACTGCTTTGTGTCAAAACTCTGAACCATGTTTCCTTCCTTTGCCGGGTCCGCCGGCATGCCAATTAATGACGAAGACTACCGCCCGCATGCGGGGTGGAACCCGCCGCGAACATCCGCGCCCAAAACAGGGAGCGGATTCTAACCAAACCAGCACGGGCTGTCATTCATATCCATCTCATCAGATATTACAGGTTCGCTAGAGATGCCCCCATTGATGGGTGCTACTGCGGATCTTTCGCTTGCTGGGCTGCATTGGCTCGATTGTTTACCCTGAATGCCTGCCTGCGAAGCCATCGCTTGATGCCAGAGTCGCACAGCAATATCTCAATCACCTGCGGGCAGAACCGGAAAATCCACCAGGCTACCACGGCCATGACCTTCTTCACCGGCACGGGGAGCGGAAAGAATGTCTGGAATCGGCGAATCAGAAGGTACATCCTCAGGCGACGGTATATCCGCCTCATCTGCCTATAGCTCATGTGCATGGGTTTGACAGAGGGACGTTGAGTGTAGGAGTCGGCGTCTTCAACGTCATCACGAAGCAAACCTTCCCGGGAGGCTCGCTGCGCCAGCGCCGTATGCGGATAGGGATAGAAATAGAACACCGCCCCGGCGCTTGGTCTAAGTCGACGGTTGAGATGGTATGTCTTCCAGGCCATCTGCGACGTTTCGCCAGGCAGGGCGATGATGTTGTAGGCGTACGTGTGCAGGCCCGACGCGTTGAGCATGTCAAATGCGCGTATGAGTTGCTCGTCGCTGATACCCTTTCCAAGAACATCGTTTCTGAGCCCCTCGTCACCACTCTCCACGCCGATGTCCAGCGAAACGCACCCGGATTCCTTCAGAAGCTTCACAAGATCGGCATCTACGAGATCGGCGCGACAGTTGCACTCCATCGGCAGGCACACCTGCTGGCGATATAGACCAAGAAATTCCGCCCGCCACCGCTTCGAAACCAACAGAAGATCGTCCTCGAAACGCACCGAGTCGGGCTTGAAACTGTTCACCAGCGACTTGACCATCTCCACTGCCTGTTGGGGCGACCGTCGCCGGGCATAGCCAGGCTCGCCGAATCCGCGTCTCAAAGCCTCGTTGCAGCAGAAGGCACAATCGTAGGGACATCCCCTGCTTAGGGTCACAGATAACCTGCCGCCAAGATCGCGAATGATCTTCGCCATATCGAACCCGTCATAAACCGGCCAGGGCAGGTCGTCGAGATTCAAGATCGCCTTTGGGGGGGTGAACTTGACTTGCCCCCTCTCAATCCAACAAATTCCAGACGTATCGCGCCAATCCCGCCCCACCAGGTGTGCGTTGAGCCACGCCGGCAGTGATTCGTCCGCCTCACAGGCGAACGCGCATGTCACCCCCTCCACTGCCGACACACTTGACGGTTCGAGCATCGCGTGCACGCCACCCACAAGCACCGGCGCCTCTGTCGCATGGGCCAGCACCGGGGCGAACTTCCTGACATACTTGACCTGGTTTGTCATCGCCGAGAAGGCATACGCATTGGCGTCCAGATTACCCAGCAGGTCTAGAAACCCAGCTTCATCAGTGTCTTCTGTAAGATGCGTCAGGCGGTAGTCGTATCCCGCCCGGCGCAGCGATCCGAACAGCGCGGCCAGGCCGTGATGTGCCCCGGGATAAAACCCGCTGTTAATGTCGCAATAGATGAAATGTACTGTCGCCGGCATATGTATAAGCCCATGATACCACTCTCGCCAGCGACAGGATATCCTCAAGTCAAATGTGTGACGGGGTTTCAGGCGGCTTCTTTGTCTTTGCCCGAAGGTGGTTCTTTGCGTCCCCGTGCTTTGGACATCGCCTTGTTTGCCGGGCCGTTAAGTATTTCACCGTCGGTGTCGAATCTTGACCCATGGCAAGGGCAGTCCCAACTGCTCTCGGATGGGTTCCATGACAATACGCATCCGAGGTGGGGGCAGGTTGCGGACAACTTATGGCAATTGCCCTCACTATCGACATAAACTGCGGTCTTGTCTCTGCCCCTTCCGCTTACGCCTCCGCAAGAACGCCTGATGTGTTCAGGCGAACCGGATGGTTTGCGCAACCAGTCGGCGTAGCGATTGGCGACGTTAAGGTTTTCGCGTATGAATTCCCCGGCCGCGTGGAGCGTGCGTCTCGACGGTCGATACAGATCATGCCAAGGGTTGGATCTACCGAGAATCAGGTCGCGCAGAATCATCCCGGCGATGGTTCCGTGCGTCATGCCCATTCCGCTGTCGCCAGTGGCAATATAGACAGGTCCGCGGTCGGTGGGATTCAGCCCGATATATGCCAGGCCATCAATTGGTTCGATTATCTGTCCGCTCCACCTGTCGCAGATTTCATCGATCATCGGAAACAGATCGCACGCCCATATTTCCAGTTGTTCCCATCTTGCGTTTCCGTCGTTGGCCTGTCCTGTCTTGTGATCTTCTCCGCCGACAATTAGCAGGTCCTTGCCGCCCCCCCCTCCGTTGACGCCCAGCCGGACATAATGGTATGGGTCGAGGATATCCCAGAACAAGGCCAATGGAACCGTTCGGGCCGGTATCGTCGCGGCGATTACATATGTGCGGTAGGCGGCTTGCTTGGTGTGCATCGCGTATCTGTTGATGAATGGGACGTTCGCCGCCACTATCACCGCCTCCGCCCGCACGACCGGGCCAGTCGAGGTCAGTACCGTCGGCGAGTCAACCCCGTCCACATCTATGACGCGGGTGTCGGTGAATATCTGTCCGCCGTCCCGCTCGACAAGCTCGGCTAGCGCGAAGAGGTACTTGAGCGGATGCAACTGACCTTGCATCGGAAACCTCAGCGCCGGGCCGGTGCTGACCTGCGCCAGGGGCGAATGATGCGTCAGTTCCAGCCCCCCAAGCCCCGCCCTGCGAGCGGCGTCGTACTCTTTTTCGAGGTCTTTCATTTCAACCCCGGGGGGCGCGAATAGATATCCGTCAAGCCTGCTGAAGTCACAGTCGATGCCCTCGCGGGTGATAATATGCTCAATAACGCTTATGGCACGGGCGTGACTTTCGGCTGCGAGCTGTGCCCCGCGCTGACCGTGCCACCGCTCGATATTGAAGTAGCGATCGTCAATGGCGCTTGCGAGATGTGCGGTGGTTCTGTTCGTCTCGCCCCCGCCGATGGGGCCGTCATCCAGAACCACTACCGACTTACCCGCCTGGGCCAGCATGTAAGCGGCACTGAGACCGGCGATTCCAGCCCCTACCACGCATACATCGGTCTTAATGTCTTCGTCAAGAGGCGTGCGCACGGGCAGGTCTGACCATTTCATCCATACCGACGAAGTGTGACGTGATGGTTTCATGGTGGTACCCCTTTCGCCCCCTTGGGCGGCTGTTAGCATTATAGCATCGGCCGATATATTCTTTTCCCGCCCATGCCAAACACTCCCCGCACACATTTAGAGCACTCGCGTAGAAAGAATATACCGTCGGAGGGCATCATGACTGTCAACAGGCACACGGACGGACCGGCGATCGTAGAAAGCTTATCGCAGTCGATCTTCTCGCGAAACGCAGAGAAGGTGTTTCACTACTCCAACAGTTGCTACATACAACCCGACCTGCCCTTCGCGTTCGACGCTCTCGAACCGGATTACCCCGCCGATCTGCTCGAAGCACATTACCGCCTGCACGGACGATTCACCTGCATGCTCAACACCATGCGGGAACACCTGTGGAAGGCGCGACAGGCAAAGGATGTCGCAGCCATGCACGTGTACTCAAGGCTGATGGCCTTCATCCGCAGCGAGCACATTCTGCACTGCCTGCTGTGGTACACCCTCGAACCCGGCGGAAGGGATGTTCCCGAAGATCTTGACAGGGCACTGGCGAAGGATTTCGGCTCCACCGAAAAGGCGATGGATTACTTCACCTCCTATGCCCACGCCCAGGAAGATCGCGGGTGGATGATCATTGGGCACGATGCCTCTGCCGACAGGCTCAGAATATTCAAGACAGGCGAGCTGGTGAACATGGCGTTTTGGCCTGTGACCCCCCTGCTCGCACTGGACCTGTGGGAACATGCCTATAGTTCCAAAACAGGGGTGAGCAGACACTCGTGGATCGACAGGTTCATGAGATTGGTGAACTGGCAATTTGTGGCCAGGAGC
>CAZWAT010000038.1:0-17532 GCA_964632015.1 uncultured Planctomycetaceae bacterium
GGATCATGATCATGATCTTGCCCTGGCTGCGGAGCTTCAGGCTGCGTTGTTACCGAGAGGATGCCCTGACGACTGTCCTCACCAGCGCGCCGCCGCCAGAAATCGCATGACCAACTCCGTGGGAGGCGATTTCTATGATTTCATGCGCCTCAACGAAGACCAGATCGCACTGATCATAGGAGACGTCGCCGGGCACGGTGTGAGGTCGTCGCTGATCATGGCGCAGATAATGGGTTTTCTCAGGTCCAGCGGAAACAAGCTCAGCAGGCCCGCCCAGATCGCAACCGAGCTTAACATGATGCTCATCGACCTGGGCGAACGAACAGAGCTTATTCTTCCATGTTCAATGTTTTATGGGGTTATAGACTCGCCGACCGGAATGGCGATATTCGTGAACGCGGGGCATCCCAGACCCTGGCTTTGCCAAAGATCCTCGGGGACGATACACTCGCTGTCCGCCCATAACCTGATGCTGGGAATAGAGGCATTCGAGCCTACCGAAATCTGCCTCACGTTCGTTCCGGGCGACAGGTTGGTGTTGTACACCGATGGCCTGACGGACGCAATGAACCCCCGTGGCGAGTATTTCGGCGAGGAAAAGCTCAAGACAGCCGTGCAGACGCGATGCAGTCAGTCGCCCGAAGACGCCGCCGACGGAGTTTTCAAGGATGTCGAAGATTTTCGGGAAGGTCGTAAGCCTCTGGACGACGAAACCATCGTAGTGATAGACAGGATCTGATCCAACAAAACACATTTTGTCGTCAGAGCGGTTGACAGCACCACCCCTAAGGCGCATAATATTGGACTTTCCTGTTACCAAGGAGTTTGCATCGTGTATGCGATCATAGAAGATAGCGGTCAGCAGTTCCGCGTCAGCGAAGGAGACATCCTTCAGGTTGACGTGCGCGAACTTGCTGAGGACGCAAAGCAGATCGAGTTCGACCGTGTGTTGCTTGTGGGCAACGAGGGCGACGTGAAGGTCGGTACACCCGTCGTCGATGGCGCCAAGGTTGTCGCCGATATAGTCGATGCCGAATCCAAAGGCCCCAAGCTTTACGTGCACTACTTCCGCCGACGCAAGAGTTCCCGCAGCAAGGTCGGTCATCGGCAGAAGTTCATCCAGGTTCGCATCAGCAAGATCGTTGCCTGAGACGGGCTCTTTCCCGCAAAAACAAATCATCCTCCATGGATGATTTTTTTTGCTGCGCACATCATATGCCCACCCCCGGCGTTCTCGTCTCGCCAGGCCCTAGAATTACAGGAAGCCAGTTTTCAATAGTGAAGGAGTCTGCACATGAACCGCATGGTTTTGGTCGTGTTGCTGGTGACCGGGGCGATGGTGCTTGCTTCCTGTCAGACGCACGAATCGAGGCGTTACATCGTTCAGACAGGCCAGCAGGATGTCCGCGACGTGGCTGCCCAGGTCTATGGAAACCCCGAATGCTGGGAGCCCATCGCCAGGGCGAACCCCGATGTGGACCCGTTCATGCTTCGACCGGGGCAGGAGCTTGTGATTCCACCATACGATGAGCAGTCGGAATCATGCCCCTACTCTCGTGTAGATATTTATGGATATTGAACGCGTTGTTATACCGCCACCCTTTTCTTACCGATATGGATATTGAAAGGTGGCCTGGGCGGTATTCGTCTACATCCCGCCGGGGCAAAAAGGTAGCTGCATGAATCTTGATGTTCCCGAGGATATTGTCACGAGAGCCGAGGCGAATGAGTCGGATCTCCTGTTCGCGATGGCGATAGGTCTTTACGCTGACAAACGCATCGATCTTGTTCAGGCTTGCAGGCTCGCGAGGATATCTCCTCCGACACTGACGCGTGAATTGGTATCCAGGGGCATAGTCGTTCACCTCGCCCCCGACGACCCTTGTCGCCAGGCGGGTTAGCTTATTCCAGAATGCTTCGGTATATCTTCGACATCTGCTGAACCATGCCGGCGGCGCTGTGGTTTTCCCTCAGGTAAGCAAGCGCGCTGTGCGCCACGCTCTGGGCGTAGGCATGGTCATCGAGAAGGGATACAAGCTTCTGCGCCAGGTCTTTCCAGTCGTCCTTGTTGTACATCAGCGATGTCTGCCCGTTGCGGATGAAATCCGCGGCACCCTCCGCACAGGCAAGAACGGGCACCCCTGCCGCCATCGCCAACAGGCACTCGATATCCAACGCACTTGACGGAACGGGCGAAATGTAAACGTCCGTGGACTTGAAAATACCCGGTAGTTCCCACAACGGCTGGGCGTCCGCAAAGGTCAGCCACTGTCGCATCGCCATGCGGTCTGCCTGGGCGCGAATCTGACGCTCCGCCTTGCCGGAGCCCAATATAAAGAATATGCAGTCGTAGTTGCGCGACCTCAACTCATTGAACGCCTTCACAACCGCCGTATGGGCATGCAGATCGTCCAGACGACCGCCAACCACAATGGTGACGCTGTACTGGGCCTCATTGAAGCACGTCGCCTGCCTTACCTGGTAAACGCCAGGCCTGAGCAGGTGAATCACGCCCGAAGGCAAAGACGCACCCCGACGAAGAGCCTTCATTATCGCGGTGGATGCGGCGAGAACCGCCCGAGGTGGCACATGGGCCCGGCGGATCTTCTTACTATCGCCCAGTGCGTAACTGCTCACGACATATGGAAGGTTCAACGCTTCGGCAAGACGCGAGGTGAGCTCGATGGCCGGTGCCTCAAGCGCGTGAAGCATGTCGAGCTTGTGACCCTTGAGCATGGCCGCAAGCTCATCAACCACCGGTGGCCACCTGGTCAAAAGGTGCTTGGGGCGATACTCCGCGGTAAGAATAGGCGGCGTGGGCAACTGGCGCAGATCGGCCCCGACAGGATGCACCGCCGTCACGGCGACCATCTCGTCCATCAAACCTATTGCCAGGGGCTGATGCACCCTTCCGAACCTTTCGAGCGTTCCGGGGGCTGCAACCCAACCAACCTTCAACGCGCGCGGCGTGGGGGCAGACAGATCCGCCTGAACGGTCAAAGCCTCGATTGGTGACTCATCAACCATGGAAACATTCTAAGCTTAAATACGCCGCACGTGAAGAAGGCAATATGCAAACCAATCTACCGCGCCCTTCTCGCCAGTCAGGTACAATAAATAATCGTTCATAAATCAACGACTTTGCAGTTGACGAAATGACCGTTCAAGGATATTGATTAGTCGTGGCACTGCTGGTCTTCTCGGCGGTTCCTGCCGGATCTCAGCTGCGAAAACGCGGCTCCCCGGCCGGCATGCCCAATATAATTAATTCTGCGGCGGGAGGCTGCCTCGGCAAGGGGTCGAGTGTCAGCCGGCTTGTACCCGTTCGCCAAACCTCTTGGGAGACTCCCAATGATTAAGCAGCGTTTGTTCACCCCAGGTCCCACTGATGTTCCACCCGAAGTGCTGGTCGAGATGGCCAACCCCATCTTTCACCATCGAACGGCACGGTTCAGAGAGATGTTTGCGTCGATTAACGCGGGGCTCAAGAAGCTCCTGTTGACCGACAACGACGTTCTCACCATCGCCGGTAGCGGAACAGCCGGCATGGAAGCAGCCATCGGCTGCGCCGTACCCAGAAACAAAAAGGTATTGGTGGCGCAGGGAGGCAAGTTCGGAGAGCGGTGGGTCAAGGTCGCCAAGGTCTACGGCTGCGACGTGGACGAGGTGGCATCCGAATGGGGTACGTCGATAACGCCCCAGCAGGTGCGTGAAAAACTCGCCACGGGGCAGTATGGCGCGGTGATCGTCGTTCATAGCGAAACATCCACCGCCACCACGTGCGATCTTGAAGGGATCGCGCGCGAAGTCGCCGCAACCGATGCGATTCTTATTGCCGACTGCATCACCTCCGCGGGCACGTTGCCCCTCAAGACCAGCGAATGGGGAGTGGACATCGTCGTAAGCGGCAGCCAGAAGGCGTTCATGCTTCCTCCGGGTCTGGCAATTCTGGCGGTAAGCGAAAAGGCTTGGAAGGTCATAGACACCATTACGGCCCCGACGCTTTATCTCGATCTCAAGGCGTACCGCAAGTCGCTGGCGAAGAACGATGTTCCCTACACGCCGGCAGTGACGCTTCTGCGAGGCCTGCAAGTGGCGGTCGACAAGATCAACGACATCGGCATCGAGAAGGTCTGGAGCCGTTGCGCAATCGTCGCTCGCGCCTTCCGCGAGGCAATGAAGGCGCACGGGATGAAGGTCTTCAGCCAGCAACCTTCCGACAGCGTCACGGGCATTCTTTATCCCGAGGGCGTCGAGGACAAAAAATTCCGCAACGAGGTGCTGCGCGACAAGTGGGGCTCCAGTGTAGCCGGTGGGCAGGGAATGGTCGAAGGCAAGATGTTCCGCGTCAGCCACATGGGTTATGTCGACCCCATCGACACAATCGGGCTCGTGGCGGCGGTGGAGTACGCACTGTCCGAGTGCGGCGTGAAGATACAGGTCGGTAAGGGCGTCGCCGTTGCCACCGAAATCATCAAAGACTGGAAATGAGGAGACGAAACATGGAAAAAATCAAGATCCTCATTGCCGATAAACTTTCCGTCGCCGGTATCGACTGGCTCGAACGCCAGGAAGATGTTGAACTGACTGTCCAGCCTGGGCTATCCCCCGGCGAGCTTACAGACATGATCGGACAGTTCGACGGAATGATCATACGCTCCGGCGTTAAGGTGACATCTGATGTGCTTTCCGATCCGGGCAGGCTTCGCGGAATAGCGAGGGCAGGCGTCGGCGTGGACAACGTGGACGTTCCCACCGCCACCCAGAAAGGCGTGATCGTCATGAACACGCCCGGCGGAAACACCCTTTCGACCGCGGAACTCGCCTTCGCGCTCATGCTGGCGCTGTCTCGAAAAATCGCCCCTGCGAATGTGAGTCTCAAGGATGGAAAGTGGGACCGCAAGAGTTTTCAGGGAACCCAGCTTGCAGGCAAGACCATTGGTATTATCGGGATGGGAAGAATCGGAAAGGCCGTCGCCAGGCGAGCCGAAGCCTTCGAGATGCGAGTGCTGGGCTTTGACCCGTTCTTCGCAGGTCAGGCTAACGGTTCCATCGAGATCGTCACCGATCTGCTGGAACTGTGCAAGCGAAGCGACTTCATTACCGTGCACACGCCAAAGAGCGCCGATACCGTCAACATGCTCTCCAAAGAGCAGTTCGCGGTCATGAAGCCAACGGTAAGGCTCATAAACGCCGCCCGAGGTGGAATAATCGACGTCGAAGAGATGCTCAAGGCGTTGAACGAACAGCGAATCGCCGGCGCGGCGATGGACGTATTCCTCAAAGAGCCGCCCGACCACCCAGCGGAAAAGGAGCTTATCGCTCATCCAAAGGTGCTGGCCGTACCTCATCTTGGCGCCAGTACCGAAGAGGCGCAGGAACAGGTCGCCATCGAGGCTGCCCAGCAACTCGTCGAAGCCCTTCGAGGCGGCGAGGTGCGAAACGCCGTCAACGCCCCCGGTTTCGACAAGGCGCTTCCGGCGATGCTTCGTCCGTACTCCGAGTTGGCTAACCGTATCGGCACGATTCTGGCGTCAATCACCCCCGGCGCGATCAGCAAGGCCGAGGTGACCTATCGGGGCCCCATCGCGGACATGAACGTATCGCCCATCACCACCTACCTGCTGGTGGGTCTGTTGTCGCCGTATCTCGATCAGCACGTGAACGTGATCAACGCCCCGGTTCTCGCCAAGCAGCGCGGGCTGGAGGTCGAGCAGGTCACGTCCGCGAAGGTGAAGGAATTCACCAACCTGATGGAGGTTTCAATCACCACCGACAAGGGCAAGCGGTCGGCGTGGGGCACGATCTACGGGACACGCTTCCCCAGGATTTTGAGCCTCGACGGGTACAGGCTCGAACTCAAGCCAGAAGGACACGTCGTGATCATTCTCAACGAAGATCTTCCCGGCGTATTGGGCAGGTATGGAAGCGTGTTCGGCAAGAACAAGATCAACATCGCTGATCTGACATTCTCTCGAAAGAAGAAGTCGGGTCTGGCGGTGGTGGGTATAAATCTTGATCAGGCCCCGACGGACGAGGTCATGAAAGAGATCCGTTCGCAGGAGGGCGTCAAGGAGGCCCATTATCTTAATCTGCCGGAGCTTCCGCCCGAAGAGCTCGAATAGCTCAAGTTGATTCCGCACGGGTCCGGGTGTTCATCATCCGGACCCGTTTCTTTTTGCGCCGAGCGATTCATCGCTTACAGGCGTCAACCCCACATTTTGAGCACACGATAGATAGCTTCATGCTCGCGTTTCATCTGTTCAAGCTGGCTGCGCGCTTCGTTGATCATCGCCGGCGGCGAGTTGCTCAAAAATTTCTTGTCGGTAAGTCTTGTCGCAAGGTGGTCTATGTTCTCTTCGAGCATTCGCAGGCGTTCGCGGAGCATTACCAGGCGATCCTGTTCGTCATCGCTGTGAAGCTCGTCGAGCACCTTTCTGGACACGAAGATCGGAACATCTCCGCCCGCTCCCAGGGCAATCGCATCGGATGGACGTGAATCTACCTCGATAACCTCGTTCTCGCGACGGATATACAGCGTCGCGATGAATGTCTGGCGTAGATCCTTATTATCAAGCAGCTTGAGATCTTCGATAACAATCTTCTCCAGCCGCCCCCCCATCGAGTCTATCACGCTTGCAAGCAGGTCGTGAGTCATCGGCCTGAGCGTGGGCTCACCGTTAAGCCTGCGATGTATCGCCAAAGCCTCGTTCGTTCCAATGACTATTGGGAAAGATCTCTCGCCTTCCTTCTCGCGGAGGAAGATCAGTTGGTCCTGACTGAACTCGGTAATCAGGACGCGCGACAATTCAACGGCAACGTACATGCGCTCGCTCCAGTAAACATATTTTACACATTTGCCCTGTTTTAGGGCAAACAAAGCTCAGAAGCGGGTCTGCGCGTCTGATCAACCCGGCCAGCGCCAGTGTGAAATCTCGGCAGGGTCGCATCCCTCGCGGACTATGAACTCGGCGTGTTCTCTCAGGCATCGTGTATAGCGGCGTATGATATCCTCTGCCTGTCCGGCGACCGACGGGTTGTTTTTTGCCACCTTTCGGGCTGTCTGCACGACAAGATGATATCTGCTGGTGCGGTTTCTCACGTGCATGTCGAACGGAGTGGTGGTGGTTCCCTCTTCACGATACCCGTTGATGTCGAACCGTTGAGATCCTGGACGCTCCCACAGTAGCTGCTTCAGTGCGGCGGTGTATCCGTGAAAATTGTAAATTACCGGAACGTTCAGCGGGAAAATCCGCTCGAAGTGATCCTCCGAAAGACCGGATGGGTACTTCTGCGGAATGCCCAGCACCAGCAGGCGTACGACATTCACCACCCGCACCCGCCACTGGGGCGCCTCGCGTCTGAGGATATCCGCAGCGGCCATGACCTCCATGGTCAGGTTGTCGCCGCTTGCACAAAGAATGACTTGCGGGTCTTCTGCGTCAAAGGTGCTGGCCCATCGCCAGATCGACGCACCGGCGATGTTGTGTTCGACCGCCTCATCCATTGACAACCATTGCGGCATCGGCTGCTTGCCCGCGACAACAAGATTGATGTGGTTGCTCTTCATAAGGCAGTAGTTCATCGTCGAGATGAGCGTGTTCGAGTCGGGTGGAAGGTATATGCGATAAGTGTGTCCCTTCTTGGTGAGCAGCGCGTTAATAAAGCCCGGTCCCTGATGCGAATACCCGTTATGATCCTGCCTCCATGCCTCGCTGGTGAGCAGATAGTTCAAGGACGCGATAGGCCCGCGCCAAGGTATCTCCATCGAGCTTTTGAGGAACTTGGCATATTGGGCCATCATGCTGTCGACAATCGTCACGAACGCCTCATAGCACGGAAACAACCCATGCCTCCCCGTAAGCAGGTATCCCTGTAACCACCCCTGGCAGGTGTGTTCGCTGAGTATCTCCAACACCCTTCCATCCGGGCCGACGAACTCGGCATGTTCGGGCAGCGGCCAGGTGTACTGCCGTGGCGTACTTTTGAGCACCTCGCCAAGCCGGTTGGACTCCAACTCGTCGGGGCAGAAGATGCGGAAGTTCCGTTTCCGCTCGTTGAGATCGATAACCTCCCTGAGATATTCGCCAAGTTTGGACATGGCGTTTACAACCGGCTCGCCTCGCTGCATGATGTTCACTTCGTGAGCATGCAAGTCAGGCAGGCAAAGATTTACCTTCACACGCCATCCGAAAGAGTGTGGGTTCATCCCTATGCGCCGGTCGCCACCGGGACAGCACTCAAGAATATCCTCCGCGGGTCTGCCTTGTTCATCGAACAGCTCTTCGGGACGATAGGATCTCAACCATTGCTCGACGGCTTCGAGATGCTCGGGGTTTTCCTTCAGATCCTTGCCTGGTACCTGGTGAGATCTGAACGATCCCTCCACCGCCCTGCCATCGATCTGCTTTATCCCGCCCATTCCCTTTGGTGTCTTGAGCACGATCATAGGCCAGGTGGGGCGTTTGATGCATTTTCCACCCCTGAACGCCGACTGTATCCTACCGATCTTTCCCCACGCGTCAGTTAGTGTTGATTCGAGTTGCTGGTCGATATTCTCAAGGTCGTCGACGATATTCACATCCCACCCATACCCGCGGAACATGAGGGTAAGCTCGTCGTTGGTCATTGTTCCGAAGATGGTCGGTGAGGATATTTTATACCCATTGAGGTGCAGAAACGGTAGAACCGCACCATCCGTTGCGGGATTGAGAAACTTCGTACCATGCCACGCAGTCGCCGTCGGGCCTGTCTCGGCCTCACCGTCGCCGACTATGCACGCCACTAACAAGTCAGGGTTGTCAAGCACCGCCCCGAAAGAGGTTGAAAGCGCATAACCCAGCTCGCCCCCTTCATGAATCACGCCTGGAAGATCTGGGTTGAGGTGGCTTGGAAACCCGTTGGGCCAAGAGAACGCCCTGACGAACTCGGTCACACCTCGCTCATCGTGAGTATATTGAGGATGAATCTCGGCCAATGAGCCATCTAGATACATATTGGCGAGATTGGCAGCCGCCCCATGCCCCGGCCCCGTTACAAGAAGAACACTTGCGCCCGTCTTCATTATCAACTGGTTGAGATGGGCGTGTATCAGATTTATGCCCGGCGAGGTACCCCAGTGCCCCAGCAGGCGATCCTTGATATCCATCAACTTGAGGGGCCTGCGAAGAAGAACGTTATCCTTAAGATAGACTTGTACCGCCGCGAGATAATCGACAGCCCTTCGATATTTCTGAATGGGTTTGGGCTTGACCCGTGGTGTCTTTTTGGGCTCTGCCACCGCCTGCTGCTGGGCCATGAGACGCTCCTTATGCTGGATTGCGATTCATGGCAATTGTATGTCCCCGGATTGCGAGATCGCGCCTCAGCGCATGAACAGCAGCGTTTTGACGACATCCGGAAGATCTGTGACGCATTCTACCGGTTCAATCGGCACGGTCCCAGCTATCAGGCATTGATCCTGCACATCCGCAGTGATAAGCCCCCTGCTGGCGCGACACAGCGAGGGGTCGGGGTTTATCGAGCCCTCTTCGCCGCCCACCAGCTCGCACGGATCATAACCCGCCTTGGCGGTTGTATCGGTGGCGTATGCTATTGGTGGAGCGTCGCCATTCCACCATTGGTAGCACAGCCAGCTTGACGCCTCGGAGAGCACCACCACTTCGCCCGCGCGATCGTGTCCAAGCCCCTCGCAGAACAACTCGTCCCTGGTCAGTACCTTATCCACGCCGTCTTCGGAGGCAATCGCTGCGGAGGCGTCTTTCGCCACCGCCGGGTCATCACAGTAAACATGCGCGACCTGGTGATCCACAAGGGCCACCGCCCGTGAACGCTCCAGGTCGATCCGGTTTCCGTCATCTTTCGTCACCAGCAGCCCAGCACGCCTCAGGGCGCGATTAGGGCAGGCATACTTGCTGACTGGCACGTATCCCCCGTCGCTTACAAGCACCACCTGTCCACCGGTTTGCAGCACCATCTGTGCAAGCCTATCCGCAAGGGCGTCCACCGTCTTGAGTGCATCAAGCGCCTGCGGAGAATCAAAGCCGTGACGTATGATCTCGAAGTTCAGTCCTGGCAGATAGACCAGTTGAATATCAGGCTTCAGCGCGTTCCAGACATATTCCCCCGCGGCCGTGATCCATTCGCTGGCCCGGCATGATGAGCCAGGCCCTCTTACCAAAGCCGCGTCAAATGGCCCGATCTTGTTGGCGATTTGCGCATGAAGCCCTTGCGGGACATCCGCCACTATCCGGGCGGCCGGGCCATAGGTCGATGCGCCGATAACATAATCGCCCGCCCCGGCCAGCGGATTCGACCAGAACAGCAGCGACACCTTCATTCTCGAAGGCATCGACCGACCATGCCAAAACCGCTTCTTGTTCAAAAGGGTGTTTGATCGTTCGTCGAGACTCATCGCCCTGCACTGCCTGCGGAAGATGCCTCCGGCTATGACCCCATGCGCGCCGGGCTCGACACCGGTCGTCATCGACGCCTGCACACTGGCGGAAACCGCAGGGAAAGTCGCCCCCACCGCTACCGGCGCGCCGGCGAGCGATTGGGTCCACAACCCGTTGCACCGTCCGAGCATTCGCATGCTCAGACCCGCGATATTGATAATGCACACTCGCGACATACAAATTCCATTATAATACCACACCATGAAAAATGACAGCATGCATCAGGTCAAAACCATCATGTTGGTGATATGTGCCGCGGGGGCGCTTTGGGCAGGCTCGCTGTGGGCAAAGGACAACCTGGATTACTGGCTTGGCAGGTCGCAGGAAGCTCCAGACACCCAAAACGCCGCAACCGAAAATGAAGAATTTCATCCGATCGAGCCGGAAAATCAACCTCCGCCCGACTCCCCACCGGGCGCAATAGAACTCAGCGACGGCAGGCAACTGGGGGGATGGCTGGTCACGACACGAGGGAAACCCTGGCTGGTATGGGAGCAGCAGACCAACCAATGGAGGCGAATCCCGCCACTTGCGGTTTTGAGCATTGTCAGCGAAGTCGTCGAAGAAAAAATGGAACAATCCTGGCGATGGAAAGGAATGGGAACCCCACAGCGAGTTTACAGCGGCGAGCAATACCCTGTCCGACGCCTCCGGTGGCGGTTCAACCTTGCCGATGGCAGCAATATCACGGGAATTGTCAAAGGTCAGCCCATCAGTATTTGGCACGACGGGAAGCTGACCGGCCCGTTCGTCCTTCACGAGAGAATGCGAGGACAGGATGGGCACAAACTCGACGATCTGGTGTTCATCAGGAAGATAGTGGTATCCGACAAAATGATGCGGGCAGTGCTGAATCTGAACAACTGCGGTCCCACAGACTGAACCGCGGACGCCCACTCACCGTAGGGATTGTGCGCCGGAAAATGACCTTGATTTGACCTAAAAAACCGCAAAACGTCCAACGCGTCACCAGGTCGGGGAACATAAAAAAACGACAGCGGTCTTGACAACGCAGCTCTTTGAGGTCAACTTTCCAGTCGCGCCTATCATGGTCGGTGATACGCTGGCCCGGTAGCGGGCGGGTTGACGACACGAGGAATTATGGCAAAAACCACCACAAAATCAGTGAAGAAACGCACCGACAAAGCGAAGCTCGACGCTGCGCCCACCAACGGGCGAAAGCTGGTGGTAGTTGAATCGCCCGCGAAGGCAAAGACTATAAACCGTTATCTTGGCAGCGATTTTGTCGTCAAGGCATCAATGGGGCACGTTCGCGACCTACCCACAAAAACCATGGGTGTGGATCTTGAACATAATTTCGAACCCGTCTACGAACCGCTACCCGGAAGAAAGAAGATTCTCGATGAGTTGAAGAAGCACGCCAAAAATGCCTCGCTGGTGTTCCTGGCGACTGACCTTGACCGCGAGGGAGAGGCGATCGCGTGGCACCTCGCGCAGAGCATGAAGCTTCCGGACGAGAAAATACGTCGCGTGGTCTTCAACGAAATTACCGCACAGGCGATTAATGATGCGTTTTCCAGGCCTCGCTCGATCGATATGAACAAGGTCAACGCGCAGCAGGCCCGCCGGATTCTCGACCGCATCGTCGGGTACCAACTCAGCCCGCTGTTGTGGAAGAAAGTTGCCACAGGTCTATCCGCAGGAAGAGTGCAGTCTGTCGCCGTGCGTCTGATAGTAGACCGCGAGCGTCAGATCGACGCGTTCATACCCGAGGAATACTGGAAGATCGGGGCGGTGTTCACGGTCGATATTTCGCGAGCGAGCGATCTGGCGAATCAGTGGCGGGATTTTCTCGCCATGACCGATCCGCGTGGCGCAGGCCCGACCGTTGCACAACAGCAGGAATTTCTGACAGACATAAAATCCTTCCGCGCAGAGCTTATGAAGTGGAAAGGTCAGAAGTTCCAGTCTTCGGATTCGCAAGGCGCGGTGGAGGTCGCCAAGGCTCTTGGCGGGCAAATCGAAGTCGAGACGCAGGAAGACGCCGAGGGCAAAGGTCCCGCGAAGAACCGCGTGAATGTGGTATGCACCCTTGGAGAGGCCGGGGCGAAATACAACATCACCAATCTTGCCCAGCGTCAGAGCAGAACGAGACCTTACGCCCCGTTCACGACCGCGTCGCTTCAGCAGGCAGCCAGCGTTCAGTTGCGATTCTCGGCGAGCAGAACCATGCGAATCGCCCAGCAGCTTTACGAGGGCATTGACGTTGCGGGCGAAGGAAGCGTGGGTTTAATCACCTACATGCGAACTGACAGCACGAACCTGGCGAAGGAGGCGGTAGGCAGCGTCAGGAAGCTCGTTGATGAGAAGTTCGGGGCGGATTATGTGCCCGAGAAGCCCAACGTTTTCGGCTCGTCGCAACGTGCACAGGAAGCGCACGAAGCCATTCGCCCCACCGATCCGCGTCGAGAGCCCGCCAAGCTTATGAACGCGCTTAGCGACGATCAGTACAAACTCTACGAGTTGATCTGGAAGCGGTTTGTCGCCTGTCAGATGGCTCCGGCGGTTTGGAATGTCACCGAGGCGGACATCACCGCGAATACTCCATCGGGCGACGCCATTTTCAAGGCGATGGGAAGAAGGCTGATGTTCGACGGGTTCCTTCGGGTCGCCGGGCTGCCAAGGTCGACGGAACCCATTCTACCACCGCTGGAGGTAGACCAGGAACTGACGCCGCTGGAGGTTTCTCCGACACAGCATTTCACGCTTCCTCCACCAAGATTCACAGAAGCCTCGCTGGTCAAGGCGCTGGAGGCCGAGAGCATTGGCAGGCCCAGCACTTACGCCAACATCATCCAGACTATACAGGATCGCCAGTACGTGCGCCAGGTTGAGCGCGCATTCAGGCCCACGGATCTGGGAATTGTCGTCACCGACAAGCTCGTCAAACACTTCCCCGAAATATTTGACGTGCGCTTCACCGCGCACATGGAAGATGAGCTGGACCGCGTTGAAGACGCCTCAACCGATTGGGTTGTCGTCTTGAGCGAGTTTTATGGGCCTTTCAAGCACCTGCTGGAGAAGGCGTTCGAGGAGATGGTTCACGCCAAGGCAGAGACGCAACCCAGCGATTACACGTGCGAGACATGCGGTAAGCCCATGGTCTACCGCTTCAGCAAGAACGGCAGATACCTGGCGTGCACGGGATATCCAGATTGCAAGACAACTCACCCCGTCGACGAACAGGGCAAGAAGGTGGTTAAGGAAGAAGTCGACGTCGCCTGCCCGAACTGCCAATCGCCGATGGTCATCCGCAAGGGCAGGTTCGGCCCATTCCTGAGCTGCTCGAAGTACCCCGATTGCAAAGGCGTGATTAACCTCGACCGAAAGGGCAAAATCAAACCCCCATCGGCACCTGCGTTGGAAGTGGACATCAAATGCCCCAAGTGCCAGGGAAAGCTGCTGCTAAGACGATCCAAACGCGGGCCATGGCTGGCTTGCGCGAAATATCCCAAGTGCAGAGGAAGACTCGCCTGGAGCAGCCTGGAAGAGGACCAGCGCAAACAACTCGATTCAGCCCTGGAAGAGCACGAGAAGAAAAACCCCCAGCCGGTATTACGTAAACTCGATGGCAGCGAAATACCACCAGGCTACGACCCCCTGGCGGGAACAAGCGACCAGGATTCAGACTCCTCCGCATCCCGCAGCGAACCCAAACCCGCGGGAGTGAACTGTCCCAAATGCGGCAAACCAATGGTAATCCGCGTGGGCAAGCGTGGAGAATTTTTGGCCTGCTCGGGCTTTCCACGCTGCCGAAACGCGCTGAGCATGGACAAGCTGGCCGAGTTAAAGTGAATCAACGTTGCTGAAACGTGAGGCAGTCGGCCTGGTCTTCTTCCAAGCCTACCTGAATGCTCCCGGCTGTGCATTCAAAGCTCTGATTGTAGCGACACTGCATGACCTTACATGCCCCGACCTTAGCGGTCGCACCCATGTCGCCTCCCTTCTGCGCGGCACTGAAGAACGTGTCGCATTTGGCCCCACCTGCCGGGTCCCCGATGGTTATCGCCAGCGCATGGCATACCTTCTGCACGTTGTAAGCGCATTCATCCACATCACACCGCAATACCTTAGGCATGTTCATTGCAAGCCCTTTCAGCATTGAGCGCTTTCACCCCGCAGCGCTCGCGACGGAAAATTATAGGGCATGAGATGCGGACTCAATCCTCGGGAGTGACAAGGTCGCTGGCAAGCCACATGCCGCATCGGGGGCAGCGAATGCGGGTCTTAGGCCCGCCGGAGGTCTCGACAACCTCTTCTTCAAGCTCGCTTTCGCCCTCCGTGGGAAGATCGGAACTGTCGTCGGTGTTATCAGACATGGTCGCTTCGACGATTCCGCAATGAGGGCAATGCACGATGTATTTATCGCTGTTCATATCGGGTCCTTGCAATGTGCGACAGATATGAGAATTATACCATCGAATCCGTAAGCACACACGACGCAGATCAATCGGGTGCGAGGCGCGCGACAGCACTTCATTCCAGTGAAATTGAAGACGAGTCCCAAGGGTCATCCTGCTCGGGTCGGTTCCTGTTTCGCCAATACTCGTCGCGTACAACTTCAATGTCCGGCAGTGCCGTTATAAATCCTCTACCGTAATGCTTTGTCACTATTCGATGGTCAAGCACAACGATAATGCCCTTGTCTTCGGTGCTTCGTATGAGCCTGCCGAACCCCTGCTTGAACAGTATCACCGCCTCGGGCAACTGGTATTGGGCGAAGGGGTTTCCACCTTCCAGGCGTATTGCGTCTATGCGGGCCTCTGTCAGCGGCGCGTCGGGCACGGCAAACGGAAGCTTGACGATTATGACGTTCGACAGGGCCTCGCCGCTTACATCCACCCCCTGCCAGAAGCTCATCGTTCCCAGCAGCACTGACGGCCGGGCTCGAAACTCTTCGAGCATTGCGCTTCTGGATTTCCGTCTACCCTGCACCAGCAACGGCCAGCCCCTCTCGTCGCAGAAGTCTTCAAGTCCCTCCGCGGCTGCGAGCATCATCGAGTAGCTCGTGAAGAGGATGAAGCATTTTCCCACGCTGGTATTGAGGTAGTATTTCATCGCATCCACGGCTGCGGGTACGAAATGGTTCGTGTCGTTGGGGTTGCCCAGCCGAGTCTCGACATACAGCTTCGCCTGCCTGCGATAGTTGAACGGGCTTGCGACCTGCAACTCCCTGCCCTCTTCGAGTCCCAACCTGCCGCGGACATACTCGAAACCATGCCTGCCCCCGCGCGCGGTTGAAAGCGTCGCACTGGTCAGAATTGCCGATTGCACTTCGTTGAACAACAAGTCACGGATGATCGGCGCGACGTTGATGGGTGCGCACGCGAGCGAAATCGTCGTGCTCTTGGGCCCCCGCATTCGTTTGTCGATCCAGTATGCGTGCTCGGGCTGTTTCTGGGACAGAAGCGCCTCTACCTGGTCAGCCAGTTCACCGACCCGCTGCTCCCAGACAATGAACTCGAAGTTGGCGTCATCGTCGTCATCCTTGGGGCGCAGCGCCTTGAGGCACTTGCGAACCTCTCGCAAAGCGGGGCTCAGCACATCAGGTACAATTCCGCCCTCGCGAATCCTACCGTTGTTCGCCAGGGCCGGGCCTCTGTAGCTTCCCAGGCTTTCGAAGAATCCATCCGCGGCGAGTTGAGCCCGCTTTAGAGTCTCTATGGCGTCAACATTGCCTATCAACGACAACAGCCCCTTATCGGTCTTGTCGTTGTAAAGCTCACGCAGCACGTAATTTACTGCTGCCGATGTCACGCTGGACCCGAAATGGTTGCCCGCGACAGACTCGATAGTGTGGGCCTCGTCAAGAACAACAAGATCGTAATCGCCAAGCAGATTGACAGCGTTTCGGCGCAACGCCAGGTCAGAGAAATACATGGCATGGTTGACAACCAGGATGTCTGCCTTGTGCATCCGCCTTCGGGCCGCCTGAAGATGGCACTTTGAGTAATAACTGCACTTCGCCCCCTTGCACATTCCCTGCTGAGCGCGAACGCGTTCCCAGATGCTCATGTCGAGGTCGAAATCAATATCCTGAAGCGACCCTCCGCGTGTCTTCATCGCCCAATGGGCAAGGTTGGTGAGTTGACCCTGCTGTGGCGCGACAAACAGCTTGGCAACAGACTTCATTGCAAGCTCTAACCTACGGAAGCACAAATAGTTATGCCTGCCTTTTCCCAGCACCGCCGAGAACTCCATCCCTAGCACCTTCGCCAGGAACGGAAGATCCTTTGCGATGATCTGCTCCTGCAAGGCGATTGTGTAGGTCGAGACCACCACCCGCTTTTGCTTCTGGGCGACCTGCATTATCGCCGGTACGAGATATGCGAAGCTCTTGCCCACCCCGGTTCCCGCCTCCGACAGAAGGTGTTGCTTGTCTTCGAAGGCGCTCCACACGGCACGGGCCATCTCGATCTGCTCGTCCCTGCGTTCGTATCCACCCAGAGAACGCGCGATGAGTCCGCCTGGGCCGAGGATTTCCTCAATACTCAACGACATGCGCGATGTGCGTTCCTATGGCGTCTTTGGTAACGTCAGTGGGATTGGTCAGTAGTGTGAAGAATTGGATTACAAACCAGACGGTTATAACCGAAGTTATCAAGGTAATGACTGTCGCCAGGATTGTAATGAACGTCCTGCCCCTGACGACGGTGGATCTCATCGACGAGGTGATTCTCTCCTTCGCCAACGTCAGCATCGCCAGCATGACCGACCCGACTGTCACCCAGATGCTTATTGAATGAATCCCACTATATATATACACACATTTGCTAACTGGCACGTCCTCCGGTTTTGAGCTTTTGAGCATGTACTGCATCTGGCCGTCGTCTGACTGTACCACCCTGCCATGGATTGCCTCGCCCCCGATGTGCATATAAATAATCGAGTAGGCAAGAAAGTTCGCCAGCCCGATCATGATGATCCAGATGCATATTATGGTTCGGCGGTCCATGCTGGTGGTTCCCGTCAGTCTATGAGCCTTTCCGTCGGGCTTGACGCGGTGGCGTAGAGCTTGCGTTGAATCCTGCCGCTGCGCCTGGCAAGATATCCG
>CAZWAT010000039.1:0-17080 GCA_964632015.1 uncultured Planctomycetaceae bacterium
GATCACCGCTATACCTAGCTGAATAGCCATGTACACCTCTTTATTGCAATATCTGTGTCACCGCCAAGTTATGTAGAAAATGTATCAGAATAGGAGGATACAAGCTACCGGTTTTATACTTCGCCCATCCCAGCAGCATTCCCACGCCAAAGAGATATGGCGCGCTGATTACCGAGAAGTGCAGCGACATGAACAGCGCCGACGACAACACCAGCGCGGGCATCGCCCGCAGTGCCACCTGAAGCCAATGCTGAAGAAGTCCCCGAAATGCAACCTCTTCCAGCACGGCTGGCATTACACAAATGAAGAATATCTGTGCCCGGACGGACATGTCAGACCAGACCTCCGGCATGTCCATGCCGATATCCCGCATTACCCAGGAATGATACACATAATTTATCGCCAGCATCGGCACAAGAGCGCCAAGCGACACCCACGCCCAGGCGTTAGCGAAACCAAATCGACGAAACTGCACCGCCAGCGAAGGCCAGTGCATCATGGCGAACACGCACGTGGTGATGAACAGCGCCAGTGTCTGCATTACCAGCACTCCGGTTGTGCCGATAACCCCGCGAAGCAACGCCCCCGCAACGCCCATAATCACCAACAACACAAGGTATGTCAGAAACAGATTCTTCGCGTGCGGGGCCTTGAGGGCGACGAGTCTTTCACCAGTGAGCATCCCCGGACGAGTCGGCGGGAGCACATTATTCGCAGAAACATAAGGCGTCGCGCACCGCGAACAAAAGTAGTACCGCCTGTCGAGAACGTGTCCGCAGTATGCGCACCTCTGCACATGATCGCCGCCATAACCGGTCATCCCAAGTCCTTTTGCTATATCATAGTAGCAAAGGCGATAAGGACAATACCCTTACTCAGGCGGCAAGGTAATCTTCATCCAGTGCGGCCTTTATTTTGGCAAGGGCGAGGTTCTGAATCTGCCTCACCCTTTCGTTTGTAAGCCCGACAAGCTTTCCAACCTCCGCCAGTGTCATGCCTTTTCCACCACTGGCGATGGCGAAACGCTCGATGACAATCGTCCGCTCGACATCGGAAAGTTGCGCCTTATTGCGGGCTAGTATGTCGCGCAGCGCATCGACCGATTCCTCCCGCTGTATCTCGTGTCTGAGCACGTCATAGTCGCTGCGTTCAAGGTCGGGGTCGAACTCGGTGGGAAAGTGCTGGCGGTATCTGCCCGTCTTCGTCGCCAGCCGATTGAAGCTTTTGAGAATCGCCCTGCAAGCGTACGTGGAGAACTTGAAGCCCCTCGACACGTCGAATTTCTCGACGCTCCTGAGCAACGCCATGTTGCCCTCGCTTATAAGCTCGCTGAACTCGACGTTGGGAATTCTCGTGCGTTTTGCCATCGCTAGCACCAACGCCATGTTCGCTCGCACCAGCGACGCCTGTTCCTCAAGCGCCCGCTTGTACCATAGCACCATCCTTGATGCCCTCGATACCGACAAGCGGCGATTCTGAGACTTCTGAAGTTTCGCAAGCCTGAACCTGGCATAGTTGTACCGAAGAAACAGGCTCACTTCCTCGTCCCTGTCCAGAGTCGCCTTGGTGTTGCGCGCGGTGGGCACGTCCTCGGGAACCTCCGGAAAGTGCGTCCAGGCGGGAACGTCTATGTGCTGGGCTTGCGATCCATAGTACCTTTCCTCGTTCGACGGCGACTCGAAAGATTCGTGATCGACATAGCCGACGGTTTCGGGAATCTGGCAGTATACTTCAAAATCGCCTTCCCCCAACGTCAATTCGATTTCAACCATGACCCCTTTAAAACTCGCAGCCTTACGGTCAACAACGGAACCCATAGAGATATCTCCCTCTGTTGCCTGTGAGCTTCGCGTGCCCTCCGTCTGCGTCTTATTGACCCGGTCCGTGGCCTGGGCACTTGTTATCCTACATAAGTAGTACGATTTGTCAACTTTCAAAAGTTGTATATTCAGTACTTGTTGTCCTGTTTTACCGATGGGCATTCGCCTTACCCTTTGTGGTAATTGGGGTTTACATCGCCGATGCCACCGCACTGATTAACGCATCAGGAAAATGATTATCCGTCGCGGTTCGACAACGCCCCCGACGCGGCGACAACAGATTCACCCTTCACTAACGAGGTTTGCGGTCATCGATGCGAAGAATTCTGCGAACAAGCATCTCCTCGCCGCTGCGGTTGCCCTCAATCATATGGCCGACGAACTGCAAAACGTACCCGCCTACAAAAAACACTACCCCCAGCCACCATTGCTTCGCGATGAGCAGTATCGGTGTCACCACGAAACATGCCGGTATACCAAGCATATGAAGCCAGAAACTTGTAGGGTTGCGATGCCTCTTGAGCCAGTTGGCGATCGGGTTTTTCACGTATGCGCTCCTAGAAGATACTCTTTGCGCCAAAGAGCAACTGGTAGGTTGTGTTAAGAATCATTCCTAGAAACAGGTCGAGTATGAGAATGATCAGGCAGCAAGCAACGAACGCCTGCGTGCAGGCGCGTCCGACGCCCGCCGCCCCCGCTGAGCATTTGAACCCCTTGTAGCAGCAGATAAGCGCAATCGCCACGCCGAAGAACACGCTCTTGATAGGTCCATACAGCAGGTCGAAAAGCTCGACGCTTTGGGCGGCGTTGGACCAGTACATCGCGCCGTTGGCGCCATAAACATACACGCTCATGACATACCCGCCGAGTATGCCCATGAAGCTGGCGTAAACTACCAGCACAGGAATAAGCAGCGCGCAGGCGGCGAGTCGCGGAACCACAAGCACGCGAATGGGTTCGGCCCCCATCGCGCGAAGCGCGTCTATCTGTTCGGTCACGCGCATGGTTCCCATCTCCGCGGTCAACCCGCCCCCTACTCTTCCCGCAAGCAGCACCGCCGCTAATATCGGTCCAAGCTCCCGAAGAACCGAAAGGTTGACCACTATGCCCAAGCTGGAAATCATTCCCATCGACTCGAATTGGTCGACCGTCTGAAGCGCCAGAACCGCACCGACAAACGCGCCGGTGACCATCACCACCGGAACACTCGACGCGCCCACCGCGTATAACTGCCCCAGTATCAGCTTCAACGTCCTAGGCCGAAATCCGGACGCCACAAGCCAGAAAAAGGCCCTCGAACTGAACCGGCAGAAGTCCCCGAAAGCGTCAAGCCTTCGAGTAGACACCGCGCCCATATCAGCAACTGCCTTCATAATCGATCTGCCGAAAAACAAGAGATTCGCAAATTGAAACCTCAACAACGTTTAAGATCCTGATCACAAACAGTAACTCTAACCTTCGCAGCCTTGCATATCAAGACGAGCTGACCTGGCCTGACCATGGTAACACACGCCCCAACTACCCCGCTCACGCCAGTGACTTGGTGTGCTCTTTTTTAGTTGCAGCTTCAGCATAGCTTGTCGGGGTAGTTTTCTTTTTTCACAATGCCTGCAAGGGCGATACACTGTTAAATCAGATTGTGGAGCAACAAATGAAGTATCGCCCTTACGGAAGCACCGGGAAGAACATTTCAGTCATCGGTTGTGGCGGGATGCGATTCGAGAATGCCGAAGATACCGACACCTGCGCGCAGATCGTTTTGCATGCGCATTCCAAAGGCGTCAACTACTTCGACACCGCCCCGGGATATTGCCACGACCAAAGCGAAATCATCATGGGTCATGCCTTCAGGCAGATGGAGCCCGGCAGCTTTTACGTCTCGACCAAGAGCAGCCGAAAGACCGCCGGCGAACTGCGGGAACAACTCGAACGCTCACTCGAAAGATTTGGCGTCGAAGCAATAGACTTTTTCCATATCTGGTGCGTGCTGTCACTTGAAGATTGGGCGTCGCGGGCCGAGGCGCTCGCCGAAGCCCTCAAGGCGAAGGAAGAAGGACTCATTCGCCACTTGGCGATTTCCTCACATCTTCCCGGCGCGGACCTGGCGCGGATACTTCGCGATTATCCATTCGAGGGTGTGACGCTCGGATACAACGCCATCAATCACGGGTTCAGGCAGGCGGCGCTGGACGCAGCCGGGGAGATGAAGAAGGGAGTCGTCGCAATGAACCCGCTGGGCGGAGGCGTGATTCCGCAAAATCCCGATCATTTCAAATTTCTCGACAGTGGTTCATCCGTCGTTCACGGTGCGCTGAGGTTCGTGATTTCCAGTCCGTTCATCACGGCTGCACTGGTCGGGTTTTCGAGCATCGAGCACGTAGACGAAGCCCTGGGCGCCGCGGACGATATCGAAATGCTCACCGCCAACATGCACGCCGAGTATCGCTCGCACCAAGGCGAATCGATACCAGACCTATGCACCGGCTGCGGGTATTGTCTGCCCTGCCCCCACGGCGTCCAGGTGCCCAAGCTTATGGACGCCTACAACATGAAAATCCTCACACCCCACAACGAGCGGGCGATTGCCGAACGGCTGGCGTATCACTGGCTACTCTCCCCCGAGGATGCCTGGCCGTGCACAAGGTGCGGGATATGCGAAAAACGATGCACGCAGCATCTGCCCATCCGAAGCCGGCTTGACCAGATACGCCAACTCGAGCCTCTTAGGTAGGTTTTGCTATGCCCGGGCATGAAGGTGGGCATATAATTCGTAGCTCATGACCGTGAATTACAATCCAGTCGATCAATCGATAATCAACAAGCTGTCGGGGATCCTCGGCGACAAGTACGTCATATTCGGCGACGAACAGCAGCTCGAACCTTTCTCGCACGACGAGATTCCCGACCGCAGGTACGCCCGCATGCCCGAGGTGCTGGTTCGCCCCGCATGCGCCGACGAAATAGCCCGCGTCATGCGACTCGCCAACGAGCATCACATTCCCGTTACGCCCCGCGGCGCCGGGTCGGGGCTCAGCGGCGGAGCAGTCCCACTGCACGGCGGAATCGTGCTTCTGTGCGACCGCATGAACAGGATTCTCGAAATCGATCGATCCAACCTTACCGTCACCGTTGAACCAGGCGTGATTACCAACGACATCAACGAGGCGCTCAGGCCCGACGGACTCTTCTATGCGGGTTACCCGATGAGCCTCGAAACCTGCTCAATTGGCGGAAACGTCGCCGAAAACGCCGGTGGAGGCAAGGCGGTGAAGTACGGTGTTACCGGAAGATACGTCATGGGCCTCGAACTGGTCACACCTACAGGCGAAATCGTCGAGCTTGGTGGAAAACTCGTCAAAGATGTCACCGGATACGACCTTATTCACCTGGTGGTCGGGTCGGAAGGCACGCTGGGAATAATCACGCGAATAATCCTGCGTCTCATGCCGCTGCCGCGAAAGAGCGTCGATCTGCTGGCGATGTTCCAGACGCCCGAGGACGCGGTGCGGGCGGTTCCGACTATTCTTACCGGCTGCGGGGTCATTCCAACCGCTATCGAGTTCATGGACAAGGCTTCGGTGAAGGCCTCGTGCGAATATCTCAACGAGACAATCCCGTACAGTCAGGCCGGCGCGATGCTTCTGATCACTATCGATGGATCGGATGTCGAGCAGGTCGAACGGGACTACGAAGCCGTCGGCGAAAAATGTCTAGAATCAAACGCAATCGAGGTTTACGTTGCCGACAACCCCACCACCAGCGAGCGAATCTGGAAGGTGCGACGAAGCATCCCCGAGGCGTTCAACCTTGTCAGCAGAAACCAGAGCGGCGAGGACATCGTTGTTCCCCCCGCATCGATCGCACGCATGGTTGAGAAACTCATCGAAATGTCCGCACGATACGACGTGGCGATTCCATGCTTCGGGCACGCCGGCGACGGAAACCTGCACGCCAGAATCGTAATGAACCCCGCCTGGACGATGGAGCAATGGGAAGCGACGCTTCCTAATATGCTCGAAGAGCTTTATGCACTCACTGCCGAGCTGGGCGGAAGAATAAGCGGAGAACACGGAATCGGACACAAGCGAAAAGCATACATGCCCCTCGTTGTCAGTGACAATTACATCGCCATGCTGCGAGCAATCAAGCTCGGCCTCGATCCAAACAACGTGCTCAATCCGGGCAAGATCTTCGATATGTGAACAGGCCGAGCACGAAGCCCGGCCTGTTGACGGTTATACCTTTTAGCAAGTTCACGCCTTGAGGGTCGATTTTCTGCGTGCCACTCGGTGATGCCGAAGGGTCTTTCTCTTGCGTCGTCTACCGGGCTGGGGCATATCGGGCAGAGGTACGCGGACGGGATGCTCTTCGACAACCTTCAGCGCCTCGGTTATGTCTGACGCGAACAGGTCGGCCTTGACCTCTTCGTTGAGCCCCGGCGCCCTGTTAAACACTCCGCCAGTGACGAGCACCTGCATGTCGTTAAGGTGGCCCATTTCACGAATTTCTTCAATCAGACCGCGAATATGAGGAACATCCTCGGCGTTGCTTCCGCAAAGGCACAAAAGCTCGGGCCTGAGCTTGCCAAGGAACTGAATCATCTCGTCGTTGGGCACTCCACTACCCAGGAACCACACGCTCCACCCGGCCGCCTCGAACAGGTCGGAGGTGATCTGCGCGCCAAGCTCCTGCCCTTCGCCCTGTCCGCAGGCGACAACCATCCGCTTGCCCGTCTTGGGCTCGCGGGCCAGCAGATTATGAAGGATATCGGCTATCATGCGGTTGATCCGCGTCGCCATGTGCTCCATGATTCTGCTGATCTGATTTGTTCTATAGAGTTTGTCAACCTGGTCCATTGCAGGCCAGATCACGCACCGCAAAAGCTGGGTAGCGGGTACGCCCCTGTCCTGGGCCGCAAGAACAAGCTCCCTTGCTTCACATCGCTTACCGCTGAAGAGATGCTCTAGATACTGTTTAAAAATTTCGGCAGTGGTCATTGCTATGTCCTTGTGGCTTCAGGAGTTATCCATTTCTCCATCGGCGTAATTTTTTGTTTTTGGGTTCTTGTCCTTGACCCGCGGTGTTGTTTCCGTTGCTTGTTTTCCTGCTTTGGTAATTTAGGTAATTTACGTAACACAGGTAAAATCGGACAACTCTGCTCGATAACTTGAGGGATTTAGGTAAAATGGGTAATTTAGGCAATATAGGCAGATATTGTATGGTTCGCCCCTGCCTCCATTGTGATGCTCTCGGGGCAATAGATGGTATCTGGTGCGGGAGGCTCGCAAGAAACCGCTTCAGGCGACAATGTCAGGGGCTTGTGTATGTGGCGTGGATCGGCTAATTTATTCCGTTTGGAGCAGCGCAATGGCTAAAGTGGGCATGGGATACGACTCCCACAGGTTCGCTCCGGGCAGAAAGCTCATGCTCGGAGGCGTGGAGATTCCGCACGATTGTGGCCTGGCTGGTCACAGCGATGCGGACGCCCCCTTGCACGCCCTTGTCGATGCTATGCTTGGCGCTATAGGCGCCGGTGACATCGGCGAGGCGTTCAGCGACTCCGACCCACGATGGAAGAATGCCGACTCCGCCCGTTTTGTGTCCCATGCGCTATTATTGGTTCGTGAGGCGGGCATGGCGGTTTCGAATTGCGATATTACAATTGTTACCCAGGCGCCCAAGCTTGGGGCGTTCAAGGCCCGCATGCGTGAACGAATCGCGCAGTTATTGGGCGTTGACGCGTCGGCAGTGAATGTAAAGGCAAAGACAAACGAATCAATGGGCTGGATCGGCAAAGGCGAAGGCCTCGCCGCCCTTGCATGCGTCTGCCTGGAGAAGTCAGATGCCAAGGGCGAATGACGATTTCGACGAAGAGTTGGAAGGCCCAGACGAACACGACGCCGATCTTCAGACCGACGGGCCTCAACTGGTGGAGTGTCCCAACTGCGGCAGGCTGATTTATGACCAGGCCCAGCAGTGCATCTACTGCAAGCACTGGATCAGCTCGACCGTTGTCAATGGCCCCGACTTCAAGCCATGGATTATCGCCGCGGCGATTCTGGCACTGATCGGTTTTATTGCTTACCTGATGCTGAGATAAAGAGAAGGCAAGACAAAAGAATGCTCAGGCTGTTCAACACGATGACCAGGCACAAGGATGAGTTCAAACCCATCGACGACATGAACGTCGGGATATATACCTGCGGGCCAACGGTCTACAACTATGCGCATATCGGTAACCTTCGCACATATATCTTCGAGGACATTTTGAAACGAACGCTCGCCTTTGCGGGCTATCGTGTTAAACACGTGATGAACGTCACGGATGTCGGACATCTGGTCAGCGACGAGGACGTCGGCGAAGACAAGATGGAGCTTGGCGCGCGACGCGAAGGAAGAACCGTTTGGCAAATCGCCCAGTTCTACCTTGACGCGTTCAAGCAGGACATGAACCACCTGAACCTTATCGAACCCGACGTATGGTGCCGCGCGACCGACCACATCGCCGAGCAGATACACATGGTCAAATTGCTCGAAGAGAAGGGATTCACCTATGCACTGGCGGACGGCGTGTACTTCGACACGTCGCAGTTGGACAACTACGGCCGGCTGGCCAGGCTGAACCTTGAGGGACTTCAGGCAGGGTCGCGTGTGGAAATGGTCGAGGGAAAACGCAACTCTACCGACTTCGCCCTGTGGAAGTTTTCGCCCTCCGACAAGCAACGCCTGATGGAATGGGACAGCCCCTGGGGTAAAGGTTTTCCGGGATGGCATGTCGAATGCTCGGCAATGGCCCTCAAATACCTTGGCGAAGAGCTTGACATACATTGCGGCGGCATCGATCACATCGCGGTGCACCACACGAACGAAATCGCCCAGACTGAAAGCGTCACCGGTAAGACGTGGGTGAGATGGTGGATGCATGGCGAGTTCCTTACGATGTCTCGTGATGAGGGCGACGAAAAGATGTCCAAGTCGTCAGGCGAGTTTCTGCGCCTTCAGACGCTCATCGACCGCGGATATGATCCGCTTTCATACAGGTATTTCTGCATGAACGCCCACTACCGCGCACAGTTGAGCTTTTCGTGGGAAGGACTCGACGCCGCTCAACAGGCGTTCGACAGGCTCCGCAAAAGCGTAATTGAACTGCGGGAGCAAACAACCGGTCCGGGCAGCGCGATACCAGAGGCAATGAAGGAATTCCGCGACGCAGTCGAGGACGATCTCAACATGCCTCGCGCGCTGGCGGCGACATGGGGTGTGCTTCGACACTCACAGGCAAACGACAACGACCGCTGGGCGACACTGGTAGAGATGGATCGCGTGTTGGGCTTCGGCTTGCACGACATCAGCCCCAAGGCGGTGCACGTTGACGAAGACCTTGCCACACAGGTCGAGGAATTGATCGCCCAGCGAACCGAGGCCCGCAAGAACAAAGACTTCGCCACCGCCGACGCAATCCGCGAAAAGCTCGCGGGTATGGGAATCGCAATAGAAGACAAGCCCGGCCAGACCACCTGGCACAAGGTATAACGAACGGCCTGAATAGAGAAATGACAGGAGATGAAGTGAACACAGCACCAGTAGCATTAGTGACAGGAGCAGCCAGGGGAATCGGGGCGGGTATAGCGATGGAACTCGCGCGTGCGGGGTTTGACATCGCGGTGTTTGATGTTATCGAGGCCCGCGACACCGTATCAGCCATCGAAAAGCTCGGGCGAAAGGCTGTGGCGATCAGCGGTGATGTAACCGACAGCGCCAACAGATCAGCGGCGATAGACAGAATCGCCAAAGAGTTCGGCCGACTCGACGTGCTTGTGAACAACGCGGGAGTTGCCCCCAAGGTGCGGGCAGATATTCTCGAAGCCACCGAAGAAAGCTACGACCGGGTGATGACTATCAACCTCAAAGGCCCGTACTTTCTGACCCAGGCCGCCGCCAACTGGATGGTGCGACAGAGGAAAGATGGCAAAGATTCGTTCATGTGCATCGTGAACATTTCGTCCTCATCGGCCTACGCGGCCAGCCCGTTCAGGGGCGAGTACTGCCTTTCCAAGGCCGGCGTGAGCATGGCGACAAAGCTGTGGGCAACGAGACTGGCAGAGCATGAAATCAATGTTTACGAAATTCGCCCCGGCATCATAGCCACCGATATGACATCGACTGTGAAAGAGAAATATGACAAGCTCATTGCCGAGGGCGTAACGCCGATTCGCAGATGGGGCCTACCCGCCGACATCGCCGCTGCCGTACGCGCGTGTGCCTCGGGACAGTTGAAGTTCTCAACCGGCGAAGTAATCAACGTTGACGGAGGCTTTCACCTTCAGGTGCTCTAGGCTCTGTTTGAAGACCCAAGTGCCTGACCTTTGATGAATATTCACACCTGCGCCCCGGCCCGCGTATGCTGGTCGGGGCGTTGTGCGTAAAGCCCCTCGTAAAGCCTCTCGTGCTCGGCGATATACCTCTTCATCGAGAACAACTCGCGAACCCTTTGCAAACCCGCCCGCCCAACACTCGCACGCAGGTTTTCGTCCTCACGAAGCCGAACCAGGCATCGAGCGAGTTGGTCGCTGTCTCCAGGAGCGATCAGCAGACCCGCATCGCCGACGACCTCTTCCAGACCGGCTACGCGCGAGGCGACTACCGGGACGCCCGAAGCCTGGGCTTCGCCCGCAGACAGGCCAAATCCCTCCCACATCGACGGCATCGCAAACGCATCGGCGGCAGCGTACAGCGACGCAATCGGCGAGACATACCCGAGAAGACGAACATTACCAAGCCTATTGTCACGAATGAAATCTTCTGCATATTGACGAAGTGGGCCTTGCCCGGCGATTAAAAACCGCATGCCATGTCGATTGCTCAACAGCCTCGCCGCTTGAAGAAGCGTCGTGAGCCCCTTCTGACGATCAAGCCGACCGACAAACACAACCACGAAGTCACCCTCACCAATACCCATGCGGGCACGAGCATCGACCCTACGGGATGGATCGGTCTCAAAGGCATCGACGTCGATACCGTTGTGTATGACGCAGTAGTCATCGCCACGCAGGCCGGTCTTGCGTCGATGAAACCGCTCGACCCCATGGGACACGCAGATGAGCTTTTCGCACTTCCATCTTGCCGCCCTCGCCCACGCGAAATGCCAGGGACGATATCTCGCCTCGGCAACGTGAATCGTATGCACCACCTTCCCAACGCCCGCCATGACAGATGCGCACCTTCCGACGACATCCGCATGAAACAGGTGAGTATGCAGAACATCCACGCGTGGCGTTCGCAGCAAGGGCACAAGGCGCGCGAGGCGAGGTAGATCCCACTTCCCACGGACGTTGAGCACATCGACCCTCACGCCCAATGATCGCAGGTCTTCAGCGACGCGCCCCGTGCCAAGCGCGATCACGCGAACGTTGAACCTTGTTGCATCCAAACGGGTCGCCAGCTCGTAGACGCATCGTTCCGCCCCCGCCGGGCGAAGCTCGGTGATCATCTGGCATATATTGAGGACGCTCATCAGCAATACTTTACACTCTTGCCGGAGCTTCCACCAAACACGGAATCTCTACGATACGCCAATGATGTAGATGCCGGCAGAGAAAGGTGACAACTCCGTCTCGACGCTGTACTTTATCTGCATGATCTGCCCGGTGAAGAGTTCGTGCCACCTTCCCCCTTGCGGCATAGGAACATCTATCACTTGCAAGTGGTTTGAGAAGTTGAGCACGACAACAACCTGGTCGGCCTGTCCCCACCACCTGTTCACCACTGCCACCTTCGCATGGGAGTCGATAACCGGAAAGCTGATGTTGCGCTCTCGAAGCGAAACCCTCGATCGCCTCAGCTTGCACATTCGGGCATAGTGCGACGCAAGCCCGCCGCCCAGTTCAGACCTAAGCTTGTCCCACTGCAACGGGTTGGGCCCGGGGCTCTTGGCAGTTTCTTCGCCGAACTCCTGCCCATGGTAGATCATTGGCTCGCCGGGCATTGTCATCAGGACAGTCGCCGCCAGTCCCGCCTTGAGGCCCGTGGCAGTGTCGTCAAAACCCGCATCCCTAAGCAGGCGGATTATCCGCTCGTCGTCATGGCATTCGAGATAATTGACCATGAACGACGGCTGGGCGTACCCCTGTGTGCTGGGGTCAAACGCCCTTATGCACGTCTCGAAATCGTTCCAGTCATACGGATTGACCTGCGTCTCGCACAGTAGTGCCCTCAGGGCAAGCCTGCTTCTGGTATGCCACACGCCATCGAGACCGCTGTTGTTGACAAGATCCGGATCTTCGGGAATACACTCGCCTATTGCGTAGGCCTCGGGCCTGATGTCCCTTGCCGTCTTCATCAGGTATGGCAGGCCTTTGTCGCCACCCGCCCCGATGCCCGCCAGGTAATCATATCGAAATCCGTCCACATGCACGACATTCATCCAGTACGCCTGCACGTCCCGGACGAATGAGTTGGTCGGGCCTTTGGTAAAGTCAAGCATGGGCAGACCGAACTGATTCGGCTCGCCTAGCCCCGCTCCGTACCATGGGCTCTCGTCGTACGGGTACATCGCGAAGAACGGGTGATCTTTTCCGGTGTGGGCGAGAACCAGGTCGAGTATGACCGCAATGTCGCGAGCGTGGCATTCATCAACAAGCTCGATAAGCTCCATGATCGTGCCGAACGAGTTCCGCACGGCCAGGAAGTACGCGGGCATGTATCCCCAGTAATCGTCCTCGGAGCGTTCGTAGAGCGGCATGAACTCGATGGCGTTTATTCCCCGCTCTTTCAGATAATCAAGCCGGTTCAGCGCACCGGTAAACGTGCCCTCCGGGGTGAAGTCGCCCACGTGAAGCTCGTAGATAATCATTTCCCGCATCGCGGGCCTGCGCCAACCCTCGTTTTTCCAGAAATACACAGGTCTGCCCACATCCACGACCGCCCACGGCGTGGGATCACCAACCTCGCGGCGTATCTCCTGGGCGTAGGGGTCGGCAATGACAATCTCGTCATCGAGTCGGAATCGATACTCGCATTTACCCGGCGGAAGATTCATCGCCATCGCCCACAGCCCCCCGCCGCGGTCTTCCATATCGTGCGTGACGATCTCCTGTCCGATCGGGACACTGATAAGCTCCACCCGGCGTTTGTTCGGGGCGTACAGCTCGAATGTGACAAGACCTTCGCCAAAATCCACCGCCCCCGGCATGGTGCTGTCAAGGGCCTCTGTCATGGTCATCTGCATTTGCATTCTCCCAGTTGGACAATGGAAACCGACTCGCCGGGCATCTCGAGCGCGCCGTCAACAAGTAGCGAATCATCATCAGAACTCAAAAGCAGCATTGCTTCACCAGACGCCAGGGGTATGCGTCTTGGCTCATCCGACAGGTTGCACACCACGGCAGTGCAGCAGCGCACGATGAGAATCCAACGTTCCTGTTCATCAAAGCATGCCCGCACAAGGTCGCGACGATGATTGCACAGCGAGGCGAGGGACTTTCGCAAAGCGATCAGCTTCGTGTACCATTCGAGCATTCCCCTATGGGGCTCGTGGTGAAGTTCGTCCCAGTCGAGTTTGGAACGCTTGAACGTGTCGGGTGATTGCGGGTCTGGAACCTTTTCCGGATCCCAGCCGAAGTCAGCGAACTCGCGCCGCCGGCCCTGCCTGACCGCCTCAGCCAGATCGGGTGATTGATAATCGGTGAAGTACTGGAACATCGCACCCGCGGCCCATTCCTCACCCTGAAAGATCATGGGCACGAACGGCGACGCCAACACCAGCGCCGCCCCTGTCATCTGCCGGCGCTCCGAGCAGATATGCCCCACTCGCGTTCCATCGATGCGGTTGCCCACCTGGTCGTGATTCTGCATGAAAACGACGAATTTCGACCCGTCGAGGTAACTTGGCACGCCCCTGCCGTGCTTTCTATGGCGAACCTGGCTGAAGGCGCCATCATAAACGAACGCGTTGCGATAACTCTTCGCCAGATTCGCCAGCGTACCAAAGTCAGCGTAGTACCCATCGCTCTCGCCCGTGATCAGCGAGTGCACGGAATGATGAAAATCATCCGCCCATTGCGCATCGAGCCCATACCCGCCCGCCGATGCCGGAGAGATCACTCGCGGATCGTTCAGGTCGCTTTCGCCGATAAGAGACACATGTCTGCCCTGGCAGGCACGCAAATCGCAAACGGCCGAGGCAAGCTCTTCAAGTATGTGCACAGCCGACGTGTCAATAATCGCATGCACGCCGTCGATTCGCAGCGCGTCGGCCCTGAAGTCTCTTAACCACATCAGCGCATTGTCGATGGCGTACTTTCTGACAGGTCCGCTATGTGGGCCGTCGTAATTAACCGCATCACCCCAGGGAGTTCTGTAACGATCGGTGAAGTATGGGCCGAACTCCTTGAGGTGTGATCCCTCAGGCCCGAAATGGTTGTACACCACGTCGATTATCACCGCCAGGCCCTTCACGTGGCAGGCGTCGATGAGTCTGGTTAGTCCATGCGGTCCACCGTAAGCATGATGCGGCGCATAGATGCACACACCGTCATACCCCCACCCACGCTCGCCCGAAAATTCCCCTACCGGCAGAAGCTCAACATGAGTGACACCCAGGTCCACGAGGTGGTCGAGCTTTTCCACCGCCGATTCAAATGTCCCGGAGGGCGTGAAGGTGCCCACGTGAAGCTCATATATCACCGCCGATTCCAAAGGCTCGGGCTGAAACTTGCGGATTTGCCACTTGATCTTTGAAAGGTCGACAATCCGTGACGGCCCCTCCGGCCCCTCGGGCTGATACATTGAACGGGGGTCGGCAAGTCCCGGCCCATCATCAAGCACAAAGGCATAATCGTCACCATCCCCGGCGTCGGCGACATCCGCCCGCCACCACCCTTCGTCACGCCCGGGCATCATGGTTTCACGTCTGCCTTTGACGTCCACCTGCACCTTCTTCGCCAGCGGAGCCCATGCTTCAAAGGTCGCCATCATCATTCCCCTTGCGACAGAAGCGCCACGGGGAACTCTTGGAGCATCTCCCCCAGTGGCGTCACGTCGCGATGTGTTTGTTCAGTGAACACGTTTTTCCATTCGCCGTCGGGAAGCGTCACGGTTGTATTTGCCCAGTCCCCAAGCGAAAACACCAGCCGAGGCGCTACGGCGACAACCAGTCCACCGCGAGAGAATGCGACCACGTGACGCGCTTTTGTTCCCTGGGCTTTAATAGGCAGATATTCGCCGCGTGCATCGAACGCCTGCGGCAGCCGCTTTCGTAGCTCCAGTGCCTTCTTTATGACGAACATTTTCGGTAGGCCTTCATCCATCATGTCGAGTGTTTCGCGGGGCGTGAGTTTTGGCAGGCTATCCAGCAGCCTGCGTCGGTGGTCGTAATCCACCTGCCTGCGGTTGTCGGGGTCGACCAGGCTGAGGTTCCATAACTCGCTTCCCTGGTAGATGTCCGGAACCCCGCACGCTGTGCATTTGAGCAGCGTCTGTGCGAGCGAGCTTACACGGGCCGGGAGGATCATCGGCTCGAGGAAGGCGAGAAGATCCTTCATGAAGTCTGCGTCTTCGATGATGCCGCATGCGAAATTCACCACTGCCTTTTCGTATTGTTCGTCAGGCTCATTCCATGAGGTATGCCTCTTTGCTTCTCGACAGGCCTTGATGACGTATTGTTTCATTCTGTCGGTGTCAATTGGCCAGGCGCCGATCAGTGTCTGATAGATCATGTACTCGTCGTTTCGGGAAGGCATGTCGTCGGTTCTATGGGTTTTGTTTCTCTGCGACCATCGTCTGACGGCATTGAACCATTCGTCGGGTCGTTCCGAGAGCATCGATATCCTTACCCGGGCATCTTCGCCGCGTTTGGTGTCGTGCGTTGAGGTCGCTAGCATTGTCCCCGGCCAGGTCTGGCGCATGTAGAGGCACCAATTGTGTAAGTCATCAGCATCACTGCCAAAGGTCGCAGGATCGCCCCCCACCTCGTTGAGCGACGCGAGGCGGTAGTAGCAATAGTAGCTGGTGTCTTCCATGCCTTTTGCGGTTGCGGGACCGGTAAGCTGCCCGAAACGCAGGATGAACTGCGTTTCTAGATCGCCCTGTATGTTCATCGTCAGCAGGTCCCGCAGGAACTCGATCACCGCATCGTCAGGTCTATCGCCTTTTTCGCGGGCCAGTGCCAGGGCGGCATCTACGCGCTCGATATCGCTGGTGCTGATCTGGCGAAACGCCGGTCTGGCGTAAATGCGATACACGCCGAAACACGCTATGACCTCGATGAGGACGCGTGATATCGCATCTCGGCTGAGGTCGCGGTATTTCAGGTGGTTCCCCGCCACCGACACGGCCAGGTTCACAAGTCTTGTAGTCTCAGCGCCAAACTCCTCACGAAGAACCATATGCTTGTTGAGCCTGAGCACCTCCGGCCAGGGCTTGTCGCAACCGGTAAATTCAATGTAGAAATCGGTGAAGTTGTCACGTGCCTGTGAATCGACAAAGAGCCCGCCTACGACGTTCAGAAAATCGTATCCTGTGGTTCCCTCGACTGGCCAGGTCGTGCTCAGCCGCTCTTCAGGCATGAGTATCTTCTCGACCAGCACCCATGCCTTTTCGCCCACAGCCGAGCGGAGCTTTCTGAGATAGTCAAACGGGTCAACCAGTCCGTCGATGTGATCAACTCGCAAGGCGTCGATCATCCCCTTCGAAACCCAATCAAGAACCGTATCATGCACGTAATGAAAGACTTCGCTGTTTTCGATGCGCACCCCTGCCAGCGTGTTGATGGCGAAGAATCGGCGATAGTTTATCTCGCTGGCGGCGAGTCTCCAGTAAGCCAGGCGATAATGCTGAAGTTCGAGCAGTTCATCCATCGCCCGCTCATCATTCGACAACGCCTCAAGCCGGGTGTCTATCGATTTGGCTGAGGCGGGATTATGCGACAGGTGGTGTTCGAGCAGATCCATTATCACCCTGTTATTGCGGTAGAGGGTGGCGGAGGACATATCCGACGAACCCATCATCCCCAGCGCGTCGCCCAGAAACGCCAGCACCTCATCATTGGCTTCAATCGACGCCCACCTGAGTATGACTCTCAGCGAATCCGGGGCCAATGCGAAGACATTGTCGAAATAACGCACCTCGTAGCTTCCGCCATTTCGCCTGACCTTGATTTCGCCATTCGCGAGGGCCTGGCCGTAAGGCATACCCAACACACAAAGCGTCACCTTCTCACGGGCGGTGGGACGCGGGAACTGCCAGTCGATGTCGAAGAAGCT
>CAZWAT010000040.1:0-16859 GCA_964632015.1 uncultured Planctomycetaceae bacterium
AAGGCGTTATGGCTCGGCACCACGGGTGATAGGCTCGTGGAAGGCTATTTGACAAGTGCTGGATCAGGGCCAATGCAGGTTCAAGATGCTTTTCGGAAACGTCCTGCTTTTTTGTTGTTGTCAATGCCACTTTGAGATATACTCTCGGGCCACAGACAGACTGCCGCAGAAAAAGGGAAATGAATATGTTTTATTGCGGTATGTCTTTTCGTTTTGTTGTGGTTGTCATGTCTGTCCTTCTCCTAATTTGCGCCCTGCATGCTCAACCCTTTGAGGATGTTACGGATTCTGTTGGTTTGACGGGGCTTTACAAAAGTCCTGCAGCCTGGATTGACTTTAACAACGACGGTTGGATCGATCTGTACATTTCCGGCCAGTTATGGCGAAATGTCGAGGGTCGGCGTTTCGAGCTTGTGGAAACGGCCGGAATTACGGGGCGGGCTGTCTGGGCTGACATGGATAACGATGGATACATTGATGTTTTCGCGTGGGGGAGCGGCAAGTACAGGCTATTTCGCAATCTTGGGGGTCGTGGGTTTCAGGATTTGAGTCACACCCTTCCCGAGATTCCCATCGAGGTCTGCCGAGGAGCAGTGTGGGGAGACTTCAACAACAACGGCTTAGTCGATTTGTACGTTGGCGGGTACGAGATATGGGGCAAGGCGCACTACGTTGACGTGATTCTGGAGAATCGCGGCAACGGTAAATTTGAGCTGGTTTGGAAGTCTCCTGGCAAGCCTCAGCCCGCGCGTGGAATCACTACTTCTGACTACAACGAAGACGGCGCTCTTGACATCTACGTGTCGAATTACCGTCTGAGGCCCAATCGTCTATGGCAGAACAACGGAAAGGGTGAGTTCAAGGACGTAGCCGCCCAGACGGGCACCGCCGGTAACGGCCCGCGTTCCTATGGGCATACCATAGGCTCGGCGTGGGGAGACCTTGACAACGACGGGCATCTGGACCTGTTCGTGGGAAATTTCAGTCACCCCCCCGCCAGTCAGGATCGCCCGATGTTTCTCAGGAATCACGGCCCCGAGGGTAACTTCACCTTCAAGGACATGTCTGCCAAGGCCAAGCTTCACTGGCAGGAATCGTACGCTTCGCCGGCACTGGGCGACTTTGACAACGACGGTTGGTTGGACCTGTTCTTCACGACCGTCTACAGCGGCGATTCGAGCGTTCTGTACCGCAACATGGGTGCCTGGAGGTTCGAGAACGTCACCAAGAAACACCAATTGACAAGCGAAAAGACCTACCAGGCGGCGTGGGCCGATTTCGACAATGACGGATATCTCGACATGGTCACAGGCGCTCGGCTTTACCGCAATCCCGGCGGGTCGAACTCTTGGATCAGGGTTCAGTTGGTTGGTACCAGGGGCGTCAACCTTTCAGCAATCGGGGCGCAGGTACGGGTCAAGCTTGGCGATTACGTGCTTACGCGACAGGTCGAAACAGGTACCGGAGAGGGCAACCAGAACGACATGCGTATGCATTTTGGCCTGGGCGACCACACAGGCCCCGTCGATGTCGAGATTCGCTGGCCCGACGGACACCGACAAACAGTTACCACCCACGTCAACCAGACACTGCGCGTAGTCCGCAGCCGATAGGTTGATCAGTGGACAATGAGCCTTGGCGCAAGCCCATTAACATGCTGGTGTCAGGAAACCTTTCCCTTTTTTGGGAGAAATCTTCTGGCCCACATTTCGAACATGAGTATTGCCCAGAGGAGCGGTTCGTTGTTTCTCAGTCCTCGCTGGTGTGCGTTCCATGCGTTTCGAACGGCTGAGGGTCGGATGTAATCGGCGTATATTGGTGAGTGTGCAAGCAGCATGTCGCCGGCGAGGTCTCGCATAGGCCCGCGCAGCCATTCGCGAATCGGCGGCGTGAAACCCTGCTTTGGTCTGTATAGCAGTTGTGGTGAAAGCATCGGCGTCAGTGCGGACTTGAGCAGGATTTTTCCCCCGCCTCTACGGGTCTTCCAGGCGGATGGTATCGACCAGGCGAATTCGACCATTTTGTAATCCAGCAGGGGCACGCGCACTTCAAGAGCAACGGCCATGCTCGCGCGATCAACCTTGGTCAGGATGTCATCAACGAGATAAGTTTTCAGGTCGGTATAAATCAACTGGTCGAGATCTTCGGTTCCTGGCGTCTTGCTCATGTGCTGCCTGATCACATCCGCGGATCGATAGCCTTTGAGTTCCGCCGCAAGTTCTGCCGAGTAGAACGCATGTTTGTCGTCGTCGCACAGAAAGCCAACGCTTCGGCAGTATGCTTCGGGGGCGTCAAGGCAGATGTTGGTGAGTGTGGTTTTCGCGCGCATGGGCCTGGGCAACCAGTCGGCCTTGGGGTACAGTCGAGAAATCGGGCGTATGCACCACCGCCTTGCAAAGCGGGGGATGATCGCCCGTGCCCTTCGCTCGGCGAGGTCCATCCAGTACCTTCGGTATCCGCCAAAATTCTCGTCGCCTCCGTCGCCGCTCAGCGCGACCGTCACATGCCTGCGAGCCTCTTTCGAGACGCAGTAGGTGGGAATGGACGAGTAATCCGCGAACGGTTCGTCATAATGCCACGCCAGCATTGCCACCAACTCGGCGCAGTCCGGCTGGACAATCCGCTCGTGGTGCACGGTGTTGTATCGCCTCGCGACTTCGCGTGCGTAGTCCAACTCGCTGTATTTTCTTTCGTTGAAGCCGATGCTGGCGGTTATAAGCGGGTGCTGCCTGGCCAACGCCATCATGGCGACCACCGCGGAGGAATCTACCCCTCCGCTGAGAAACGCCCCCAGCGGGACATCGCTGACAAGCTGCATCTTCACGCACTCGCCCAGTGTTTCGACAAGCTGCCCGCGGGCCTGTTCTTTACTACCGGCAAAGGTTTGACGCGGTGGAAGGTTCCAATATTCGCCCACGGTGGCGCCCCGCTCGTCGAATCTCAGCCAATTCGCGGGCGGCAGCTTGAATATGTCCTTGAACATGGTTTTAGGCGCAGGGACGTAAAGAAACGTCAGGTAATCGCTCAGCGCGTCGGGGCGAACCTCCCTTCGCACCTGGGGGTGTTCGAGAATCGCCTTAATTTCGCTGGCGAAGACGAGCCTGCCATCTCGCACGGTGTAGTGTATCGGCTTGACGCCCAGGTGGTCGCGTGCGAGGTACACGCATCGCCTGCGCACGTCGTAGATGCACAGTGCAAATATACCCCTGAGTTGAGCGAAGCACCCAGACCCGTCGCGCTCGTAAAGGTGAATGATGACCTCGGTGTCGCTTCGGGTTTTGAACACGTGACCCTGTGAGGCGAGTTGCTCCCGGAGTTGCCTAAAGTTGTATATCTCGCCGTTGAAGACGATCCACACCGACCCATCTTCGTTGGTCATTGGTTGTCTGCCTGTGTCGAGGTCGATAATGCTCAGGCGTGCGTGGGCGAGTGCTACATGCTCGTCTGTCCATGTGCCCAGGTCATCAGGCCCGCGATGTCGTAGCGTGTTGATCATCCTCGCCAGCACCGTGTGGGTGTCGAGGTCGATCGAGTGAAAGTCAGCCATGCCGCAGATACCGCACATTTGGTGTCCTGTTCTGTGCTCAGTCGCCCGCCTGTCGAGGCGTCGGCAGGTGAAAGTCGAACCTTGTCGGGTCGTCGCTGTAGGTCACCGAGACATCACGAAACGCCGGCCTGCTGTAGTGATTGCCTTCGAACCGTCGCGTGATCTGGCCCAGTGTTTTGATGGTGTACCACTGCTGGCGGCACTCGCCGAGCCTGTGCGGACCGGCCGACCTGTATATCACGTTGTCTTCGAAGACCGTTTCGGCGGCGAGCGTCAACTTGCCGAACAGAATCGCAGGCCCCTCAAACGTGGTAATAATGTTGCGACGGAAGATGTTGTTATTCATCCGCCTGTCTTGTCTGGCGGTCGCATCCGAAAGTTGCACGGCGGCATGCGAGGCGGGCTGGTCGGAGCCTTTGCGCCAGTCGTACCGCCCCACCCACAGGATGTTGTCCTCGACGAGGTTGTCGTTCTGGTCGTACGCCACGATGCCGCTGTTGGGTTTGTCATCGTAGCAGTGAAGGATTATCGCCTGCTTGTTGTTGTTGAAAATTATGTTGTTGCGTATCACCGACGAGCATACGCCTTGCAGCAACGATATTCCGCCGTGGGTATTCGAGTGAATCGAATTTCCCTCGATAGTCATTCCCATTACGCGTCCGTTGTGCTGTATGCCGTGCATCGCGTTGCGATAGATAAGGCAGTTTTCGATGAGAATGTTCCTGTTTGGCTTGTCCCTGCTACCGAGGTATATGCCGTGCGACCCACCGTTATCCCTCACGACGCAGGACGATATCGTCACGTCACCAAGCCCCTGCGACCCGAAGATTCCGCGAGAAAGCCCGAAGATTTCGAGATTTCTCAGCCTCACCGACCCGGACTGGCTGAGTTTAACACCGTGCCCGCCTCCGTCGATGGTTGTCAGCACCAGCCCGTCGATAATGATGTTGCCCGAGTTGCGAATTTCAATGCAACTGCCCGTCGATTGCAGTGTCGGGCGTTCACCGGGCATGGCGATTACAAGCACGGGGCGATGTCTTGGCGCTCGCATTCCCACAATTGCCAGCATGTTCTTGCCCGCCCATCTGCCCTCACGAAACACCAGGCAGGCGCCGGGCCTTAACCTTCTACTCGCGGCTGTGACGGTGGCGAAGGGCCTGTTGATGTCGCCCGCGGCAGCCGTCGCGTCGTCACCGTCAGGACAGACGAAGTACATCACTTCGGGGCTATATCCTCGCTTGTCCATCCATTGGTGCAGTTGCGACATCGAATTGATGCTGTTGACATCGGGGTTTGCATCGTCGGCGTCCGCTCCGTTATCGCACGCCACGCCATAGCCATCCCTGTCGCCATCGATGCACAAGACATGCCTTGGCACCGAGTCATTCGCTCTTGCCGTCGCCATTCCACCAGTGGCGTCAATCGCGGCGATGAATATGAACGCGGCAGCAATTGCGTATGTGATTTTCATCTGACGATCCTCCAGTTGCATCGCGTTCACGCCAGCTTGCGGACAACTCTCGAACCGATGGCTGTGCACGCCCAGACAGGCATGAACCGCCAGCAAGCCCTGATCGCCTTTGCGCACCTGCCCTCCCCTGCCGGTGGAGGCAATGACGAACCTTCAGGCAGAAGATAATGCCAATGCAGGGCATTTTCCTTCGCGCCCCACTGCCGCTTGAAAGCCCAAATTCCGCTCTCGACGGTGCATCTGCCGAAGTCAAACACATCAAGCCCGGCGGCGCATGCAAACTCGATCATTGCCCAGTAAAGCAGCATGTTGGCGGAGGTTTCTTTTGCCTTGTCAGTACCCGCCGACCATTGCACGTGCAGGTTCTTTCCGTCGCGCAGGGTGATGGCGCCCGCTTGTGTTTCGTCTTGCAGGTAGGCCATATGCACCGTGGTTATGTCCCCGAACACTTCAAACAGTGCTCCGAAGAAGCTCTTTGCATGCGGCCCACTGCCCAGGTCGCGCATTCTGCGAGCATAGATGGGGTAGAAATCGTCAAGCAGCTCGGATCCGCCGGTTCGCAGCGTAAGGTTGCTTTTTTGACCCTTCCGAATGTGGTTTCTGACCTTGGGTTTCAGCGTCTCCCACACCGCATTGGCGTCCTGTTGCAATGGCAGGCGAAACGTCACCTTGTCTGTTCGACACGGTATGTCCGGCCAGGGGTTATGCTTGTGTCGCAACTCGATCCATGCGCAGTTCCGTTCCTCCAGCAGCAGTCGGGCCGAGGCAACCAGGTCGCGGGCGGCTGCATCATCGGTCGCCAGCACGCCCGAGGCGTCGAGATAGGGCAGACTGGTGAGTCTGTGTTTGAACAGCATGCTGTTCTGCTCGATGAGTTGAAGGACGCCACAGATTCGCTCGTTTCGCCTTGCGGTGAGGCGCCAGACCTTGTTTCCCACGGCCGAGCCGAGAAACTCACCCCAACGCACATCGTGAAACACCCCCGCCGACGAGTTGCGAAGGAACTCCTCCCAGCCAATCGGTCTGTGTCCGACGGTTACCGTACACCTGTCCGGCACCTCGACATTTTTTCGATTTGCGGATGGATGCATTCGGCCTCCATTTGCCCGAGTATCGCCATCATCAAGTGTTCGTCCGGCCTATTATAGGTCAGCAGGTAACGCCGATTCTGACACGGGAGTTTTCACATGCGTCTTGATGGTTCACCAGATCGACCGGACCCCGAAGGCTCAGGACGAGTGCGACTGGCCGCGGTGGGTGATCTTCTGCTTTCGGGCGAGCTTGACGAACGCCTCTCCAGCGATTCGGTCTTCGCGGGAGTCAAAAGCACCTTCGCCACGTGCGACCTGGTGGTGGGAAACCTTGAATGCACGCTCCCCGGCCCGCGTATGGTTGGAGTCGAGCCGAGGGTAATTGCAGGCAAAAGGTTGATGCAATCGGTGATAAAGGCCCAATTCGACGCGGTGTGTATGGCGAACAACCACACGTTCGACTGCTACGAGGAGGGTTTCAATCTGGTGGTCGAGGCCCTTGACGACGGAGGGATAGCGAGGTTCGGCGCTGGAGAGAATATCAAGCAGGCTTCCTCACCGGCGATCATCGAACGCAACGGCCTGCGGATTGCGTTCGTGGCTGGCGCCGACGCGAGAACCGGGCCTCACAGACTTGCAACCGAAACGGCGGCGGGGGTCAACGCGCTGGAAGTGGACAGGCTCGCAGACGACATACGCCGCCTGCGTCAAACGGTCCACCACGTAATAGTGTCGCTTCACTGGGGCCAGGAGCGATTGAACGTGCCTTCACCCCAACAGATTCAGCAGGCGCAAACGCTGGTGGACGCTGGCGCGACGATGATTCTGGGGCACCATCCTCACGTGATCTCTGGTTGGCAGATGCACCAGGGCGCGGGGATAATTTACTCGTTGGGCAACTTCGTCGCGTCGGATGTGAGGTATTCCAATGGCGACTGCTTGCGATGGAACCGACGAGAAAGAACCGGGTGCATCCTGCTTGCGGAGCTTCGGTCAGAGGGCGTCAGGGAGATCAGGCAGGTTCCCACGTTCGACCCAGGCCTGAGGGTCAGGATTGACGAGAGCAATTACGCCAGGCGATGCATTGAAAAGGCGAACATCGAGTTGCGAAAGGGAATCACTGCCCGTCGGTACCGGCGCAAGCATTTCTGGATAACCACCGCCAGACCCACGATTGAACACCTTGCGCCTAATCGTCTCATACACTTGAGGCCGAGGCACTTCAAGAATGCGCTGATACGCGCGATGGAGTCCGCAAGGGCCGGTTGAGGTTGTCGCCCCACCGGCCCCGCGGAGTGAACTCATTTCTTCTTCGGCAGACGGTTCATGCTGTGGCACTGCTCGATGACCGCTATCTGCGTGCGAACCTGCTGGTGCGTGACAATAAGCTTGCCCTTGCCGGTGAGAACGTCATAGACGTTGTTATAGAACAACTTCGCCATGAAATTGAAGCCATCCTTTACCGCCATGCCCGAGGGTTCCCAAGTCTTTTCGACCCATGGTAGATCTTCTCTCACGAACTGGCGTTTAATCGACCAGCCTTTGTGCTGGCTCTGTTTTGGCGCCTTTTTCGGATCGTAATATTTCCAGGTTACGCGATTCTCGCCGGCCATGATTCCACCATACGCGCCGCTGACGTGGATGGTATCGCCCATGGGGTACGCCTGGTAGGAGTTGAGGACCACCTCCACAATCGGGCTTTTTGGCCCGTGCAGCACGATGATATCAAGGTCGTCCGCATCGCCGTAGGTTCCCGGCCCGGAGATCATCTTCGCGAAGACCTTGGGTTGTTTTCTGCCTTCTCCATAGAACATCACCGCATGGTCCATGGGGTGCGGGCCGGTGTTGTTAAGGCTTCCACCCCAGTTCTTCTGAAGCGTCTGCCAGTCCCACCTTCTTGCGAACCCGCTGTAGTTGAGGCGAACGTACAGCACATCGCCGATCACGCCGGATTTGATGATGTCGCAGACCTTCATATAATATGGGCGGAACCGCGAATTCTGGAACGGCGCGAGCATCCTGCGGTTTTCTTTGGCGGCGGCGACCATCTTGTCGAAGTCCGCAACCTTGGTCGCCAGGGGCTTTTCGCACACGACGTTGTGCTTGAGGTTAAGGGCCTGGATGGTGCCCTTGGGATGTCCCGTGCTAGGCAAGGCGTTAACCACCAGATCGAGGTCGCGTTCTTTCTTGAGCAGTTCGCGATAGTCGGTGTATGTTCTCGCGCCAAACTCATGCTTCGCGTCCCTGCGGCGTTCGGCAAGCTCATCCGAGACCGCTACAATTTTGTATTGATCGGTCGCCTCGCGCAGCCAACGGGCGTGAATACCGTAACCGCTTCGTCCTTGTCCAAGAATACCAACGTTCAACACCTTCTTTACCTTCGCCACAATGCAACTCCTGTTCTGGGGCAGTGAAATACAAGTCTGTGTCGTTCACGAACCACAAATCCCGATAATTGCCGGATGTTATCGGTAATAGGCAACGCTCGTCAAACATAAACACATGCTGTTCGCCCAGGCGTTATCTGTCTTTCGCCTGGTGAATCTTTCGACGAAGGTAGTTGCGCTCGGTGAGCAGTCCGGCGGAGTCCCACGCCTTCATCACCGCCGAGGCAATGGACATGTTGGTCTTCTTGAGTTCTTCAAGTGCGGGCGCCTCGGATGAACCTTCCGGCGCGAAGAGAAACGCGTCGTGGGAATCTACGCTGAGAATGAACACGTCGTCGTTGGGCGGCCTGGACAGGCGAAGCTTCATATGCGGATAAAGCGAATTGCCAAGACGAATCCCGAAAGAACGCACATTTCCCAGCGGAGCATTAGAAGGGTCGCGCTGAACCTTCTCGCTCATGAGATATTCGACGGGGTCGAAACCCTCGTCCGGAAGCGTCAACTGCACCTCGGGCGACGGGCCGTTGGGGTATGCGTGCCTGAGGTATATCTCAATCGCCCTCGACAGGTCGTTGGCGGCTGGAATAGCGAGATGACTTTTGTTGTCTTTTTCAGTCATATCAGAAGCACCAGATCGTATAGTATTATAGAGGACGCAATAGAATGCTCCACTGTTATTAGCTCTGTCGCTTAACCTGGCGCGCGGTAGCGCCCTAGCGTAAGTTGATGCTATGAGCCATCGCCCGATTGTCATGGTCGTTGAAGACGATGTCGAGATGAATGAGCTTCAGCGGGAACTGCTCGCTGTTCACGGGCTCGACACTGTCGCAGCGTATACCGGAACCGAGGCCCTTGAAGTCTGCTCGCACTGCAAGACCGATGCGGTGCTGCTCGACATTATGCTGCCTGAAATGGACGGCTTTCAATGTTGCGAGCTACTCAAACACCGCGACGGCAAGAAGGTGCCTGTCGTCATCGTGACCGCGCTCGATAGCGAGGACTGTCGCAGGCGAGGTTTCGAGGCCGGTGCTGACGGTTACTTCGTCAAACCATTCGACCCCGATGAAGTGGTGGATACCATCCGCCACCTCATTGACGAAGCCAACAACAAGCCCACCGACGAGACCAAGCCCATAAGGTCGGGCTCAGGAGATGGTCGATCCTGACGGTACGGGCGAGTCGGTTGTGATTATCACCACCTGCCTGTCGTCGCCTTCTTCGCTAGACGCGGCGAGCAGCATTCCCTGTGATTCGACGCCCCTCATCTTGCGAGGTTCGAGATTCGCCACGATCACGATGTCCTTGCCAAGCAGACCCTCGGGCGGAGTGTAAGGCCTGAGCCCCGCGACAATCTGCCTCTGCTCGTCACCAAGATCAACCTTCAGCACATAGAGCCTGTCGGCATTGGGGTGCTCGGCAACTTCAAGAACGCGAGCGACGCGAAGGTCGAGTTTTGCGAAATCATCGAATGTCACAACTGGCTTATCCGCAGGCGTTTCGGTCATTTGTATTCCTCTGTAATTGCTGAGGGGGCAACGAACACCGCTCGCGCCCCGTCAACGGATAAGCCTAAACCCCTCGTCGGCGACTTTCAAGCGTCTTTAGCGAACCAGAAGGCTCCACCGCAGCACATCGTGTGCGACTTTCTTTAATTGCAGCTTCAGGGCAGCTTGTTTGGACGCAGTTACCAAATACATAAGAACAGTAGAACAGTAGATTCGCCCTTTGCCTCGCTTGGCCCAGCACATCCGGACGAGCAATTAGGTTTCGGAAAGCCCCGCCCATTGTTGTATCATGTGCTCTTGCCTTTTTTGCAGATTACAGACTTTGCACACAGCGTTAATTGCCTGGAGCGTGAAAACATGAAGAAAATCGTTGCGATGATTGCATTGGTGGCATCGCTTGCGGGTTCGAGCATCTGCCCGGCCCAGTCACCGGACGTCGAATACATGGACTTTCGCGATGTGGTTCAAGGCGCGAAGGACAAGGTCTTTCCGTCAGTGGTCTTCATCAACTGCCTGCGTGAAACGCTCAGCAGCGGAAGGAAGATCACCGACAGGGTCTCGGGCAGCGGCGTCATCATCTCGGCCAACGGAGAGGTGCTGACCAACTGGCATGTGGTTGACAAGGCGGTGGAAGTTCGCTGCCTCCTGTCTGACGGCAGAGGACTGGACGCCACCATCGTCGGTACCGACAAAGACACCGACCTTGCTCTTATTCAACTGAAGTTGCCCGAAAACTCGCCACCCCTGCCCTATGCCGTGCTGGGCGATTCGACCACTCTGAGGGAAGGCGATTTTGTAATGGCGATGGGCGCGCCGTGGGGGCTCAATCGAAGCGTCTCGATAGGAATCATCTCCTGCACCACGCGATTCCTGCCCGGAAACAGCGAGTACAGCCTGTGGTTGCAGACCGACGCAGCCATCAGCCCGGGAAACAGCGGTGGCCCGCTTGTCAACACCAGTGGCGAGATTGTCGGCATCAATACCAGGGGAATCATGTACGGCGGCGACATGGGCTTTGCGATTCCGTCCGTCACCGTTGCCCAGATTGTCAAACAGATTCGCGAATACGGAAAGGTCAACTGGAGTTGGCTTGGGCTTCAGCTTCAACCCATCAGAAATTTCGAACAGAATATCTACTACGAAGGCAAAGATGGCGTGATTGTGGGCGAGACCGACCCCGAAAGCCCCGCCAGGCGAAGCGGAATCAGGTCACATGATCGCCTGCTCGCCGTCAATGGCAAAACCCTCACCGGACTGACCGAGGAATGCCTACCCGCGATTCGCAACTTCCTGGGAATGCTCCCTATGCACGAACCTGCGGAGATCCTCCTGAAGCGCGGCGACGAGACAATGACTGTCACCGTCACCCCAAGAGAAAAAGGACAGGTCGAAGGCGACGAGCTTGACTGCCCAAGATGGGACATGACAGTCAAGGCGATCAACCAGTTCGACAACCCCGACCTGTACTTCCACCGCACCAAGGGCGTGTTCATCTATGGAGTGAAACAGCCTGGAAACGCCGCCAATTCGGGCCTGCAATCGAAAGACATAATTCTCACCATCGACGGCGAGGAAGTCACCACCCTCGAAGACATCAGCACAATACACGCCACCGCGATTGAAAACGTCGCCACCAAGCACCGCCTGGTTGTTACGGTTCTTCGCAACGGCCTGTGGAGGCAGGTTGTGCTTGATTACTCGCGGGATTACGAAACACGATAACAACACCGGGAGACCGAAATGAACTGTAGATTTGCAATCCTGGCCTTGTCAGCCATCTTCGCCGCTTCACCCGCGCTAACGCTTGGTGACAGCGAAACCCAACCGTCCAACCAGGTCGGGGCGATCGACACGTCTGAAACGCCTGAAGCCCTTGAGGACATTGAACTGCTTGAGGACCTCGCCCCAGCGATGGCCGTGGTCGAGTACACGCTGCGTTACGACGATGGCAAGGCGGTGAGGGAAAACCTCATCATTGAACAGCGCCCGCTTGAAATGTCCGCCATCGTGCTGACGCCGACAATGGTGGTTTCAAGAGACGCGATGATCCATCAGCGGTTCATCGAGAGCATTCATGTCCGCCGAGGCGACCAGCGGGTGCCCGCGAAGATCAGTGCCTACGCCGTCGACGTGCCGGGCGTCTTTCTTGAGCTTGACGAACCGCTTGAAAACGTCCAACCGCTGGAGTTCGACGCCTCGGCCGAGGGGCCCTACAAGGCGCTCGCATTGCAGACCACGGACGGAATGTGGCAGATGCGAGCCAAAACCTTCTCGCTCGCCGCGGCGGTGACAGTCGGTGGTGGCAAATCTTACTGGCCCAACGGCAAGGAACTTGTCATAGACAAACAGGGCACGCCAGTGGGAGTCATATACTCCACCAGGTTCGCCGACAGCGATTCATGGAAAGGCTCGCCGCTGGATTGGCCTATCTACAGCGCCGAGCAGCGAGAGATGATGCTTGCGGACCTTCAGACGAAAATTGACAACGCCCTGCTACCAGTGGTGCTGAACTTCCGCAGCCCCCGGCGGCGCGAGACAGAGAGCTACTACCAGAACTCCGAAGAGCCAACAGTCATGTACGTGCTCGGAGCACTGGTCGAACCCGACCGAATGGTCATATTCGCCAACCTTACCCCCATCAACACCGCCAGGCTCGAACGGATAACCGTAAATGCGCCTGAAGGCAAAATCGACGCGACGTTCAAAGGAACCTTGCGCGATTACGGATGCTTTGTGGCGAAACTCGAAAAGCCCCTACCGGCGCCACTGACCTTCGCCTCCACCGACATGACCTCGCTTTACGACAAACTGCTGCTCAGTGCCGAGGTGCTCGTACGGGGCGAGCAGCGGATAACCCACCTGCTGCACAGCCGACTGGTCGGATTTTCCATGGGACGGGCCCGACGACTTAACCCGAGCTTCGCCAACTCTGAAGATAACATGTTCAGGTTTTTGCCCACCGGCGAGTTGCTGGTCTGGCCCATGGCGAGAAGGCAAAAAGTTTCGGCGCAGGAACGCTACCACAGTGATATTGCCATCGACATGCCCTGCGGGGAGGTGATGACTGCAATCGGCGACCTGGCGTCAAATATCGACCCGAACAACGCGCCGCTGGATGAGAAGGAAGAATCACGCCTGGCGTGGTTGGGCGTTGAGCTTCAGCCGATGGATCGCGAACTTGCACGCGTCAACAATGTTGCGCATCTCACGAACGACGGCCAGATGGGCGCCATTGTCTCGTATATCTATTCCGACTCCCCCGCGGATAAGGCGGGCTTGAAGATGGGCGACATCGTCCTGAGACTTCATGTCAGCGGCGAACCAAAGCCAATTGACATCCAGATAGACGCGGGACGCTATCGCGGATCATTCCCATGGGACAGGCTCGACGAGATTCCAGAGCAGTACTACGACCAGATTCCCACGCCCTGGGCCCCCGCGGAGAATTTTTTGACAAGGGCACTGACCGACCTGGGCTTCGGCAGGGAGTTCACGCTTGAGTACTTCCGTGACGGTGAGTTGAAGACAGCGGGTTTGAACATCGTGAAAAGCCCAGAGCATTACAACTCCGCCAACAGGTTCAAAGCCGATGATCTGGGCCTGACCGTGCGCAATCTCACATACGAGGTTCGTCGGTACTTCCAGCGACTCGCCGACCAGCCGGGTATCATAATCTCAAACATCACGCCCGGCTCGAAGGCGTCAGTCGCGGGTCTCAAACCGTTCGAAATAATCACGCACGTGAACAACAAGCCAGTATCGACCACGAGTGATTTCGAACAGGCCCTTACCGATCACACAGAGCTTAACCTGACGGTTCTTCGAATGATGAGAGGACGAACCGTGAAGATTCGGCTCGACGCCCCGACAGGGCTGTAACTTCAGACGCTATCAACACAGGACGCCGGACGGGTTGAAAGACTCGCCCGGCGTCTTTGCGTTCAATTGCCTGTTATTCTTCGATGGGCGCGTGAACCTGCGGGAGGATCAGCTCATCGCGATGGCTGTCGCACCATTGCAGAACCTTCGCCGCGATTGTCGGGTCGAACTGCCTGCCCGCGCACCGCGCAAGCTCGTCGAGCATCCGCTCCACCGGATAGGCGTTGCGGTATGTGCGGGGCATGAGCATGGCGTCTATCGAGTCGGCAATAAAGATTACGCGTGAGCCCAGTGGCGATTCTTCGCCCGACAGGCCCACCGGATACCCCATACCATCCCATCGCTCGTGGTGATATCGTACCAGGTGCGACTCGGCACAGAAGACGCCAATCTGTTCAAGAATGTTCGACCCCAGGGCAGGGTGTCGACGGATATGCTCGAATTCGTTTTCGTTCAGCTCCCCCGCCTTGACAAGCACATCGTCTGGCACGCCGATCATGCCCACGTCGTGCAGCAGCGCAGCCACTCGCACCGGACGCGCCTGGTCGTCGCTCATACCCAACAGAGTGGTGAAATGCTTCACGTAGTGAGCTACGTTGTCGCTGTGCTTTCGGGTAAACGGATCTTTTGCCTCGACCGCCCTTACCAGCGCCTGAACGGTCTCAATGGAGGCGTCATGGTACGATTCCTCAAACTGCATCGCCTCGGCAGCCTTCTGGGGCAGGCGGACATCGCCGCGCTCATCCGCCGCGGCCCGTTTGACCGCCTCGACCAATTCGCATTCATCCATTGGAAGATGTAGATAATCATATGCACCATATTTCAGGGCGCCAGCGATTACAGAGCACGAGTTGTCATCTGACACCAGAATCACCTTGCAACCATCCGGCGTCTTCAACAACAATCGCTGGGCCTGGTCGGCGTCACACGAGGCAACAATCACGTCGACTTTAACTTTTTCTTTTGCAAAGACTTGTGCAACATCGCCCCAGCATTGCACATTGTACCCTGCTGACTGAAGCAGTTGTCCAGCGGCCGCAACAAACGTTTCATCGCCGCTGACTACTGACACGTCAACGCTATCGCCGTTCATTTTCTTTACCGATCTACCCGACCGCATCTATTTAATCGACCCATGACAAACAAGGCTTTAGCGCGGGCAAGCAATCTGCGCAAAGAATCCTCATCGGAGAATCTGCGACTTGTCAATATCAACAGGCTTCAGATGCGGTGAGAAATGTAAGCAGAATCGACCAGGCCAGATGGCAACTTCCCGTTTTCGCCCAGATGGATCTCTGTGGCGAGAAGAAAGCTTCTGACGCGGTAATGTTTTCGGGCTTGTTGTTGTGGTGAGCTAAGGTAACGAGGTCTTCTGAATTGAAGAATACGCCGCTTCGAGCCTGATGTTGACGCCGCTGTCGAGGCATAGGCACAGGCCTCGCATGGGGTCGATATCGAGAACCCGTCCGACGTATGAGCGTCCCTTACAGACAACGCTTATCCTGGTGTTGATCATGTCGCAGCGTTCCAGCCAGGCCTTATGCAGGTCGTCTGCCTGGTGATACTTAATCTTCGTGACCCAATGGTCAAGCCTCGCCAGCAGCGCGGCACACAATTCGGTACGTTCAATGGGCGTGTGGGCGTGATCGGCAAGACAGGTGACGCGCGAGTCGGTGGGTGTTTCGGGCTTGGCGTTGACGTTAATTCCTATGCCAACCACGATGCATCGTCGCCGGGCGATTCTTCTTGTTTCGACGATGACGCCCGCGACCTTGTCCCCATCAATCAGCACGTCGTTAGGCCACTTGAGCTTGGGGTGAACATTGAACATCGATTCGATCGCTTCGGCGCATGCAAGCCCCGCGGCGATAGTCAGCGGTTCGTGCGGAAGTTCCTCATCCACCAGCAGCATGCTCATAAGCACGTTCGCGCGTGGTGGGCTGGACCACTCCCTGCCGAGCCGGCCCCGCCCCTTGCGTTGTTTCTCGGCGAATACGGCAAGCCCGTCAGCGTCGCCCTGCTGGCGGGCGGCATCGAACGCGACATCGTTGGTGGACGCGACTTCATTGAAGCATATCACGTTTCTTCCCACGCGTTCGACCTTGAGCCTGCGTTCGATAAGGTGCGCATCGAGGGCAACGGGCCTGGTCAACCTGAGCCCATGGGGAGACTTCTCGATGTGCTGACCACGAGTTTCTATCTCTTCGATGGCCTGGGCGAGACGCTCGGGGCCAAGACGAGAGCTTTGACCAAGGCGATACAGCGAAATCCACGCGTCGCCGAGATCATATAGAACTTCGAGCACATGTCGCCAGTCTGTCATGGCGCAATCACGTCTTCGGGCCAGCAGTGTCAAGGTGAATATCAAGCGCGATGTCTATCGCCGGGGCGCTGTGGGTCAGTGCGCCGACGGAAATCCGCTCGACCCCCGTTGCGGCGATTCGCCCGACAGTGTCCAGACGAACGCCACCGGACGCTTCAAGCTCCACGCGTCCCTTGAGCCCCGCGCGGTCGCGCATTTCCACAGCCTTGCTCAACTGGTCGTTGGTCATGTTGTCCAGAAGGATTATGTCAACGCCAAGCCCAAGCGCCATCTCGTACTGTTCCAGATTGTCCACCTCAAGCTCGATGAACGCCCCGGACGGAAGGATGGGCCTGATTCGCTCAAGTTGGGTTCCCGCAGCCGAGATGGGGTCCATGCCCTCCGACTGGGCAAGAACGGCAAGGTGGTTGTCTTTGATAAGCACCGCGTCGTAAAGCCCCTTTCGGTGGTTCTGACCGCCGCCGGCGCGTACGGCGTATTTTTCGAGATCACGCCATCCGGGTATGGTCTTTCGGGTATCGAATATCTGTGCGTTGGTTCCCTTCACCGCCTGCACATACTGGTATGTGGTGGTGGCGATTCCGCTGAGCCGCTGAAGGAAGTTCAGCGCGACCCTCTCGGCGGCCAGTACGCCTCTTCCTGGCCCCGTCCATGTCGCCAGATCCGTCCCTGCCTTAACGAGGGGTCCATCTTCCGCATGGCATTGCGGGCGCATG
>CAZWAT010000041.1:0-16811 GCA_964632015.1 uncultured Planctomycetaceae bacterium
CTCCCCCTTCTATATCCCTCCGGGGCAAGTGCGACAAGCATTTTCACCCGTCCAAGCGTCAGGTTTGGCGATTTGCCCCAATTGCACGCCAATTCGGCGGTTATTCGCTTGCAATCGATATAGTTGCGGTTAGTATGTGATACACTGGTTCATATTTGATACAAGGAGCAAGGCTTTATGGAGACATCATTAAAAGGACAAGTTGCCCTCATCACCGGCGGCAGTGGCGGATATGGTGCGGGAATTGCCGAAGTTTTACGTCGCCTCGGCAGCGATGTTTGGATCACCGGTACGAACGCCGATCGTCTCAGCGACATTGCCGCCCGGCTTGACGTGCGGGCAGTGCGTGCGGACGCGACGTGTGCGGACGATTGGGATCGCGTGATCGGCGAGATCACAAACGCGCACAACCGGCTTGACATACTCGTCAACAACGCTGGTGGCGGGGTCTGCGTCGCCCCGCTTGAGGATCAGCCCGACGAGGCGATTTTGCAGTCTGTAGCATTGAACCTGACGGGCAAAATCCTCGGGTGCAAGCGTGCGGCGAAGATCATGAAGGCGCAACAAAGCGGGACGATAATCAACATATCGAGCATTTGCGCCAAGGAGGCCTGGCCGGGATGGTCAACATACTCAGCCGCCAAGGCGGGGCTGCATTCGCTTGGCAAGTGCCTCTACGCCGAGCTTCGCGAGCATGGTGTGCGTGTGACCACGATCATCCCATCATGGGGCGCGACGCGGTTCACCGAGTCCGCCAACCTTGGCCCGCGGGACGAAGAGACTCTTCGCCGCTGTATCAAGCCCACCGAACTGGGCGAACTGGTCGCGCATGTCTGCACGCTGCCGGCGCATCTGGAAATGCTTGAAGCGACGCTTGTGCCTACGGTTCAGAAGATCGAACCGCTGTAGCGGAATCAGCCTGTAATGCTGATAGTTCCGCATCTATAAATACTGTAGTAAAATGGCCCGCATGACAAAGAAACGCACAGGATCTACCGTACGGACGTCGAGCCCCGCACAGGTCGACGGGACGCGATATCACGTGCCCAACGTCGAGCGCGCGCTGCAAGTGCTTGAGTATCTCGCAACCCATGGCCGATGTAGCGTCCCCACGCTGACGCGGGCACTGAACATCCCAAGGATGAGTGTCTACCGAATCGCCAAGACACTTGAAGCCCACGAGTACCTTCTGCTGGACGAGGATGGGCAGTCGTTCCGGCTGGGACGGAAGTTTTTGACGCTTGGGCACGCCGCCGTGGAGGAAGAAAACCTCACCGAGAAGTCGCTGGACGTGATGCGCGACCTGCGTGACCGCTCTGGCGAGACGGTGCTGCTGGGTACGCTTATAGGCCCGGAGGGTGTGGTGCTCGAACAGGTTCCATCTAAGCGCCCGGTGCGGTTCATGATAGAGATAGGGCACCGATTCCCGCTGCATACATCCGCCCCAGGAAAGGCGATTCTGGCTTTTTTGCCGGAAACAGAGAGAGACGCTATTCTTTCTAAAATAAAGTTTATTAAATATACAAATACGACCATTATCTCGCGCCCAGCTTATGTTGAGGCGCTTGGTTTGATCAGGTCTTCAGGATTCGCAACCGACGACGGCGAAGAGTACGAGGAGCTGCGATGCGTGGGCGCGCCGATATTCAATCATCGCGGGTATCCCATCGCGGCGGTCTGGGTTACCGCCCCGGCGTTTCGCCTGACGCGGGCAAAGATGAACCCGCTTGGCAGGATGCTGGTTGACAAGGCACGGACAATTTCAGGACGATTCGGGTACAACCTGATATCGTCACGCAATGCGTAATCTTGCGGGAGGAACGCACAAGAATGAATCGCATCTGGCTTGAGGCGGAATCGTTCGACACGCTGGGCGGATGGGTAATCGATTGTCAATCCATCGAACAGATGGGCTCAGCTTACGTCATGGCGCACGGAATGGGAACACCCGTCCGCGACGCCGAAACAGTCTTGACGGTTCCTGGCAAGGGTCGATACACGGTGTGGGTTCGCACACGCGACTGGTCGGCGACATGGAAGCGAGGAACACCCGCGGGACGATTCAACGTGATCGTCAATGGCGAGACCCTGCCCGAAACACTTGGCACCAACGGCCCCGATTGGTCATGGCAGAAGGCGGGCGCGATCGATCTTGACGCCAAGGAGGCAACCATCGCCCTGCACGACTTGACCGGGTTCAACGGCAGATGCGATGCGCTGTTCCTGACAGACAACCCGAATGACGCCCCGCCGGATGATGCGCAGGCGCTGGAAACACTTCGCCACGAGTTGGCTTGCGTGGAGATGCATGATGACCCGCACGAGTTCGATTTTGTCGTCTGCGGCGGCGGAGTTGCGGGCGTATGTGCGGCGGTGGCTGCGTTGCGATCGGGGGCGAAAGTCGCGCTGCTGCATGACAGGCCGGTGCTGGGCGGGGCGAACAGTTCAGAGATTCGCGTCTCGATGGGCGGCGTCACGCACGTGGGGATCTATCCCAGACTTGGAAACGTGGTGCGCGAAATCGCCCCGGCGTTTGGCGGAAACGGCACATACGAGGGCGAAGTCTATGAAGACTCGCGAAAGGCGAACATTTTCAGGCATCACCCGCCGGAGAACTATCACCTGGGCCTGAACGAATGCGTGGTGGCGGTGGAACGTGATGGAAATACCATCACGGCAGTGGTTACACGCAATGTTCGCACCGGGGAACGCAGACGATATTTCGGCCGGGTTTTTGCGGACTGCACCGGTAACGCCGCGGTGGCGCGAATGATGGGTGCAGCCACGCGGATGGGCAGAGAGTCGCGAAGCGAATTCGGCGAAGACCTCGCGCCCGACAAGGCAGACAAGCAGGTGATGGGGCTGTCGGTGCAGTGGATCTCGCGCCAGACGCCCGAGGCGACGAAGTTTCCCGATATCGACTGGGGCATCGAGTTCTCAGAAGATACCTGTTACCACATCTTCAGCGGCGACTGGGAATGGGAGACCGGCCAATATCGCGACCAGGTGAACGAGACCGAGGATATTCGCGATTACGGCCTGATGGTCACGTACGCCAACTGGTCGTTCCTGAAAAACCGTTCGCGGAGGAAAGACGAGTACGCCCGCCGGGAGCTTGCATGGGTATCGCCCCTTGGGGGCAAACGCGAAACCTGCCGCGTCGTCGGAGATTACATACTTACGCAGAACGACATCGAAAACAACACGATCCACGAAGACGCCACCGCGGCGATAACCTGGAATTTCGACCTGCACTTTCCCGACCCGGAGAATGCCGGAAAATTCGCCGAGCCGTTCCGCTCATGCGCATATCATCGGGGCATACCCACGCCATATCCCGTGCCTTTCCGCTGCCTCTACGCCCGCGACGTGCGCAACCTGCTGCTTGGCGGGCGACACATCAGCATGACGCACGTTGCGTTCGCGTCTGTGAGGGTGATGCGCGTGCTGGGCATGCTCGGCGAGGTGATCGGCCTGTCGGCTGGGATCTGCGCCCAAAAGAACATCACGCCGCGGGAGCTTTACCAAAGACACCTCGACGAGCTGAAACAAAAACTCATCGCCGGCGTTCCCCCCGCGCCGCTCTACCACTCGGGCGGCGGAAACTGCGACTCGGAAATGTACCACTTCAAGGAGTTAGGGAAGGTGAAGATTTTTCCTCGCCTTGACGAAGACAAATTTGCCGACCCCGCCATCGCCCAACGCATCTCACAGTTGAACGTGAGCCACAAGAAACGGTGACTGCTCCGTCGCGTACATGATGTACCCCGTAACCGGTGCAGCACTTTGAAGGTCTGTCAAGTTCGATTTATAAATCAATGAAGGTGGTGATGCGCATAGGCATGCGAGGGGCACGCATAGTGGCCCTGCGGGATCAGGAGGAGCTGGTTGGCGTCCCAGCCGGACTTGTCAAACCTTTTTGACGACGACGAGTTTGCCCATTTCGCGGAGCTTGTCGGCGATGAGTGGGACAATTTTGTGTCGGGAGATTATCCCCTGCTGGCGAAAAGCGATGTCGTCGCCGGAGGGGTTTTTCGCAAGGCCCATGGTGATGTTGACCTTGTCGGCGACCTGCAGAAGGCAGCACAACTCGGTGACACTGCTCACCTCGGAATAGCTTCGGGCGTCGGCGTCAAGGATGTTGTACGCCTGGTTAAGGGTGACCGCGCCTTCTGTAACCAGGTCGATCCCGTCGATGGAGCATCTCGGCGGGGCGATGAGGCTTTTATCTTCCTGGCGGATATCCATTCGCCTGTCGAGGACATTGGCGACCATCGCGCCGGTCGATCCGCCGCAGACGATCTTGATGCCGTTGCAGGACATGAAGTTTTCGACCACTTCCCTGTCGAGTTTTTTGGTCAATGGTGGGCCGGTGAGAATATTGACCGCGACACCCGCTCGCAGCATTGCAAGGGCTGTGGAGCAGTCATCGCCGGGGGCACCCCACAGCTCCCTTGCCCTGTCGTGCATTCGTTGGGGAATCTGCGCCGCGGCGATACCCTGATGCAGGCACTCGTTGGCGAAGGCGCACGCGCCCTGGGCGGTCCATCCCTCAGCCAAACCGTTGCCAAGCCCCGCCTGGGTTATGCCGTCCGACATCAGCAGCAACCCTTCGCCGGCGTCGAGAAGGCACGTCGCCTCGGCGAGCACTGCCCGTTCGTGCGTAAAGGTTCTCTGTGGCACGATGGTCGCGCAATGATTCTGAAGCAGGATGACCGATGGCATCTCGTAGCTCAGCACAGTGGTAAGCCCTGTGGGCAGGATTCTGACGATAGCGAATGCAGCGAACGGTAGGGACGGGTCCCTGTTGGCGTTCATGGTTTTGACCAGTGCGCTGAAGGCTTCGCGCAGTGTGAACCCGTGCTTCTGTAGACCCATAAGCCGATGTGCGGCGAGTGTTGCGGCAAGATTGGCCTTCACGCCCGAGCCGATCCCATCAACCAGCAGCACTGTCGTCCATCGCTCCTGGCGATCGATAACGACCACGTCACCGCATGGGGTGTTCGGCCGCTTGGGGCTTTGCGCGACGTGCGTGTCTACATGAAGGTACATGGTGGTTACTTTTCCTGGGCAAGTTCCATCAGTCTTCTCGCCAGTGCCTCGCATTGGGCGGTGCTCTCGCCAAGCTGAAGCGTGAGGCTCTGGGCGAGATTCATTTGATGATCAAGCAACTGTCTTGCCTGGTTCATCGCGCCGGCCCGCAGGTCGTCGAATTTCTTCTGGCTGGTCTGGCTGTCGGTGATGTCGGTAAACAGGCCCACGTACTGGTTATCGTGTTCGAGGCGGTAGTAGATTTCCCGACAGATAAGTCCGTAGCTTTCGTGCGACACCGTTTCCCGCAGCAGTCGGCTATTACCGGCGACAAGCTGCTCGAACGGCTCGGGGTCCATCAGGTGGTGAATGCTCTTTCCGAACAGCGCGTCGGTACACAGGAACATCCTTCTGAATGTGGGATTCATGGACAGGATTTCGAGTTTTTCGTTCAGTATGACGATTCCATTGGGGCTGGATTCGATAATCCTGTCGCCCCTCTGCTCGGCAAGTCGTCGCATGGTGGGCATGCACATTTCTTCCTCTGCCATGCCCAGGATGACCGCGATTGCCTTCTGCCTGCAATTATCGTAACCGCACACTCCGCAGTTCAGTTGGTCTTGAGGTGCGGATTTTCCGGTGCGAACGAGCACCTCGCGAATCTTCTCTTCGGTGATCTCGATGTTCTCGGCGATGGGCATGGGCTTGTATCGCATAGAGATATCGCACTCCTGGGCCGGCACCTCGCCTTTGCCCAGATCGCGAGTGCGAACGTATTCCAGCAGCGCCGATCTTCGCTGAAAGGTCGTCGTCTCGCACGCGATGGCAGGGCCGTTGATGCAGCCTTGCGGGCAAAACAGGGGATCTATCAGCATGCGCTTGGGATCGATGGCAATTGTTTCGAGAGCCTGCATTACATCATGCGCGCCGTGAACGCTCATCGTCTGGTCGTCGAGCAGATCTGTCGCCAGTTGCGCGGTTTTAGCCAGTCCGCCGCTGAGCGGAAAATACCTCGAATCAGGGCCGGGCGTTTCGTCAAACGAGCTTTCCTCCAGTTCGAGCAGGTCGATGTGTTCCTTTTGCAACCAGTCCTTGAGTTCTTCGAATGTCAAAACGCAGTCCACTGCCGGGTTGGCAACCTGTTGGGCTTCGAGTTTTTTGGCAGCGCATGGGCCTATGAACACCACCCTGCTACCCGCGCCCAGACGCTTTTTCAGGCTCCTGGCGTGTGCGACCATGGGGCTTGCAACCCTGGCGAGCGAATCGGTGAGTTGGGGCATGTATCGCTGCACGAGGTTGACGACAGCCGGGCATGCGGTACAGATGGTCGGCTCGCTTGTTTCGCCGGCGAGTTGGGCAGTCTTGCGAGCGACGTGAAACGCCCCCACAGCCGTCTCGGCAATGAAGGTGAAACCCAGCTTGCGCAGCGCACTGGGCAGACGCTTGCGCTGGGCGGAAGTAAACGAAGCGGCGAAACTCGGCGCGACGCTCGCCGCCACCGCCCCACCTGCGGCGAGCAGATCCCGAACCTTCTCAACGTCCACGCGAATGGTCTTGGCTCCCTGTGGACATTCTCGCACACAGGTTCCGCACGCTATGCAGCGGTCCTCGACCACATACGCCTGTCCGTCTTTCATGCGGATTGCCTTTACGGGGCAGGCGCGTAGGCATCGATAACAATCACGGCATCTTGCCTTGTTTGTGAAGACGACCGCGCTTTGGCTGGGCATATATCACTCCCGCACCTGCTGGTGCTGATTTTTCAGTGCATGCGTGATCGCAGCCTTGAGCTTGTCGAGGGTGCAAGCGCTGATGATCTCGCCGTTAACGACGACGTTAGGGGCCTCTTTGCAGGCCTCGCAACAGAAAGTCGCCTTGACATCCACCATCTTGCCAAGGCCCTCGCCTTCGAGCCAGTCAATTGTCTTTCTGAGCAGGTCGTGGCTGCCCTTGACATGACAGTTGGTGCCAACGCATACCGCCACTTCGACGGGACGTTCTTCACTGCTGGCGGTAAAGGTAATGTGCTCGCCTAAAATCCGCCTTCGCGAATGATATGCAGTGTGCAGCAGCTCGTGTGCCTTGTGCCCGCCAACAGACCCGAGGTGCTTTTCGTAGCACTCCGCCACCATGGGGTTGTCCTGGCTCTTGTGGAGTCCGAGCGTCTTGTCGGCATCGTACAGTGCCCTTGTTCTCTTGGCGCGAATATCTTCGCCCCTGGTATTGGGTTGACCCGCCCCACCGATGCATCCGCCGGGGCACGCCATGACCTCGACGATATCGAACTTCGCCTCGCCTTTCATGACCATTTCGGCGAGTTTGCGGGCATTGGCCAGGCCATGGGCAATGGCGAGCCTGACGTCCCTGTCACCCATGCGGACAGTCGCCATTCTGATGCCCTCCTCGCCGCGCACTTCGAGGAAGTCCACATTGCCAACCTTCTCGCCCGTAACTTTCTCGTGGGCGAAGCGAAGCACCGCCTCGCTGACCCCGCCGGTATTCCCGAAAATTACTCCCGCGCCAGTCTTGTATCCGAATGGCATGTCGAGGCTTTCAGGAGAGAGGTTTCTGAAGTCAAGCCCCGCCTCCTCGATCATTCTGCCAAGTTCCTGCGTGGTGAGCACGTAATCGACATCGGGCAGGCCGTCAACGGCGAACTCTTCCCGCTGGGCCTCGAACTTTTTGGCGGTGCAGGGCATGACCGATACCACCATCAAATCTTCCCTCGCCACGTCGAGCGTCTCGGGCAGAATGTTCTTGGCAAGGCTACCGAACATCTGCTGCGGGCTCCGGCAGGAACTGAGATTGCCCAGCAGCGACGGGTAATACTGCTCGACGAACTTCACCCACGCCGGGCAGCAGGAGGTGAACTGCGGCAGCGCCTCGCACTTTTCGAGTCTGGCGAGGAACTCCGTCGCCTCTTCAACCACCGTCATGTCGGCAGTGAAGCTGGTGTCATAGACCTGGTCGAACCCGATCGCCTTCAACGCCGCGACGACCTGGCCTGTCATCACCTTGCCCGGTTCAAGCCCGAAATGCTCGCCAATGGCAACGCGTATGGCCGGTGCGATCTGCGCTACGACCTTCTTTTGGGGATTGTGCAATCCCGCCCAGACCTGCTCGATGTGGCTGGCAGGCGTCAGTGCGCCGGTGGGACATACCCTCGCGCACTGGCCGCAGTAGACGCACTCGACACTGTCGAGATTCTTGCCGAACGCCGGAAGAACCGCAACCTTCGCCCCACGGGAGGCAAAATCGATCGCGCCGACGCCCTGCACCTCGTGACACATACGCACACAGTCGCCGCAGAGAATGCACTTGTTGGGATCTCGCACAAGGGAAGGTGTCGTCTTGTCGACCTTCGCCTTTCGCCGCACGGGCTTGAAACGAACCTCGTCCACGCCTAGTCTGCGGGCAAGAGCCTGCAACTGACACGTGCTGGACTTGACGCACGTGGGGCACGTCTGCTCGTGATTTGCCAGCAGAAGCTCTATGGCGATCTTGCGAATCTCGCGAATTTGCGGCGTGTTGGTTCGTACCACCATTCCGCCCCGCGCCTTAACCGAACAGCTCGCAACCACGCCCATGCCCTCGACTTCCACCAGGCAAAGCCTGCACGCGCCGTAGACGCTCAACTCGCTGTGATAGCAGAATGTGGGGATGTCGATTCCCGCCTTGCGGGCGACTTCGAGCAGATTCCGCTCGCCGTTGATCGGAACGCTTCTGCCGTTGATGGTGATCTGATTGTCACAAATCATGGTTATACTCCGGTAATTGCCTTGAATTTGCAGGCAGCGGCGCACGCGCCGCACTTTATGCACTTTTCGACATCGATTATGTGAGGTTTCTTCAACTCGCCGCTGATCGCGCCGACGGGACACTTTTTCGCGCACAACGTGCACCCGCGGCATTTTTCCGGGGCGATTTCGGGCATGGCCAGCGCCTTGCACCTGCCAGTCGGACAGCGTTTGTCGCGCACGTGGGTTTCAATTTCGTCCCGGAAGTACCGAAGCATCGACAGCACCGGGTTCGGCGCGGTCTTGCCCAGCCCGCACAGCGAACCTACCCGCACCGCTTTACCCAGCGACTCGAGCAGTTCAAGAGTCTTCTCGTCTGCCCTGCCTTCCGCGATGTCGTCAAGCATCGACAGCATCTGCATGGTGCCCTCTCGACAGAGGACGCATTTTCCGCAGCTTTCGTTCTGGGTAAACTGCATGAAGAATTTGGCGATTTGGACCATGCACGTTTGCTTGTTCATAACGACAAGCCCGCCCGAACCAACCATCGCGCCAACGCCCTTGAGGCTGTCGAAGTCGAGCGGCAGGTCAAGATGCTCCTCGGTCAGACACCCGCCGGACGGCCCGCCGATCTGCACGGCCTTAAAGCATTCATCGGTGACGTTTCCGTCGTCGTCCGTGACGCCACCACCGATATCAAACACAATCTGCCTTAGCGTCGTGCCCAGCGGAACCTCGATGAGCCCGGTATTCGCAACGTGCCCGGTAAGGGCGAAGGTCTTCGTGCCCGGCGAACCGGTGGTACCTATAGCTGCGTATTTCTCGGGCCCCATCGCCAGTATCAGCGCAACCGATGCGAGAGTCTCCACGTTATTGATAACCGTGGGTTTGCCCCAGAGCCCTCGCTGTGCGGGGAACGGGGGCTTGGGCCTGGGCATGCCCCGCTGACCCTCGATGCTGGCCATGAGGGCGGTTTCTTCGCCGCAGACAAAGGCGCCGGCGCCTTCCATCACGCTGATGTTGAACGCCCTGCCCGTTTGGAACACGTCCGCCCCAAGCAGCCCCATGTCAGTGGCGTCCCGCACCGCCTTTTTGAGTCTTCTGACAGCCAGCGGATATTCCACACGAACATAAATGACGCCCTCGTTAGCGCCCACCGCGCGGGCGGCTATCATCATGCCCTCGATCACGGCGTGCGGGTTGCCTTCCATGACGCTACGATCCATGAACGCGCCCGGGTCGCCCTCGTCGCCGTTACAGATGACGTACTTGTTGTCTCCGGGCTCTATGCGGGTAAATTCCCACTTCTTACCGGTAAGAAATCCTCCGCCGCCCCTGCCCCGCAGGCCGCTGGCGGTGATGGCGTTGCAGATATCCTTGTCGCTCATCTCGACCCAGGCCTTTCGGGCCGAGTCGTATCCGCCGCGATGGATATATTCACATATATCGCCAGGATCAACAGAGCCACACTCCTTAAGCACCATCCGCTTCTGCCTGGTGTAAAAGGGAATGTCACGCACGCCGCGATGTTTGTTATGGGTTCGCGGATCGACGTACATCAGCCGGTCAACAGGCTGGTGGTTCAGCAGCGTCTGGTTGACGATGTCATCGACATCCTCGGGTTTGACCTTGCAGTAGAGCAGGTCATCGGGCTCGATGGTCACAAGCGGACCCATCTGGCAGAAGCCCTGGCAGCCGGACTGGCTTACCCAGACGTCGTGCTTGGTATCGTCATGGTGCTTGAGTTCGACAACCACGTCCAACCCCGCCGCGGCTATTGCGTCAACCAGCGCCTTATGCACCTCAAGCGATCCGTTGGCGACGCATCCGGTGCCGGCACATATTATCACACGCCTCTTGATTGCCTTCGCTGCCTTGTCGAAGTCATCGTGTATCTCGTCAAGGAATGTCGCTTCAGTCATTTTCATTTTCTTTCCGTATGATTTCATCGATAAGTTCGACGGTGGTTTTGGGCTTCATCAGTCCGTGCACCTGGTCGTTTATCACTACCGCCGGAGCCAGCCCACAAGCGCCGAGGCAACTGACGGTTTCGAGCGTGAACATCATGTCGTCAGTGGTGTTCTGACCGGGCTTGAGACCAAGCCGCTCAACTATCGCATCGTGAATATCCATCGAGCCGCGCACGTGACATGCGGTGCCGTCGCAGATGCGTATGATGTACTTGCCCTTTGGTTCAAGGGCGAAATGAGCATAGAACGACGCGACGCCGTAAACCTTCGCCGGCGGAATGTCCAGCGCAGTGGCGATGTAGCTCAAAACCTCCTCCGGCAGCCAGCGGTATTCTTCCTGCACCTGCTGAAGGATGGGTATCAACCTTGCGGGATCGTTATTGTTGCGAGCGATGATCTCGCAGATCTTCTCGAAGTGCCGCATTTCCTTGTTTTCGCTTTGAGTAACACTCATCTTGGCGATTCCTTAATTCTCGTGACGTTCTTTGAGCTTCTGGGTGAGTTTCGACGAAAGCACCGCCAGGCTCGATGTCAGGTGTACGTGCTCGACTATGACTTCGGGCGGCAGATCAAGGTGGACAGGTGCAAAATTCCAGACGGCCTCCATGCCGCTGATGACCATCATCGACGCGACGTCCTGCGCAACCTCGGCGGGAGTCGCAATTACACCTATTTTCACATGCATGCGTCTGGCAAGAGCCGGGAGCTTCTCCATAGGCAGCACTTCAACCTCTCGAACGGTCGTGCCGATCTTGGCCGGGTCGTTGTCGAACGCCGCCACAATGTTCAGGCCGTGATCTCGAAACATCTTGTAACCGATCAGTGCCGAGCCCAAACTGCCCACCCCCGCAAGAAACGCGTCTGTAACGTTGTCCCACCCCAGAAAACTTTCAATCTTCTCCAACAACGATGCGATCTCGTAGCCCACCTTGGGCTTACCAACAATCCCGGTGAGAGCTATATCCTTGCGCACCTGGGTCGGATCAAGCGATAACGCCTCCGCAATAGTCGTGCAGGAAACAGTCTCAACACCCTCGCCATGAAACTTCTGGGCGAGACGATGATACCCTGGCAGGCGACGCACTGCCGGCGCCGGAGCTGGCTTGAACCTGGACTCTTGATTCGATGATGTCATGGGCAGTCTCCATGTTGCGATATCGAGAATTTTTTATCGAGATCACTTTCTCGATATCATATCGTCATAACTACGGGCGCCAAGAAAGAAAAAGCGAAAAATTTCTCTGTATAGCCTAAGTCAATTGAAATTCATGACTTACAGATTTGATTTTCGCGCCCCAAACGTCGCTTGAACAGGTCAGGTATGCGAAGGTGGGTCTTGTACAGGGATGAGGTTTGGCTAAAACTTACTCAAACCCGCTCCACCGAGGTGTGTTCAGGGACCTATCGTACCTTATCGAAAGGTTTTTGTGCCAGATTTGTTGAACCGCAGTACATGCACTTAGTGTGCCGGAGGGACATTTTCCTGCCGCACTTGTGGCACTGGGAGACGCGTTTTGTTTTGAGCTTTCCGTCGAGTGTGCCGTCGCGAAGATCTATCTCAGTGATTTTCTCCATCAGATCTTCTTCATTGAATTGGCCGCTATCGCGAATTAGCTCCCACATCGCCATGCACGTGAGAGTCAGGCCTTCAAGCCTGTCTTCAAGTTCCTTTATTTTGGAACTCGCGTTCCTTGCGTGTCGCGACGCGGACTTTGCGGACGATGAAGCTTCCGACGCAGCCTCGGCTGCGGCAAACCAATATACGCCTCCCAAACCCATGCTCATGTTTGAGCTCCTTTCGATTTGTCCTTCTGCGTCTGCAACCTCACGCAGTGATCGCATTCATTCTACTGCATCAACCCCCGCCATGTCCGAAAAAACAATGCATGCACAACGTACAACGGGCCGGGGTTCTTTTACAAACCTCGGCCCGTCGGTCAAATAACAAACTGTTGAAGACTACGAACTACTTGCTGTAGTCCATTGCAGCCATATTCTGATAGAGCTTCCAGCGGGCCTTGATGTCCTGCTGGGCAGACTCGATCAGTTCCTTAGCTGCCTGTGGGTTAGTCTTCGTGAGCATCTTGAATCGGTTCTCGTTGTAAGCGTATTCCTGCAACGGGAGCGTCGGCTCCTTCGAATCCACTTGCAGCGGGTTCTTGCCTTCCACCGCCAGACGAGGATCGTACCGATAGAGCATCCATGCGCCGCTGGCGACCGCCGCCTTCTGCTGGTCGTAGGCGGTCTGCATGTTGATGCCTTGGGCGATGCAGTGGCTGTAAGCGATGATGAGGCTCGGGCCGTCGTAGCTCTCCGCCTCGGCGAACGCCTTGACAGCCTGATTATCGTTGGCGCCCATCGAAACTTGGGCGACGTAGATATTGCCATAGCTCATCGCGATCATGCCCATGTCCTTGCGGGGCAGGTTCTTTCCACCGGCGGCGAATTTCGCAACCGCAGCCTTTGGGGTCGCCTTCGAGCACTGGCCTCCGGTGTTGCTGTAGACCTGGCTGTCAAGCACCAGAACGTTGATGTTCCTGCCTTGGGCGAGGACGTGATCCAACCCGCCATAACCGATGTCGTATGCCCAGCCATCGCCACCAATCGCCCATATGCTCTTGCGAACGAGCACATCGGCGAGGTCAAGCAATCTTGCTGCCGCGCCGGTCTTACCGGCAAGCTTCTGCTTGAGCTGCGCGACCCGCTCGCGCTGCGCGGCGATGCCCGCCTCGTCGTCCTGCTGGGCGTCAAGCAGACTGGTGCAAAGCTCTTCGCCGATGACGTCCTTGAGAGACGCGACCAGTTCACGAGCGTATTCGACCTGCTTGTCCAGCGTCAGGCGGAAGCCGTAAGTGAACTCGGCACAGTCTTCGAACAGCGAGTTGTTCCACGTCGGCCCGCGTCCGTCGGCGTTCACCGTGTAGGGCGTGGTGGGAAGGTTTCCACCGTAAATGCTCGAACATCCGGTGGCGTTTCCGATGATAGCCCTGTCGCCAAACAACTGGGTGAGCAGCTTGACGTAAGGCGTCTCGCCGCAACCTGCACATGCGCCGCTATACTCGAACAGCGGACGGCAAAGCTGGCTGCCCTTGACGGTGGCAACCTTGAGCTTGCTGCGATCGAAGTCGGGAATCGACAGGAAGAAATCGTAATTCTCGCGTTCGCTCATCCGCAGCGGCGGCTGGAACTCCATGTTGATCGCCTTGCGGGTGGGATTGGTCTTGTTCTTGGCGGGGCAGACGTGAACGCACGCGCCACAACCGGTGCAATCCTCGGGAGCGACCTGGATGGTCCACTTGAGCCCCGCGAAATCCTTGCCCTTGGCGTCTACACTCTTGAACGTCTCGGGTGCGCCAGCAAGCACCGATGGGTCGTAAAGCTTGGCGCGAATGGTCGCATGCGGACAGGCTATCGAGCACTTTCCGCACTGGATGCATACCTCGGGGTCCCATACGGGAATTTCGAGGGCGATGTTGCGTTTTTCCCACTGCGTCGTACCGGTCGGCCAGGTGCCATCGTTAGGTATGGCACTGACGGGAAGTTCATCGCCCCTACCTGCCATGATGCGGGCGGTAACATTCTGAACGAACTCCGGGGCCTTTTCGCTGACCACCGGGGGCATGTCGAAGTCGCTATCAGCGGCTGCGGGAACCTTGATCTCGTGCAGGTTGGCCACAGACTGATCGACGGCATGATAATTCTGCTCGACAATCTTGTCGCCCTTTCGGCCGTAGGTCTTCTTGATAGCCTTCTTGATGGCCGCAATCGCCTCATCCTGGGGAAGAATGCCCGAGAGATAGAAGAAACACGTCTGCATGATGGTGTTGATTCGCCCACCCATGCCGGTGTCCTTCGCCACCTCGTAGGCGTTGATGACATACAGCTTGAGCTTCTTGTCAATTATGGTCTGCTGGACGCTCTTGGGCAGTTTCCCCCAGACCTCTTCGGTAGGATATGGCGCGTTCAGCAATACAGTGCCACCCTCGACCGCGGTGCTTAACATCTCGTACCTTTCAAGGAACGAGAACTGGTGGCACGCGATGAAGTTGGCGCTGTTGATGAGGTACTGCGAACGAATCGGGCGCGGGCCGAAACGCAGGTGACTGACCGTTATCGCCCCAGCCTTCTTCGAGTCATACACAAAGTAACCCTGCGCGAAGTTAGGCGTCTCGTCGCCGATAATCTTGATCGAGTTCTTGTTGGCGCCGACAGTTCCATCACTGCCAAGACCATAGAACATCGCGCGGACGACGTCATCGGGCTCAGTGCTGAATGACGCATCGTAATCGACGCTGGTATTGGACACGTCATCGTTGATGCCGACGGTGAAGTGATTCTTGGGCTCGCTCTTTGCTGCCTCTTCGAACACCGCCTTGATCATCGCCGGGGTGAATTCCTTGCTGCTCAGGCCGTACCTGCCACCAATCGTGCGGATGCCTGTCTTGCCCGTTTCCAACAGGGCGGTAAGCACGTCCTGGTAGAGCGGCTCGCCCGCCGAACCGGGCTCCTTGGTGCGATCGAGCACCGCAAGCGTCTTGCAACTGGAGGGTATCGCGTCGATGAAATGCTTGATGCTGAACGGGCGATAGAGGCGAACCTTCAACAGGCCGACCTTCTTGCCCTGGGCGACAAGGTGATCCACGGTTTCGTGGACGGTTTCAGCGCCGCTTCCCATCAGCACGATTACTTCCTCGGCGTCCGGGGCGCCGACATATTCAAAGAGCTTGTACTGCCTGCCAACGATCTTGGCGAACAGGTCCATCTGTTTCTGGACGATTTCAGGGCAGCGCTGGTAGAACGGGTTGACCGTCTCCCTGCCCTGGAAGTACACGTCGGGGTTCTGGCTGGTGCCGCGAAGCACGGGACGATCAGGCGACATTCCCCGTGCGCGATGCTCGGCAACCATTTGGTCGGTGATCATCGCCTGCATGTCTTCGATGGACAACGTCTCGACCTTCGCCACCTCGTGCGACGTGCGGAAACCATCAAAGAAGTGAACGAACGGAACCCGGCTTTCAAGAGTCGCAGCCGATGAGATCAACGCAAGGTCCATTGCTTCCTGAACGCTGTTCGACGCCAGAAGCGCAAAACCTGTCTGGCGCACAGCATTGATGTCGCTGTGATCGCCGAAAATCGACAAACCCTGGCACGCCAATGAGCGCGCAGTCACGTGAAAGACAGTGCTGATAAGCTCGCCCGCCAGCTTGTACATGGTGGGGATCATCAACAGCAGACCCTGGCTGGCGGTGAAGGTGGTGGTGAGAGAACCCGTCTGAAGCGCGCCATGCACAGCCGCCGACGCGCCGCCCTCAGACTGCATTTCCGCAACCAGTGGCACGGTTCCCCAGATATTCTTCTGCCCCGCCGCCGTCCATTCATCCGACCATTCACCCATCGGACTTGAGGGGGTGATCGGGTAAATCGCTATAACTTCATTTACCTTGTGGGCAACGTGGGCCGCAGCCTGGTTGCCGTCCATCATCTCAATCTTGCGCGCCATTTATGTTGATCCTTTTGCTGAAATCAGAGCCCGCAGGCTCCGCGCCTTTGCCGGCCATGTTCCTGCCGGGCGGGGGTGGGTCACTGTGCCGTTCACAGCGCCGGATCGATGATTTTATGGAAGAACCAAGTCCTTTTCAATGAGATTCCGCCGCCTCGGAGCCCCATTTTGACCATCATCACCAAGATACCGCCCAGCACATAAGCATACCCACAAATCACCAAAAGACTAAATTCGGGCATGCCTGGAAGCTCCGCGGGGCCTGTAATCTGCTACGTCCACAGCATGTTTTGGTTCCCCCCTCCCAGACCACCTGTCACACCACTCGCTGACAGTCTCATAAACGTGTGAAATTATATGATCTCTTTATTGTTGCAGGGTCAGGTATATTCGAACCCGCATCTTCCATTATCAATAAAAAGGTATTGACCCAGGCGAGCGTATTAATAAGATAGAGAGTCACGCGGGCGTAGCTCAGTGGTAGAGCGTCACGTTGCCAACGTGAATGTCGTGAGTTCGACCCTCATCGCCCGCTTTTCTTGACTAACAGCGCCTCTGGTTGACAGGAGTTGA
>CAZWAT010000042.1:0-16770 GCA_964632015.1 uncultured Planctomycetaceae bacterium
GTCGCTTCATGGGATCTCCGCGGAGGAAGAACCGGGCGAAGGGTTGTGACGATCGGCTCGTCGCACAAGAATGGAACGTTCTGGCTCAGCGACCCCATATCGATAGTCCCTGGGGTCGAGTATCGCCTCACGGGGTGGATCAAGACATTCCAGGCCGAGGGGGAAAGCACTATCAACATTGGTTGGTACCGTGGCGACGGCTGGTGGACGAAGACATCAAGGGGCAAATCCCTCAAGGGAACCAACCTGTGGACGAAGATCGAGGTTGTCGATACCGCCCCCGACAACGCACGGGCAGCAAGGATCATGGTGGGGCGGCGAAAAGAAACATCAAAGGGCATGAGCTGGTACGATGATATTGTATTTGAACCTACCAACCCGAGGGACGTAGCGCAGTCCAGGCCCAGACCCGTTCCACCAAAATGGGACAGCGTCTTCGAGTCACGTGAATCAAACACGAAACCAGTGGCGTTTCCCAAATCGGCCAACATCGCCCCCAACAGCATGTTGCGCGATGGAACCGACGAACCCACCGGTTGGTCGAAGATAAACCCGATCGCAGCCGAGTTCAAATGGACTAAGAAAAGCTCGGACGTGGACGGAGGGCTGACGATTACCAATTCGATGCTCGACGACGCCGGTTGGATAAGCGACGCCATCGGCGTGCGTCCGGGGACCGAATACACATTCCTTGCTCGACTGAAACTCGACGGTGCGTATAACGTCAGGCTGGCGATTGACTGGATGGACTCGAAGCAAAAGAGCATCGGAGTCACCCTCGGGTCGGATGATATATCCCGCGGTGACTGGACACACTCAGCCGTCGCAGGCGCCGCGCCATCGCAGGCCGTCTTCGCCAGGTTGATCTTAGTGCAACAGCGAAGCAGCGGCACAGCCACGATGGACAAGGTATGGTTCGGGCCTATGAACAGCGTTCCCAATCGCTGACCACTGGCTGTCTGGACAAGAAGAATACACGCAAAGCCCTCGATCATGTCGGGGGTTTTGCTTTTTCTGATGGTCACCCGCTGTTGCGACCCGCGCAGGCGCAAAGAAAAGCCCCGACTTATGCCGGGGCTTTTGCTGGTGGGATTATTCTCTTATTCCGTCGAACGCCCGTTCAGGCAAAACAAACCTTCGATGTCCGCCGCCTGTTGTCTCACCCGCCTTGACGTGGTGGGTTGTGCCCAAGGGCATCTGGCGACAGTAAATTTTTGGGAAGCCTCCATCGCTTGGATAGTCCCATATCCACAGGTCGCCCGCTCCGTAGGACGACGACGGGATGATGCCCGCCAGCAGCCCTGCCTGGGGGTTTCGGCAGATAATCATCGTGCCGGGCAGGGCGAGGTACTTATTGCCTGAAGCGGTGATTGAAATATCTTCGAGCGAGTTCTGCGTGGGCAGTATCCGGGCCTGGTTGAAGGCGATGTCCAGCGACCACTGGCCGCAGTAACCTTCGGGCACGACTCGGACATTGTTGGACTGTGCGTTATCGTTCCAGGTTATCTGCCAGTCATAAGAAGTTCCGCCCGCGTCGGCCATGATCGTCTCGCGGTAATGCCCAAGGTCTGTGAGCGATCCTTCATCAGCGCACCTGACCACTCCGACGAGATGTCGCGAGAAGGTGAATGCTTCCTGGTCGACCCACGCTCCGGCGGCGGGGTTCCACGGCAGGTTGACGTTGTAGAACAGCGTCTCGGACGAGTCGCCCAACGTTCCGGCATCGAACTTGGCAGAATAATCGGTCGTCCAGTGGCCAAGCCCGAAGAAGCGTGGCGGGCCTCCACCAATCCTGAACTTCGTGGGATTCGCGGCAGGTTGAGGCTTTCTTGTCATCACTCGCACGATGCTCGACGGGTCGAAGACTCCTGTCGATGGATCCGCCGATGTCTTTCCCACAGCGATGGCGCCAATAATTCGCACATTACCTGGGCCGGTGCATCGCACCGTCACCTTGTCGCCGTCAGACAGGCCAGACGCGACACGCACGAAACTCATCATCACATCCTGCTGGCTCAGTGCGTGCCAGGTCTTGCCGGGCCTGAAATCAACAGACTCCAGAACCACCTCGCCTGCCGACGCCGTTATCGACGCGCTGCCGCTGGATGTGTGGGGGAACCCCAGCAGCCACAGGTCAGTCGCCGACGCGCTGCCATTTTTAATGGTGAACGTCACGCCGCCCTTGTTGTCGAGCGACCAGAACGAGGCCCACATTCCGCCCGATACGCCAACAGGCCCCGACGTGGTCACCTTGTCGCCTTTTGCACGGTAGTACATGCCGTTTCGCATGTCGCAGGCGAATGTGGCCAGGGCCTCGGTCGCCGGTACGCCGTCTCTGGCGCTGTCATGTCCACGAAATTGCCAGCATGTCCATCTGCCCGCAGATGCGTCCAGCGGCGTCCAGATATTTATCCCGCGGAACCAGTCGTGCGCCCGCTGGGCCTGGTGCCATGACATCTGCTGAACGAGAATTTTCGACGGGCTCATGCCGGCCTCCACGCCGCCCTGACCGAAAGCGGGTATCGCCAAATAGATACATGACAGTAAGAAGCCCACCATAATGCTTGTGGTTGCGAGTTGTGCGTGTTGCATGTTTTGTTCCTTTTCACAAATGTTTAGCGTGCCCGCAGTGGCACGAACAGCATATCCCTGGCTTTCACCGTACCGGTTATGACGCCATCGCCCGAGTCGCTGACTGACGGGGTCGGGGTCTTGACCGTCAAATCATCGGCGGGGATGAGCGAGAATGATCTGTCTTCCCTGCTGTAGTTGACTAACACCACAGCCGATTCGCCCTCATCCGACCGCCACAGCGAATGAAGCATACCAGGCATATCCCTTGTGGTTATCTTCGCCTTCTCCGGTGGGGTGAATACGTCCCTGGTCACCGAGGCAAGATCATGTCGTTTGCACCTGCACTCGCCTGGGTGCAGCATTGTTCCCCACAGCAGCCAATCACGATGAGCATGATAGAATCGGCACAAACGCACCAGAAAATCGATATCCTCGGCGTATCGCTCGTCTTGCAGGTGATCCATGGTGAGCTTTGCAACCATGGGCTCGATACCGAACACCAGCGTTCGCGAAAGCTCGAACGCGAACTGGTCGGGGCATAGTTTTACCCAGTCCTGTTCGGGTCCGTCGTATGGCTTGGGTGGCCAGAACTCGTCATATGGGGGGATGCCGTCCAGAATTGCAACGTTGCCGAAATGCACACCTCTTCCATGATACACTGCCTGGGCAAGTGGTATGGGTCTGCTGGAGGCTCGCAGCGGATCGGGAAGCATTCGCACTCGTTCAAAGCTTGTGCTAAGGGTTATCCCGCCATCAAGCGAGCCAAGCAGATGCTCCTTGGTTCCTTCGCTCGAAAGCACCAGGTCGGGAAATTGACGACGAATCTTCTCTAGCAGTTCGTGCCATCCCGCCATTATATAGTTGCCGCCGCCGGGCTGGTGGTCGTGATTGGTTGCGAAACAAGGTCGTCGGCTTCCGGTGCATGAAATCTGGTCAAGGTAAAGTCCGTTAAGCCCCAGTTCATGAGCCTGTTTCGCTATTCCCAGCACAACATCATGCCATTGTTTTGAACGGCCACACATGTGCGCCAGCGGGCGGTTGACCCATGTATTGTAGGTAACGTTCCAGTAACTGCCATCCTCTGTGACAAGCGCCGCCGATTTGCCTTCATCCCAACTGTCCAGTGTCATATCCCACGACATGCCATTGGTGTACACCTGCACGAAATTACCTGTTTTGCGAAAATCCTTCACTACCTGCATGAACCGTTCGGTTCCCTCACGAGGAGGAAAATATTCTGGATATCCGGTATCGTAGGGGTGCTTATGCCACCAGTACCAGTCAAGGGCGACGGGCAGTTCCAGTCGCTTGGATAGTTCGATCGCCGGGGCCGTGACGTGTTCGGCGCTGCCGCGATTCCACAACCAGCACGCGATGTCGCCGATGTAGTTAGACCTTTGCTTGCGCCCTCTGCTGGCCCATGACTGATTCAACGCCCACTGCCTGTACGTTGAGGCGCTGCTGAACCAGTGCCCATCCCTGGCGCCAAGATTGACGGGGTAGGGCATCTCGAAGCATGCGAGTGTTGACGATTCCGGCCTCGGGGCCAGGTGGTCGATCCTGATTCGAATCTGTCTGTCACCGGCCTTAAGCCAGTTCCATCGCCTGGTCCAGCCGGTGGTGTCTCGGCAATCCATATAAAAGGATCTGGTGGATTCTATCCATGCAGACATCTGAATATGATCGCCATGCATGACGTACTCGCCGGGCGAATCCAAATTCCCAAAGAGCACGCTAAACGCGTTTTTCAGCAACCAGCCGATGTCCTTGGGAACAATGACGTCGGCATCGGTTTCGCATGGCAGAATGATATCCGGCAGGCAGATCGCCTCAAGCGTAAGCGACGGGTCGAGGGACATTACGTTGACTTTTCCCGAAAGCAAATCGTCCCGCAATGTCCATCGCACCTCCACGTCCGCGGGCAGCACAATATCGCCCGCGCGCACCTGGCGGTACCGAAGTGACATAGCATGCTCGTTGCCGAGCATGTTCACCTCTACCTTGCCGTGGGGGAGGGCAGTGACAAGGTCGTCACCAACTTGAACGAGCAACGACCATCCAGGCGACGGGATAAACTCCCATCCGGTATTGCCGCTGGTTATCGACTTGAGAAATCCCAAGTCGTCGAAGTTTGCAAAAGACTTTTCAGACAGGCGAAGTTCGAGGTGCATGTGATGGTCCACCAATTGCCAAAGGTTACTGAATTAAGGCGCAAGACCTCCAATAATGCGAGCTTCATCACAAGTGACGATAACCATGGGAGACTGCACTGTCAACGATATAATGTACCGGTTCAGACCGGAACAATTAAATTCTGTTCTGATGCAGTTTCATGTTGACGAAAAAAGGAAGTAGGGTATACTTGACTGTGAACAAACGGTTAATCACATGAAACCTACCCTTCAGGACATTGCGAATATCGTCGGCGTGAGCAAGCCCACCATATCTGTTGTGTTGAACAACGCTCGTGGAGGTGTGCGTGTGTCAGAGCCGACCAAGCAGCGGATAATAGATGTCGCCAAGCGTCTGAATTACCACGGAAACGCCGCGGCACGGGCGCTGGTGACGAAGAAGTCGGGTTTCATCAGTTTTCTTCTATCGGATACCGTCGCCGATGGGTTGGGCAATCAGTATTTTGCCCAGTATCTTGCGGGTATCGAACACGAATGCAGGGACAGAGGCTATGGGTTGAGCGTCAGCCTTTGGAACCTCTCGAACATCCATGAGTTTGTCTTCCCCAAGAAGGTGGGTCAGCGAGCGGTTGACGGACTGATATTGGGCGATTACGTCAGCGCCGCAATCATGGAGCAATTCAAACAGTTTGATATCCCCTGCGTCTGCCTTGGCGAAAACCAGGAAATGGAAATGCCCGCGCCTGTTATCTCCTGGGACATGGGCGACGGGCTCAGGCAGGCGATAGATTATCTTCTCAAGCTGGGACATCAACGAGTTGCCCTTGCGCTGCCATCAGTCCCATGGTTCATAAACCTGACCCATGAACTTGAAACGCATTATTGCTCGCTTATATCCGGCGGAGGATTGAACCTGATCAAGATGTCACTTCCAGGTGTGGAATGCGACTATGCTTCGGGTAAGCATTTGCTCGATCAATGGTTGGAGACACCCGAAGACCAACGACCCACAGCCATTATTACAAGCGACCAGGCGTGCATCTCGATTGTATCTGAGATGAGCGAACTTGGTCTATATTGTCCAGCCGACTTGTCGCTGATCAGCTCGTGCGACAGTAAGCTTTGCGAATTCGCCCAGCCCCGGCTCACAGCTCTATGGCGCGATATGGAAAGCCTCGGCAGGCTCGCTGCGGCGACTCTGCTCGATGGTCTGGACGAGAATCTCAGTTCCCTCCCTCGATCAGTAACGAGGCTCAAATCCAAACTCGTTATGCGTAAATCATGTCAACAGGTAGTATCCGCGCACCGTGCTCGGAGTGCTCAGGTGTAATCAGTAACAGTAGTAAGGAGTGAGACAATGAACAAGGTTGCAATGGGAAAGGCAGTGCTTGCACTAGTTTTGGTATTGTCCATATCAAGTGCCTCGGCGGACTCTTTCAGTCAGGATTTTCTGGCTGTCGAGGACAACTGGGTGGATGGTAGCGAAGCAGCGTACAACACGGTTCAAGGAAGTGGCGGAACCAGTGATGTCATCTGGTTCAGGGCGGCCGGTAGCGAGGAGTACACCCGCAAGCCCTACATGAAGTTCGACCTGAGCGATGTGGTTCAGGCGGCGCAAGACAACCCCGACGCCAATGCGTGGGCGAAGTTGTCGCTCACTTATGTCAGCGGCACCTCCAACCAGAGAGTTCGTCTGTGGGTTCTCAAGGCAGGATACGAGGCCGTTGACGGTGGACTCGGTTACGACTGGACTGAAGATCAGATTACTTGGGCAAACGCCCCGGGTAACGATGTCACCAGCGCCATTGCACTGACCAGTGCCTTCAGATTCCTGCACCAGGATGTCATCCTGGACACAACGACAATGGTGGCCGGCGACAAGATCGAGGTCGACCTGAACCTCGGTAAGCTTGGTGGGTTGGAGGAGTATCTGCAGGAAGACAACACAATCACCATAGCCCTGACATCCTTCTTCACCAGCTCGAGCGTCCACTGGGCGTCAAGAGAGAACCAGGAATACGACGGTCCGACCCTGAAAGTAGCGTACGAGGTGCCTGAGCCGGGCACGCTTGTGCTGCTGGGAACAGGACTTGTCGGTTTAATCAGCTCAAGACGCAGACGCACCGCGTAGTCTTCCACTGCGACACGACCGGAGCCTCGCGCGACGTGGGTATGTTCGTCCCCGTTGCGCGGGTCGCTCCGGCCGGTGCTCAAAAATTTGGCATTAATCCCCCCACAGGCAACAGACCTGCACAACGTTTAAGCAAGGACGGCTATTATGAGGAACACTATATATAAACGACCGGGCTTCACGCTCATCGAATTGTTGGTTGTCATCGCAATCATTGCCCTGCTGGTGAGCATCCTCATGCCAAGTCTTTCCCGCGCGAGGGACCTGGCGAAGTCGGCTATGTGCAAAACGAATCTCAGGGGTCTGGGCAACACCATCGCGATGTATCAGTCCGAGTACGACGGGTTATTCCCGGGCTTCCAGCAGACCATGACAATGGCCTATTATTCCGCTGGGCTTGATAGTGCCCTTGAGGATACCGAAAACTACTACTGGAGGTTGATCCTCGCCAACTTCATGGATACCAAGCCAGAACACTTCGGCTTGCTGGAGTGTCCTTCTGAGGAATTGGGGCCATTCGGATGGTTTGGCTCGCTGTCGTATCTTGGCAACGCCCATCTTGGAGACGTTGGCAACACATGGCGCAGATACAAGCGAGTTGACGACATAGTCAATCCGTCCAACACATTTGCCCTCACTGACTGTGCCGAAAGAATGGCTGCGGGCAACAGACCTACACTCTATCCAGCGATCAATGTCTTGCTGGGCTTCAGGGATCAACTCATGGGTTACAGGCATGACCCCGAAAACGAAGAGCGGCAGAACACGCTGTTCACCGATCTGCACGTCAGCGAGACGAGCTTCATGATCGATTATCCTGAGATGATTTGGGAAGCGCAATAAAACTGATATGTATTCAATGGCAAGCAGCCACGTTCGCGTCTCTGTGGACGAGCACGGACGCCTGGTCGAATTGGTCAACCTGCAAACCGGCTTGAATTACGCGTCATCGTCTCCGCTTGTGCGGCTGATCTTCCAACGCGAGCAATGCCTCGAATGTTTCGCCCAGGTCGTCAGCTCCGCTTCGCGGGTAGAGGCTTCTGACGATACCATTACCATTGTGCACGAGGCTTTCGACACCATTGATGCCCGGGCCGAAATCACCATCTCGATTGTTGATGACGAGGTCCGGCTGGGGATATCCCTGCACAATCATGACAATGGAACCATCATCCGCGAATGCTTCTTCCCGATGATATCACCGTTGCGTTATCCTGATGATCACGCCCTGATAACCTCCGAGATGGGGGGCAAGCGATTTGAAGATCCCCACGCCGAAGTGGACAGTCACCGAACGTTGTACGTTGCCCTTGATGAGTTCGGTCCTGTGAAGACGGCGATGTATCCCGGAAACAGGGCGGCGATGAATTGCTTTATGTTCGCGGGCGAGTCGCAGGGCCTGTACATCGCCAGCCATGATGACTCCTTTCAATATACCCAGCATTACTGGAGGCTCATGCCTGAGGGGCTTGAAACGGGCATGGTGAAGTATCCGTTTCTCAAGCAGGGATGCGGCACTTCAATCGATAGTTACGTTATTTCGCCTTATTCGGGAAGTTGGCACAACGGGGCGAGAAAATACCGACGATGGGTGGATTCGTGGTTCAAGGACCCATCCCCGATTCGCCCAAAATGGGTGGGGCATCTCAATGGTTGGCAGAGGTTGATCCTAAAGCATCAGTATGGGCTTGACCTGTTGCGGTATGACGAAATTCATCGCGCGTTCAGAGAAGGGCAGAACGCTCTTGTCGACGGCATCATGCTCTTCGGGTGGCATGCGGATGGGCACGATGCCGGATATCCCCATTACCCATTTGACGACGCCCAGGGTGGCAGGGACAAACTGATCGAGCAGATCAGGCGGGTGCAGGCGGATGGGGGCAGGGTGATGCTCTATTTTAACGGGCACCTGATCGAGATCGCCAGCGAATACTACAATCGAATCGGCAAGCGGATATGCTCCAGGGACTACCACGCGAACCCGTATATCGAGGAATACCGTTTCAGCGGCAAGGGCACACTGCTGAGGCAGTTCGGAAACCGAAAGTTTGTCGGGGCCTGTCCCGCCTGCGAAGAATGGTTCGAGCATCTCAAGACATTGTGTGACATCGCAATCGACCTTGGTGTGGACAGCGTATTCTTCGATCAGATGGGGGGCTCGGACAATGTGCTGTGCTGCGACGAATCGCACGGGCACCGGGTTCCGTTTACGACGATCGGGGCTGCAAAGCGGCGTCTGCTCGAGCGGCTGAGGGCATACGTCCACAGCAAGGCGCCGAAGATGGCGTTGGGAACCGAGATAATCTGCGATTCTACTATAGGATGTGTCGACTACGCCCATGCCTACACCGGAGGATGCGAGGCAGCCGCCCCGGCCAGGCCCGGTGAAAAGGTGAAGACAACCGGGTTCGGGGAGCTTTTCCGGTTCGCCTTTCCAGAGCCTGTCTATTCCGATCGTGACATCCGTGACGATACCGACATCCCGCGCCGCCTGGCGCATGCACTGGGCGAGGGGCTTATCAGCGATGTCGAAATATTCCGATGCCGCGCCACGATTAAAGAAGCGCCTAATTACCAGCAGTTTCTCGTCGAGATCAATCGCCTGCGAAACAAGTGGGGCGATCTTCTGCTAAGGGGCAATTACCGCGATACGCTGGGCTTTGATGTCGACAATGACGAAGTTGACGCTCACTGCTTTACCGCGGGGGATGTAATGGCGATTGTCGCCAGTCAGCACCATCTGCCGACCGCGCGGGCACATTTCAAGACGCCGGGTTACCGGTATGTCGAGTGCGACGGAATAGGCCCATTTGAATCGGAGGCAACAGAAGACGGCGCTCGACTGACATTGCCCACTGATGCGGTTGCGGTATGCATCTTCCGGCATGACGGCTGAGGCGGTATCTGACGGTGCGGCTTATTCGCGATCTATAAGCTTTCTGTGCCAAAAACAGATCATTTACGGGTGGCGGTGAATTACACTGACCATCAAGTGACATTTGCCTTTCGTCGATATAGAATACCCACGAATTCTGACAGAAAGGCAAGGCGAGATGGAAGATCGTTTGATGGTGAGCGTGTCCGGCGTGCGTGGTACGATTGGTGGAACGCTTACTCCCCAGGTTGCCTGCAATTTCGGGTTGGCATTTGCCCGAATGCTTCAAGCGACATCGCAAACCGACGTTCGACCGGTGGTGGCGGTGGGGCGCGACACCCGCCGATCAGGGGCGATGGTCTTCAGTGCGGTCGCGTCGGGCCTGATGGCCGGGGGGGTGGATGTCATAGATCTGGGCGTTGTCACCACACCGGGGGCGGCACTGGCGACTCGCAAGCTGGGGGCACAGGGTGGAATCGTCATCACCGCCTCGCATAATCCCATTGAATACAACGGCATCAAGTTTCTCCAGCCGACCGGTATAGGTCTGTCCGCCGTTTTGGCACAAGAACTCAAAACTATCTGGCAAGAGAGTAAATTCGATCTGCAAGACGTTGCTAGTATCGGCACGCTGAAAGGCGAATCGCGAGTGCACGAATGGCACCTGGACGCTGTCTGCGGGATAATTGACCATGCGAGGATTTCCACCAACAGGTTCAAAGTGGTCGTTGACAGCATCAACGGCGCAGGATGCACGGTAACGGCAATGCTGCTCAAACGCCTTGGCTGTGAACTGGTGCATATAAACTCCGAGCCTACGGGCGAGTTTGCTCATCGTCCCGAGCCAATCGAAGAAAACCTTTCCCAGTTGTGCGATGCGGTTCGCGAGCACGGTGCGGATTTGGGCTTCGCGCAAGACCCTGACGCCGACAGGCTGGTGGTGGTGGACGAAAACGGCAAATTCATCGGCGAGGAATACACGCTTGCCCTGGCCACCGCTTTTGTGCTCAGCCGGCGCAAAGGAAAGATCGCCACCAACCTCGCCACCAGCAGGATGGTGGATGACATTGCCTCCGAAGCGGGGCAAACCGTAGTGAGAACGCCCACCGGAGAGGCTAACGTCGCAGGCGCAATGGCTGAGCATGGATGCATCTTTGGCGGCGAGGGGAACGGCGGCGTAATTGATCCTCGCGTTGCGCCCGTCCGCGACAGCCTTGTTGGAATGGCACTGATTCTGCAATATCTCGCACAAAGCGGTGAAAAGCTCAGCGCCCTGGCGAGCAAGATTCGGTCCTATGTTATGATCAAGACAAAGTTTCCGTGTCCAGCGGGAATAGCCCCTGTCGTTGCCGATGAGGTGCAGAGGGAATTCGCCAATAAACCAGGTGCGTCCTTCAACACTGACGATGGTCTGAGAATCGATCTGAACGACGCGTGGGTGAGCGTTCGAGCCTCGAATACCGAGCCTATCATGCGAATCATGGGCGAGGCTGCACGTCGGGAAGTTGTTGAAGATCTTGTCGCGCAAGTGCGCAGGATCGCTGAAAGAGTAATTGCCGCTCAATAAGAGAGACATCGTTTCACGGAAGGAAACCATGGAAAGAACACTGGTTTTGTGCAAACCCGACGCGGTTCAGCGAGGGTTTGTTGGACAGATTGTTGACCGTTTCGAACGCAAGGGGCTCAAGATCGCGGGACTGAAGCTGATGCGCTTTTCACGTGAGTTGGCTGCCGAGATGTACCAGATGCACCAGGGCAAGGATTTCTATGAGCCGCTCGTCGAGTTCATCACTGCATCGCCCGCGGTGGCGATAGTGCTTGAAGGAAATTCCGCGGTCAAGGTCGTCAGGAAGATGCTCGGCGCAACTTTCGGCCCGGACGCCGAGGTGGGAACCATCAGGGGCGACTTCGGAATGTCCAAGCGGTACAATCTCGTTCATGGAAGCGACTCCACCGAATCTGCGTCTCGTGAAATATCGCTGCTGTTCAAGCCTGATGAGCTGTTGGATTATCAAATTGTCGCCCAGAAATGGGTCTACGCCAGCCTTGACGGCAATGCAATCTAGCCGGAACTTCCAATGAGCGATGCACAGCTAATTGAACACCTTCGGGAACAGATACGTCGACACGATTATCTGTATTATGTCGAGGCGAATCCTGGAATATCGGACTATGAATACGATCAGTTGATGCGGCAGCTTGCCGACCTCGAGGCCCGGCATCCGGATCTGATTACTCCCGATTCGCCCACTCAGCGCGTGGGAGGCGAACCGATAGATGGTTTTGCGTCGGTCGTTCACAGGCTACCCATTGGCTTTGATTTTCTGCTGGTAGATGGCTTCGATCGCCGCCTCTTCACTGTCAAAGACGCGCGCGCTTCCTTCATATTGCAGCATATTCGCGGCGACAGCACTTTTTTTGACAATGCCGCCCTTGGGGGCCAGGTTGCCAAACAATGCCGCCAAGCCACCCATTGCCGAATATGGTTCTTCTACTGCGGCAATCACACCGCGCCCTTTGCGCCCGGCTGAGGACAAATTCTCGCCGACAGTTTTGCCCGTGACGGTGAGCAGCGATGTGTCGAGCAAGCCGAGTTTGCTCAATTCTTTCATTACGCCATAGACTCCGCCGTCGGCGTACAAATCCTGCATGTGGTGTTTGCCAGCCGGAGCCAGACGGCAGAGATTCGGCGTCTGGGCACTGATTTCATTGACCAGTTGCAGGGAAAATGGTATTTTTGCCTCATTGGCGATGGCCGCCAAGTGCAGGACAGTATTGGTTGAACAGCCTAAGGCCATATCAACCGCCAGGGCGTTGCGCACCGCGGCAGGAGTCAGGATATCCAAAACTTTCAGGTCACGTTGCACTAACTCGATGATTTTCGCGCCGGCTTCTTTGGCTAGGCGTGTCCGGGCCGCATATACGGCCGGAATGGAGCCATTGCCGTCCAGGCCAAGGCCAACAGCTTCGGTCAGGCAGTTCATCGAATTCGCGGTGAACATCCCCGAACAAGAGCCGCAGGTCGGGCAAGCGCTTTCTTCGAGTCGTAGCAGCTCGTTTTCGCTGAGCTTGCCGGCTTTGTAGGCACCGACGCCCTCGAAGACGCTATTCAAGTCGAGGCACCGACCGGTTTCTTCGCCCTCGATCGACAACATCGCACCGCCACTGACGAAAATTGCTGGCAGATTCAATCGCGCTGCGGCCATTAGCATCCCCGGCACGATCTTGTCGCAGTTGGGAATAAAGACCAAACCATCAAAACGGTGTGCCCGGACCATACATTCTATGCTGTCAGCGATGATTTCGCGAGTGCAGAGCGAGTACTTCATACCGCTGTGACCCATAGCAATGCCGTCACAGACGCCAATGGTGTTGAATTCCATTGGCGTGCCACCAGCGCTGAGGACGCCGTATTTCACCGCTCGGGCGATCTCCTGCAGATGGACGTGACCAGGGACAATCTCATTGAAAGAATTGACGACGCCGATTAACGGCCGGTCGATCTCCCCCTGGGTCATCCCGGTTGCTTTCAATAACGAGCGATGCGGTGCGCGCTCGACGCCTTTTTTTACGTTATCTGAATTCATAAATATACCTTACGCAGTGCTGAAATTGGCCCCACCCGAGGCTGAGCTTAGCTCAGGCGGGGCAGAGCGGTGACTATTCCTTGTATTCTTTTTTCTTCCAGGACATCTTGGCGCGTAGTTCATCACCAGTCTTCTCGATCAAGTGCTCTTTTTCCAGCCGGCGCATTGCGTTGAAATGTGGACGGTTGGCCTGATTCTCAAGAATCCAGTTGCGGGCGAAGGTGCCGTCCTGAATTTCGCTGAGGACCTTACGCATCTCGGCCTTGACATCGTCATTGATGATGCGGTTGCCGACCGAGTAGTCGCCGTATTCAGCAGTGTCGCTGACTGAGTAGCGCATAAACGAGAGGCCGCCCTGTACGACCAAATCGATGATCAGCTTCATTTCGTGCAGGCATTCGAAATAGGCACTCTCGGGCTGATAGCCAGCTTCCACCAGGGTGTCGAAACCGGCCTTCATCAGGGCAGTCACACCGCCGCAAAGCACGGCCTGCTCACCAAAGAGGTCGGTCTCGGTCTCTTCCTTGAAAGTCGTCTGCAAGACGCCGGCCCGGGCACCGCCGATACCAGCGGCGTAGGCCAAAGCGGTATCCAGGGCTTTGCCGCTGGCATCCTGCTGCACCGCCACCAAGCAGGGAACGCCTTTGCCTTCTTCATATTCACTGCGGACAGTATGGCCGGGGCCTTTCGGAGCTATCATAATGACGTCGATGTCTTTCGACGGGGCAATCTGGCCGAAATGGATGTTGAAACCGTGGGCAAAAGCCAGGGTCTTGCCAGCCGAGAGGTTGGGAGCGATTTCACTGCGGTACAAAGCCGCCTGTTTTTCATCGTTGACCAAGACCATAATGATATCTGCAGCCTTGACCGCCTCAGCAGTGTTGGCGACCGCCAGACCACGAGCCTTGGCTTTCTCCTTCGACGGCGAGCCCTCGTAGAGACCGACCGTGACCTGGATGCCGCTGTCACGTAAATTCAGGGCGTGGGCGTGACCTTGGCTGCCGTAACCGATAACCGCGACTTTCTTGCCCTTGAGGACTGCCAGTTGGCAATCTTGTTCATAAAAAATCTTCGCCATAAAAACTCACTCCTTGTTGTTGTTCTGCTTTCTTTTTTGTCAGACTTGACAATTAGCTTGGGAATCCGGCTTCAGGATCTTGCGGCCGCGGGAAATCGCGGTCAAGCCGGTACGACACAATTCAGCAATGCCCAATGGGCGCAGGTACTCGATGAAGGCATCGCACTTGGAACGCTCACCGGTGATCTCCAAGGTCACCGAGTCGTTGTTCAAGTCCACGACTTTGGCTCGGAAAACCGACACGGCCTCCATCAGACCGACCCGTAATTCCTGGGAGATATTCAATTTGATCAACACCAACTCGCGCATCACGGTGCTGCTCGGTGGCATTAACTCCACGATTTTCACATCGTGGAGTTTTTCCAGTTGTCGGACAATCTGGCTCTTCACGTATTCGTCGCCTCGAGCAACAATCGTGATCCGCGAGATTTGGGGATTGTCGGTGACCCCTACTGAGAGACTGTCGATATTGAAGGCCCGTCGGGCGAACAGTCCAGAGACCCTAGTTAACACACCGGCCTCATTGTTCACCAGTATCGACAAGATGAATTCATCTGGGTTCATAGTTCTCTCCTTTGTTTAAGCCTTGAGGATGATGTCCTTGATGGTCCCGCCCGGCGGAATCATCGGCAGCACTTTCTCGTCTTCGTCAATCACTGCTTCGACTAACACCGGCCCATTAGTAGCGAAGGCCTCTGCGATGGCTTCCTCGAGTTGTGAGAGTTCACTGACACGCAAACCTTTGGCACCCAAAGCCTCAGCCAGCTTGACATAATCGGTGCGGCGGTTCAGGCTGGTATTTGAGTAGCGGTGGTCAAAAAACAGCGTCTGCCACTGCCGCACCATCCCCAGAGCGTTGTTGTTCAACAGCACTACCACCAGCGGCAGTTGATTCGACACCGCGGTGCTCAATTCGTTCATATTCATATGAAAACTGCCGTCACTGGTAAACAGTACGGTTTTTTTTCGCTCGTTGCCCAGGCAAGCGCCGATGGCCGCGCCCATTCCGAAACCCATCGTCCCCAGTCCGCCAGAAGTCACGAAACTCCGCGGTTTGGAAAAATGATAGTACTGCGCGGTCCACATCTGATGCTGTCCCACGTCGGTGCAAATTATGGTGTCTTTGGGGGCGTGGCGATTGACCGCGTGGATGACGGTTTCGGGGTTCAAAGTGTCCGACGGCATTTCTAAATGGTTGTCAGGGCTATTCTTGATGGCCTCGACTTCCTGGTGCCAAGCTTGGCGATCGACAAGCGACAATTCGCCCAGCAGTTTCTTTAACACCGATTTGACATCGCCGATGAGCGAAACGAAAGCCGGGATGTTTTTGCCAATTTCCGATGGGTCGATGTCGATGTGAATGACTTTCTTGCTCTTGATAAACTCGATCTTGTTACCAGTCGCGCGATCAGAAAAACGCGTCCCGATGGCGATTAACAGGTCGGCCTTCGCCAGTGCCTTGCTGGCCGCGAATTTGCCGTGCATACCAGTCATCCCCAGGAAGCGCGAGTTGTCGTGGCTTATCGCCGAAAGGCCCATCATACTGCTGCCAATGGGCGAATCGATCTTCTCAGCCAGTTCCAGAAGCTCTTTGCTGGCATTAGAACAGACTGTGCCTCCACCAGTGTAGATGTATGGACGATCGCATTCATTGATCAGTTTGACCGCCTCGGCAAAAGACTCCTTGCCATTGCTGTATTTGCGGGCCACTGTCGGCGTGCTGGCTGGCTCATACTCGCAATCTGCCTGCTGGATGTCTTTTGGGATATCTACCAGCACCGGCCCTGGCCGGCCGCTGGTGGCGATGTCGAAGGCCTCACGCAGCACCTCGGCCAGACGTGAGGCGTCCTTGACGATGTAGTTGTGCTTGGTGATCGACATAGTTATGCCGCTGATGTCGACTTCCTGGAAGCTGTCTTTGCCAATGGCGGGACAAGCGACGTTGCCAGTGATGGCCACTATCGGCGACGAGTCCAAGTAGGCATTGGCTATGCCGGTGACGAGATTCGTCGCGCCAGGCCCGGAGGTCGCTATCACCACGCCGACCTTGCCGGTTACTCGAGCGTAAGCGTCAGCAGCATGAGAAGCGCCTTGCTCGTGGCAAGTGGTGTAGTGGTGGATGCGGTCACTGTTCTTGTACAGTTCATCGTAAATATTCAGAACTGCACCGCCAGTATAACCGAAGACGGTGTCCACACCCTTCTCGAGAAGAATGCGGATGACCATTTCTGCGCCTTTGATTTTCATAAATGTACTCCTGGGATGGGGTATTATTGCTGTGGATTATTGCGTCTAGGCTGGCTGAATTGCCAGTACTATTATTAACTTTTTTTCTCTCTAATTAGATAAAATCCGGTCTAACGCGAAGAACAGCTACACCCAGAAGGACAAGG
>CAZWAT010000043.1:0-16379 GCA_964632015.1 uncultured Planctomycetaceae bacterium
GCAATGGAGACCCTCTGCCGTTCTCCGCCTGAAAGCTCCTTGGGACGGTGTTTGAGGCGGTCTTTAAGCTCAAGCATGTCCAGTATTTCTGTCGCGCGTCGTACGAGGCGCCTGCGACGCGAGAACCACAGAAAGTTCGAGTAGTTTACCCTCGCCGGCAGAAGGACGTTTTCCAGCACGCTCAGTTCCGGCAGCAGGTGGTAGAACTGGAAGACAAATCCTATTTCCTTACATCTCAGACGGTTTCTGGCAAACGAGGACTGTTTGCCCATGTCGACACCGTTGATCATCAACTCGCCGCGGTCGGGCCTGTCCAGCAGCCCAAGCAGGTGAAGCAGGGTGCTCTTTCCGCTGCCGCTCGCGCCGACGATGCTTACGAACTCTCCCTTTTTGACGCTCAGGGTCACCCCACGCAGCACGTGCAGATCGACCTTACCCAGGGTGTATGTCTTGTGCAGGTTCGAGGCCTGGATGGCGAGCTCACTCATATCTCAGCGCCTCCACTGGCTGCATTCTGGCTGCCCTGATTGCTGGAAGCAGCGCGCCAACGAGCCCGGCCACTATGGTTCCGGCAATAATCATCACCACGTCCCACGGATCGACGGTATTGGGGATGTGCTCGAAGAGAAAACTCTTTCGGCTCCAGACCTGAAAACCGAACGTCGCCGCCACCCAGTCATGAATCGGATTTATGCGGTCGACAAAGTACCACCCCCCGATCGTGCCCAGCACGGCCCCTACCACTCCAACAGCAAGCCCGTATGCAAGGAATATTCCCGCGACGCCCCCGCTGGAGGCCCCCACCGCCTTGAGCACACCTATCTCGCGTGTTTTCTGGGCGACGATCATGTAGAAGATCACGAACAGCAGCACCACCGACACCATCGAGATAATGATGAACATAATGACCACGAGCGTTCGCTGCGATTCAATGTGCGAGACGATGGAATCTTGCCTCTGTCGCCACGTCTGCACGTTCAGGTCGCTCATGAAGGCGATGTCGTCAGCTTCGGCAATGATGTCGTCCGGGTCTTTGAGTATCCTTCGCAGCTCCTCAGGCCTCGACAATAGCCCGTCGAGCATGTCCTCATCGAATGGTGCTTCAGCGTTGATGGGCGCCAGCAGGCGATTGTCATCAGCCAGTGCCGTTGCGAGGGTATTTCGCAGGCCCTGTCTGCGTTGCTTGCGGTACTCCAGCCAAGCCCGCTCGACCTTCGCCGCGACCTCACTGAGGTGGGGTTCCTTGTCGAGTCCGTTTCGCACCTTGAGGTGAATCTGGCTGCAGCGCAGGGGGTTATCCATGTTGTTGAGAAGCTGAAGGGTTTCGAACGGAACGTACACCATGTCGTTATCGATGGATGACACGTCGCTTCGATTGTCGTCAACCACGGTAAACATCTCGATATTCGGCGAGAGGTTCGTCATGGTCATTCTCCGTCCCAGCGGAAATATGTTCAGTACGACCTTCGAGCCAGGCACCATATATCGCACCGTTTTACCGTCGTCGGTACGAAAACTCAGGCTCGGTATGCCCAGGCCCAGTATCACCCTGTTTTTGACGGGCTCGATTACCCGGCTTCTGAGCGACTGGATTTCGTCTTCGATTCCGCTGGCGTCGAGTCCTTGTTCGTACGCGCGATCTCGGCTGTCCATCGCGTTTTCGAGGTATCGGGTCAGCCTTTCGTTATCCATTATGTTCTGGAGCCCGAGATTCTGATAGTAAAGCCCCGCCCCAAGTCGATCGAGCAGGTTCAGTAGTTCGGGGGCTTTGCCCTGTTCCTCCATCCGTTCGAGTATCTCTTGCTGGATTCGCCTGGTGGAGGCGATTTCTTCGTTTACCCGGCGGATCATCAGTTCTTTGGGCGGGTCAAATGTGGGATGCATGCCCCTCTGCACGAACAGCCCGCTGGAGAAATCTGTAACTCGCGCCCTTTCGGGCAGACGGATTCCCGCGACGCTGACAGCCAGGCGGATCTGGCTTTCGCCGGGGATCTGCAGCACGCCATAGCTCAATATCATCGGCGTACCGAGCACATTGCCATCGTCATCAACCACTTCTTCGACGCGCTGACCAACAGCGTGCAGGATCTCATCGTAGTGGCTTAGTCCCTGATGTCCGCGGGCGGGCTCGATAATAATATCGCCGAATAGACCCTTCGCGCTGAGTTCGACCTTGCGAAGAAAGCCGTTCATCACGCTCACGGCCACAACGATCATGAACACGCAGATCGCCATTCCCATAATGGCGAAGTATGCCATTACGCCGCGGCGCAGGTATCGAAGGCAAAGAAACAGTTTATACATTGGCGTTCCGTTATTCGGTTGCGTCCGACGACGCTTGCCCCTGGCCTTCGGGCCTGAGCAGCGGGAACAGCACCACGTCGCGAATGCTCTGCGTGTTTGTCAGAAGCATTATCGCCCTGTCGATACCAATTCCCAGTCCACCGGCGGGGGGCATTCCATGGCGAAGCGCGGTGACAAAATCCTCGTCCATCACCCGCATGGTCTCACCCTGAGCCTCGCCCCGCAACTGCATGCGGAAATTATCTTCCTGCACAGACGGATCGTTAAGCTCGGTGTAGGCGTTCGCCAGTTCCATGCCCGCGACGAAACACTCGAAACGCAGGGCAATGCCGGGATCATCCGTCTTGCGCCGCGTCAACGGGCACAACTCGGCGGGGTAATCCATCACGAACACGGGGCGGTTCTCCCTGGCGAGGGCTTCTTCGACCACCGCTTCGAATACTTCATTTACGACAACGGCATCGTCCTTGTTTGCCTCTACTATTCCAAGTTCCCTCGCCTTTTCGCGCACGGCGGAAGCATCTCGCATCGACACCCCGGCGTGTTCCTTCAATAGATCTTCATACGTCGCGCGTCGCCACGGCCTGGAGTAGTCTATCTGCCTGTCGCCATACGGTAGCGTGGTTGTGCCGCATACTTCCTCGGCGGCTGTCGAGACCAACTCCTCGGTGATCTCCATCATCACCTCGTAGTCGGCGTATGCCTGGTAGAGCTCCATCATGGTGAATTCAGGGTTGTGCCTGGTATCGATGCCCTCGTTGCGGAATTGTGGTCCGATCTCGAAGACCCGCTCCATGCCGCCAACCAGCAGTCGCTTGAGGTAGAGTTCCGGGCTGATTCGCATGTACAACTGACAATCCAGCGTGTTGTGGTGAGTCAGGAACGGTCTGGCAGCCGCTCCACCGTAGATCGGCTGAAGTATCGGCGTCTGCACCTCGACGAATCGCCTGGCGCTGAGCATCTTCCGGAAATGCTCGATGATGGCGGCGCGGCGCATGAAGTTGCCCATCGACTCGGGGTTGGTCATCAGGTCGAGATAACGCTGGCGGTAGCGGGTTTCGGTGTCCTGCAGGCCATGGAATTTCTCGGGCATGGGATTGAGGCTCTTGCAAAGCAGCGTGAGCTTCTCGACCCAGACGGTTATCTCGCCGGTTCTTGTTCTTTCGAGTTGGCCTTCGATTGCGACAATGTCGCCGAGGTCGAGCAGCTTGGCGAGTTTCCACTGTGTTTCATCCAGCGCGTTCTTGCGCAGGGCGAACTGCATTCTGCCGGACGAGTCCCGCACGTGCGCGAACATCATCTTGCCCATGTCCCGCATGAGCACGATTCTTCCGGCGACATCCGCCCGTTGGCCCGGCTGATTGTCAACGTATCGGTTCAGAACCTTTGCGATGTCCTCGGCGGAGTCATATCGCCCGCCGTAAGGATCGACACCAAGTTCCCTGATCTTTTCGAGTTTCGCAGCCCTGTCGGCCTGTACACGTTCCAGCATAGATTATCCTTGAACCAAAAAGGTTATGATCGGGCTTTGAACCCGCTGTGTCAAGAATGATGGGGTCTCACGCCTTTCCGTGACACTGCCCGAAAGGTTTGCCCGAGCCGCACGGACAGAGATCCTCAGGCCCTGGAGTGGACTCCGATTTGTATGCGTCTGCGTCAGGCTGCTCCTTGACAGGCTCGCCTTCGATCTTAAGTTTCTTCTGCCGTCTCGCCTTGGCCGCCTGTTCGTCAAGCATCTTCTGCTTGCGCTCTATCTCTTTAGAGTCCTTGATGGGCTCGTCGTCGTGCCGTTCGTCGTTTTCTCCGTTGGTCATGGCTCACCCCCTGAATAATTGTACGCTTGGGGGCGAATGGCGAAAGTTTGCTGTCAGTCGCTATTTTTTCCGCAGCATTTCTTGTATTTTTTACCGCTGCCGCAGGGGCACGGATCGTTTCTGCCGACCTTGGGCACATCTCGCACGATTGTTTGCACCTTCTGCGTTTCGCCCGCCTGTGCGGTCTGGTCCATTCCCTGGGTGAGATGATCGTATCCGCTCAATTGCTCGTGAACCTGGCGGGTGACGCGGTACGCGCTCGATACCTGTTCGCCGGGGCTCAGGCGCACCTTGAAGATCATATCGGCGACCTTCTCGCGAATGCCGGTCATCATCTCCTCGAACAGCTTTGAACCCTCGATCTTGAATGCGACCTTCGGGTCGCGCTCGGCAAAGCCCCTCAGGCCGATGCCGCTCTTGAGATGGTCCATCGCCAGCAGGTGATCAACCCACGAGCTGTCGTGAATCTGAAGAAGAACGAAACGCTCAAGCTCGGTCATCTCGCGTCGCAGAAACGCCCTTCCCACCCGCATCAACTCAGCGTGCATGTCTTCGACATCGGCGCTTAGCTCTGTGTCGAACCGCCGGCGGGCGAATTCAATGGCCTGTTGCCTGTCGCCTGCCACTGCGTCGACTTCCTGGCGAAGCTTATCGCCGACAAGATACTCGCGCGACATATCCGTCAGGCGGCGCTGCAGGTCGGAGATCTTCATCTCCTTGACATCATCGACAGACCAGCCCGCAAGATACTTCTTGTTCGCCCACTCGACCAGCGCGCCAAGGGCATAGACGTTGTCCATCCCCGCCCTTCCAACGGTCATGTCAAGCGCATACTCGACGGGGTATTCAACTTCCCTGGTGCAGTAAAGCTCCCGTGCCTTGCGCCACAGCACCTCGCGGGCTTTGGTGGAGCTGTTGCCAAGCTCGGCGGAGTCGATTTCGATGGCGAACTTGGCATTGGTCCATTCCACCAGCGCCAAGCGCGGAAAGTCGGGGTCAAGATATTTCGCCAGCGGCGTCAGGTCGGCATGGTCAATGTTCTTCCACGCCTCCTGCACGAGCATTTCTTCTATCTCACCAGCGGTCATTTTGCGAAGCTGGTTCTGCGAAATGTTCACGTTGAACCTGCTCATCGCCCATGACGAGAGGCCCTTGAGGTCCCAGTCGCGCTGGTCGCCTTCCTCGTCCATGTATTCGCCAAGCGTCATCGCAACGGTTCCAGAGACCTCGTCCTTGGCGCGTCGACGAAGATCACGCTCAAGATCTTCAAGTTCTTCGATGGTGACGGCGTGAACCTGATCTTCGCTTATGTTTATTTGCAGATTTGTCCTTGACCATTCCGCGATGCATTTCTGGGCGTATTTACCATCAAGATATGTATCGACCCCATCGGTTATGGACGACTCGACAATCTCGCTCACCAGTTCGTCAAGATCCTGGCCCTGCAATATCCTCTGTCGCTGGCCGTAGAACGCGCGCCTCTGGAAGTCCATGACCTCGTCGTACTCGAGCAGATTCTTGCGGATTTCGAAGTTGCGTTCCTCGACTTTTCTCTGTGCCCGTTCCACGCCCTTCGAGACCCTTCGGTCTTCAATGGCCATGTCACCTTGCAGACCCAGCCATCCAAGCACCTTCAGCGTCCATTCGCCGGCGAATATCGACATCAGGTCATCCCTGATCGACAGGAAGAACCTGCTCGACCCCGGATCGCCCTGCCTGCCCGAACGCCCTCTCAACTGGTTGTCGATTCGTCGGGCCTCGTGTCGTTCGGTGCCCACTATGTGCAGGCCACAAGGTACGACCTCGGTGCATTCGGATTTTCCGCGTTTGGGGAAGTCTGGGTCGAGCTTGGGCTTGAAACAGTGTGCGCAGTTGGTTGCGGGGTCATATTGCGGGCAATTGATGCAGCACTTGCTTGAACCTGGCGGGAAGAGTTCTTCGGGCTCGACGCCCAGTTCAGCAAGTTTTTCGGTAGAGGGCACCTTGCAGTTTGGCCAGACGACGCCCTCGCCGAGTTTGATATCGACGCCGCGCCCAGCCATGTTGGTGGCAATGGTGACGGTTCCGACCATCTGGTCAGAGTCTTTTCTGAGTTGGTGTCGCTGCCCCGCCTTCAGGACGATGTCGGCCTCGCGCGTGGCGTTTTCGGGGCGGGCATTGAGCACCTGATGATCGATGCCGAAATTCTTCACCAATATGTTGCTGAGCTTTTCGGACTTCTCGATGCTGGTCGTGCCCACAAGGACGGGTCTTCCCAGTTTGCTGTAGTGGTTGACCTCTTCGGCGATTGCTGCGAATTTAGCTTCGGTGTCGGCGTAGATGCGGTCGTTATGATCGACGCGATTCACGGGTCTGTGCGTCTGCACAGAGGCGACATCAAGCTTGTATATCTTCAAAAACTCTCCCGCCTCGGTCATGGCGGTACCAGTCATTCCGGCGAGCCTTTTGTAGAGCTTGAAGAAGTTCTGGTAGGTAATGGTCGCCATGGTCTGGTTTTCTTCTTTAATGGCGACACGTTCCTTGGCGTCCACCGCCTGGTGCAGGCCATCGGACCATTCCCGACCCTCGAGCAACCTGCCGGTGAACTCATCGACGATCACCACCTTGCCTTCCTGGACGACATAGTCCTTGTCCGTCTCGAAGACCAGGTGCGCTCTTAGCGCCTGCTCCATCAGGTGGGGCCATTCCATGTTCGCGCCCACGTAAAAGCTGCCAACACCGGCAATTTCCTGGGCGGCTGCGACGCCCTCGTGCGTCATATGCACCGCTTTTTTGTCGAGCTCGACCTCGAAGTGCTTCACCAGTCCATCGAGCTTTGCCTGGGCCTGTTCAAGCTCCTCCATGGCGTGCTGTAGTTTCTGGCGGATTTTCTGGGCATCATCGCCTTTGGTTCGCTGCGACTCGCCCTGGAGTGACTTTATCTGCCTCTTGAGCGATTCGACCTGCCGGTTTGACTGGTCCCATGGGCGGTTTCTGCTGATTAGTTCGCGGGCGACGGCGTCTGCCTTGCGGAAGCGATCCGTCTCGCCATACGCAGGGCCGGAGATGATCAGTGGCGTTCGAGCTTCGTCAATAAGAATGCTGTCAACCTCGTCGATGATGGCGAAGTCGAGCGGGCCTTGCACCTGCTCAGCGAGCGATGTCTTCATGTTGTCGCGCAGGTAGTCGAACCCGAACTCGCTGTTCGTGCCGTACGTCACGTCACAGGAGTAGGAATTCTTGCGATCTTTCGCCCCTTCGCCGTAAGCGGGCATGTCGCTGGCGATGTACCCCACCGAAACGCCAAGTCGCTCGAACACCTGCCGGGCAAGCTCGGCATCACGTTTGACAAGGTAATCGTTAGTGGTGATTACATGCACATGCATGCCTTCAAGGGCAGCAAGGTAAATGGCGGGATAACACGCGAAGGTCTTGCCTTCGCCAGTGGCTTCCTCGGCGATCCATCCTTCGTACAGAATCATCCCGGCGACAAGCTGGACGTCGAAATGGCGGATGTTTATCGCCCTCATCGACGCCTCGCGCACCAACGCGAACGCCTCGGGAAGAACCGAGCGAGCGGGGGTTCCCTCAGCGATGCGTTTCTTGAGAAGCGGGGTCTGAGCAAGAAGCTCTTCGTCGCTCATTGCGCGGCATCGTTCTTCAAGCGGGTTGATCTTTTCGCGGACAATCGCGGTGCGGGCGCGGATTATGCGGTCATTCCTGCTTCCGCCAATCATCTTGAGAAATACTCGTCCGACCGTTCCAAACATTTATCACCTGTTCAATATAGCACTTATACGCCAAATCGCGGGTTCGGTTTGTAAAGTATCGCACAGCCGCGAGTTAATCGTCAAGCCCCGCCTGTACCCCTTTGGGGCTTGAACAATCGCGTTGGCTGAATTGACGTCTATATTGAAGGTGTCTGGCGTGGCTTTGGATCAGCCTGCGGGCTTCGACATCATGCAATCGTCTTTGAGTGACAACCTGCACACCACTACCGCTGATGACGCATGTTCATCTTCGGGTCACGTTTTGGCGCCGTCGAGATCCGCCGTCGATTCCAGAAGCTCATCAAAGGATGGAATTCTCTCGAGCCCAACTCTTGACTGCCGAACACATCCCTGCGTTCGTCGTGGTATCTCCTTCTGTTCTACATACCAAGTGTTAATAGTCATAACAAACCTCGCAGACGCTACTGCGAGATTACTTGTTCTCCGCCCATGGTGGGCAGGTGGTTTCCCGAACGATAAGCCTAAGCCTAACGAAGACGGTGATGAATTCCTCGCTTGAGTCGTCTAACATATTCAGCAGGTGTCTTGCCGCAACGGCAAACCTCCGGCATGTTCTTTGCTGACAATGTTGATGTGTGGCCCACCCAATCCCGCGAGCTGCTTGTTTCTGCCGGGATGGTCGGCAACACCCCCTCAGGCATATGGGACGTGATACCCGAACAGACCCCTAACGTTCGATCTGAATGACATTTCCAAGGACTGGCAGTCGAGGATAAAAGTGGTATAAATGTCTCCAATTGAAGGATAAATGAGGATAAATAGGGATAAATGAGGATAAATGTCTCCGGTTTGAGGGTAAATAAGGATAAATGGGGATAAACAAGGATAAATGTCTCCGGCTTGAGGATAAATAGGTATAAATGTCTCCGGGGATTCCTTGGCAAGGCAGAGGGTCGCGACTACAGTCTGCTATCCGATGAAGTGAATCGGGTGGGATCAGCTCATTGTATCTCAATGTTCTTGCTGTCAGTGACGCCCGTTGCAACGTCGGTGATCGTGATAGTCCATTTTCCGGGCTGGTCGTTATGGGCAAATGGAAGTACCAGCCGGGCTTGGGAATTTGTCAACAGCCTGATCTGGCGGTAATGCGGCATGGTGGCGCCCTGGGGGTTGAACACATCCATGCGGATTATTCGCCCATCCTGTCCCCATTCGCAGGGGCGCAGAGCGACTTCCATCACAAGCCGGTCACCTCGTTGGCAATGGCTGGGGCAGTTGATCGCCAGTTGCTCCGCCGGCTGGGACTGGAGCGAGAACACATGCACGCGCCGCGCCTGCTCGGGTTCGATGGACACTGTCAAGATGTGACCCATGGATGCACCTGCCCGCATGTCGTACACGTGCATCGCCTCTGGCAGCTTCACCGAGATGGGAACGGTGTTGTTTTCGGGTTCGATCAAGCCAATGACCGTCACATCGCCCAGGCGAAGCACCGACGAGGCCGATCCGGGTGGTCCGGTCACAACATACTCGGGATAACAATCAACCTGGGCAAGAAGCGCCTTCACCAACTGCTGTCGCATCGGTGGCGAAAACCTTGTCAGGTCGAAGTTCAGCATAAGAGCCCACCCCTTTCCGAAGGGGTTCATTGTCGCCAGCGGCACCGAATCATGGGCTGCAAGCACACTTGCCCCGCGTGCCCGCAAGGCCCCGTCAATCATCGTCCGCGGAGTATGAATCTCGACAGGTCCGCCCTTGAAGCCAAGCGAAATTGGGCCTCCGAATGCTCGCGGTTGCGATCTGCCCGCGCATGTGATGCCAAAAACCTCATCCAATCGGCCTGTCGTCAGGGATCGGCCGAATTCATCCACCACGCCCGGCGGGAGTATCGCCACGGCCGTGCCGCCACGTCTGACGAACTCGGAAATGGCGGCCGCCTCCTGTTCGCACATCGAGTAAGAACCCGCCAGGAAAAGCACTTGCGGCGGTGACTCCAGAATTCGCCCCTCCCTAATCTGACGGCTGGAGATGAAACGCATGTCCCTACCAATGCCTTCAAGAGTGGACAGCATCGCCCCCGAAAGCCCCTGCGCGGAGCCCAGCGACGAAAAACCCGCACTAGCATGCTCAGACAACCGTGAATAATGAATGGCAACCTGGTCATCAGACAGAACTTCCGCCTTGCTCAACAGTGTTGCCGGGCCGGCGAGAATCTCCCGCAGCTCGGGCAGCAGATTCTGGAAGTAGGGTCGATACGAGAAATCGGCATTCATAAGTCCTTCGAAATCAATCGCTGAGAACCACTGGTTGAAGTTCGCAAACCCGCGTAAGAGCCACGTCCACAATTGCGATGCGTCGGTCGCCCCTGTTCCATACCCGCCCCACCAGTGCGAGTTGTATATGTCCCTGCCTCCCAGCGACCGCAGCAGGACATCCTGGTAGGTGTTGCTGTACGGCGCCCACATGCCCAGCCCCTGCAACATGAGGTCCAGGTCGCCTGGTTTCGAACCCTCGGCCCCGACACGGGCACCGGGATCGTGCCGGATTATTCGCCTTGCAAGCGCGTGATGGAACTCGGCCCATTCGGCGTCGGTTGCGAGGGCACGATCAATTCGTGCAGGCAGACCATCGGGCATATCGTCAGCCACCTGGTCAAAGTCACGGTACTTTCGGCAGTACACCTCGTTGAGCTGGGAGATATCGCCATATCTTTCGCGCAGAAACTGGCTGATGAACTTCCTTGCATAGGGCGAGTGCATCTCGCGCTTGTCATGGTTCTCGTCGCCAAGTGAATACATCGGCGGCCCAAGCGGCATGCTTCGAGTGATGGCGTTCTCGACGATCTTGTCGATCTTCTCTATTACCTTGGGATTGGTGATCATCGCATCTTCGATGCCGTTCCAAGTCGGCATGCGATCTTTGCCCGGCGCTCGAGATATACGCGTGCAGTATTGTACCGGCATGAGGTCGGCGTAGGCGTCGTTGTGGAAGTCAAGCCCGTCGACCCCCCAATGATAAATGGCGTTGAACCCGGCATCGCGAAGCTGGCGAAGGGCAACCATGCCAATTCCATCATTGCGAAGCCCGCACCAGGCCATCGAGATGAACCGGTCCTCGTCACGGCGGGTCATGAATACTGTTTTGGCCGTACGGCAGACCACCTGGCCATCGCGACACAGTAGAATTTCCAGGCGATTTGCCATTCCCAGGGAGTTCGCAAGCCCAATCGCGACAGCAAGCTCACGTGTGTTTGCGTCAACGTCGATTTCTCGCTGGGCGTGAACCCTGCCCCACGAATCCCGCACACGGCACAGCAGGGTATGCGAATCGCTCAGGGGGCTGCGAAAGACCACCTTTGCATCGATCTCATCATCGCCGCGATAGTACAGGCGTGCCGTTTCGACCGAGGCTATCTCGTCAACCCCAGTTACAGTCATGCTGACGGCGGCCCAATTCTCGACCTTACCGTTAATGCGCAGCACAAGAGTCAGATACTTCAGGCCGGCTTCATTAAGGTTCAACGCTATGGGCAACCTGTTGACGCCCGTGACAAGCTGTGCCTCCTGGCGAGCGGACAATTCCTCTCTACCGTCGTCACCGGTAAGCAGAATCTCCAACTCGGCGTTTGTCGGCTTGGCGTCGTTCCATTCAACCTCTACATCAAAGGCGTATTGATTCGCCGAGGCAAGTTCAACAACTTTGCCATCCACGGGCAACCTGCGCCAGGACGCACGGAGAGGCGCCTTTCCAGCCCATGCAATCGCCTTGGCGACGGCGGAGAGATAATAATTGTACCGATGTTCGTATTGGGGCGACCATCTTCCCCCAAGCGCGGGCGGGGCGAGTCCGGGAAAGCCCGCACCATTCACAGGCCTGCCGGGCGGTGTCCTGGTGAACGACACGAGCGCCACCCTGCCTTCGCCATGTCGATAGACCGAAATGATCTCGCTAAGCTGCTTCTTGTCACCAGGATCAAACTCATGGATGGTCTCGACCATACCCGCAAGCGGCGTCTGGGCGAGCATGTCCTGCCCGGCCTGGGCGATTCGGGCACCGGTGAGTTCAGGGTCAATCTTGTCTGGAAAAACCGCAACCAGTCCCATGCCCTTGGTGACGCTGAGTTTGATTCGATTCCGCACAACTTTGGGCAGCGACGAGTATCGAACGTTCGCCAGCACCAGCACCGCGGGGTCTTCGTCAAGACGTTTGAGAATCTCGGCTGTCTTTTCATCCGGGCTGACGCCGGTGTATTTTCCACGGGCATACCCTCGCCACTCGAACTGTGTCGGGCTGTAGACGGTCACCGCGGAGAAATCCATTTCGAAACGCTGGGCAAGCTCGACTACGTCACGCGACGCCAACATGAACGGGCATATCAGCAGTGTCTTGATGGGGGGCAAGGCGAGTGGGTTTGCAAACCGCATGTGAGGGGTTCGAAGATTCAGTTCCACCTTGTTAAGGTGTGATCCATCGCGCAACTCGGTTTCCTTGCGTGGGGCTGCGTCGGATGAGCCGACAAGTTCGGCGATCTCGGAATCGCCAAGAACCCGGTCATAGATCATGAATTCATCGATGAAGGCTTCTACCCCATACAGGCTTCCGCTCGCGGCATCGTCGCGCCCCTGCCGAGCACCGATGATGATTTTGCGTCCCTCGCTGGATGGTGGAGGCAGCATCCGTGTGAACCGCCGCACGGCGACGAGTTGTCCATCTCGAAACACCTTCATCTCGTTGTTGTGCATGCTCCACGTCACTGCAACATGAGTCCACGTTGAGGGCTGAAATCCGAAGTTCGCAGCCGACACGTTATAGTGGTTGGGGCTGTTGTAGAAATAGAACCTGTTTGGCTCGATCTGGTCGCTGAAACCCTTGGAAATCAGAAACGAGCTGTCAAGGTCCTGGTCATCGACCTGGGTCACTTCAACAAAGCAGTGAGGCTTACCGTCACCGTCGCCCCAGGTGGGCATGGCCCAGAAGGCGATTGTCCCCGCCTTCTGGTCAAAGATGTTCGACGCATCAAACACAAGCTCAGCGCCATCGACAAACGCACCGCAGGCGTCGCTCATGCCCTCGGGTCGGGCAATTTTACCAACGACCTCCGGCGTAATCGTGTTGCCGTTTTGAGTCGCTTGCAGACCCTCATCGAACGACACATATAGCGTCCTTCCGGCCTTGAGCCCGCCAGCCTTCACCAGGCGAATGTCATCCAGAAGCACGTCTCCACGAACCTGCATCGCAACCGCAAACGTGTTTACACGCAGGTCCGCATCTCTGTCGATCTTGGCGGAGAACTCCCGCCACTCGCCAGAAAGCTTCTGATGGTGCATTGCGGTTCTACTGAACAGAAAACTGTCCCGCGCCGCGGTAGGGTCTTTCTTGCCGTACTGATATGTAGTTACCCCAACAGAGGAGTTGGCATCGGGCGAAGCGGCCCGCGCCCTGAACGTCAGCTCATAACTGCTCCGGGCGCTCGCCTTGGAGCTTCCACAGTAAACATGAGACCACGCGCCGGTGTTCGTGATACGTGCGACGGGGTTGTTGTCATCCTGAACAACTTCGAAGTCGGCTGGGGCGGCGGCAATATTGACAGTCCAGTGCTTCAGGCCCTCGTCAAATGAACCATTCTCGAGCAGGTTTTCGTCCGCTGCCGAGCAGATGGATGTGAGCGTGAAAAACAGATATACCACCATTGGGACATACTTATGCATAAGGCGTGCGTCCTTGCTTTGTAACTGGAGTGTTCAGCTACCTGCTACAGGTCGTATGGAAGCTCGGTCATTTGGTAATGAATATACTCATGTGCATTCCACCATTGAACGTGGCTGTCGAAGTAAAGCACGTTTACGCCATCTTCGTGAATGCTCGGCCTGGTGCGTTCACCTTCCTGACGCCAGTGCTCGTAAAAGTCGGTGGCGATTGCCATGCTTGAAGTACCCGTCGCCAGGGAGCTTCTGACTTCTGCGTAACTATCTCGCCAACGCGGGTTACTGGTCACGAACCCGGGGTCCCATCGCAGGTAGTAATTGTAACTGCTCAAAATCTGATGGATTCCCGCGTTAGCGGTGGGATTGTCCATGTCCAGCATGGTCTCGCATTGGCCCCATCCGATGGATTTGTCGTTCTTGTCGAGTCCGCAGTCCTCGTGGCTGTAGCCGCTCACTTGCGAGGTCGGACAGAAGAACATGCTTCCGTTTGATACAAAACCATCACGATACAACATGCCCAGCCCATACCAAGGTCGCTCGTATCCCCAGCGATACAACATCCAGACGCTGTCCCCGCTCTGGCCTCCACCAGGGGGAAGCTTCTCGTTGTTCTCGTTGGCGTACATGTGCAGACCCAGACCTATCGCCCTGAGATTGGCTGAGCACGCCGCCCTGCCCGCAAGCTCGCGCGCCTGCTGAAGACTTGGTAGCAAGATGCTCACAAGCAGCGCGATAATGGCAATCACAACCAGCAACTCTATGAGCGTGAATGCCCTTAACCGCCTATCCCGGCACGGTCGGCGCCGGGGCACACTTCGCGTTCTCAAGGCTGCTGCTTTCATGGTTCGGACTCCTTCCATGCGGCAGTTATGCCTGGGCCGGATGAACCGGGGACGAGCCCCGGTCCATTTATCCCGTAACGCCGCGCCTTAACGCCTGCGTTGTCTTCTGCCCAACAACGCCATTGCGCCCAGTCCAACAAGGGCCATTGTTCCAGGTTCTGGAACATAGGTGAAGTTCAGCGTTGGAGCGTCGTACTCGGTATTTGTGACGCCGGCAATGTGCATTACTGTGTAATTATTGGTATTGGTTGTAGGGTTAAGGTTCACGGGGGCGAACAGCACTCCGTGGTTGTTTCCGTCGATCCAGTCCTGGATGACCGCCTGCGGGATAACCACCTCGCGCAACTCATAGGCAGTTACGGGCTGCGTTTCCTTATCAGCGGGACTGGCGAAGGTGGCAATCCGCTCGGAATCATACACGCCACCCTTTGAGTAGTAGGTGCTGCCTTCTGTCCACTCATCTTCAGCAGTTCGGTTATTCCACGTCACCTCGTCGTGAATGAACCCCTGGGTCAGGTTGCGAACCTGGAAACCGGATGAGTCAACTCCATGGCCGTCTGCAAAACGCTTAACATAAAAGCTCAACGTCGCATCACCAACCACGGTTGAGCCGGCATAGCTAGTCAGGTCGAAGCTCGCCACTGCCGCGTTAAGACTCCTCGGGGTTGTATTGTACTGACGACAACCCACACTGACATCAGCAGTGTCACCATACTTTTTGTCCGCTTCAAATGAGTACATGCTGACCAGATGCTCCGCCTCCACATTCGCCATAACGTCAGCGAATGCCACAGGGCACAAGAATCCCGTTACCACTGTCAACGCCACCATGATCTTGAAACCGTTCATGATTTCTCCCTTTCCATTTCTGGTAAATGATGCCGCGTGCGACATCTCCTTATCCACGCGCTCTATATCTCGATGTCAATATATGTTGTTGCTTGCCGCAGGCCAAATCCGTGCGAAGCAACTCGATCAGGACTTAATTGTTTTAGTGGTGCTTCCGATCACCAGTTTGCCCGGCAGGAAAATGCGTCCCTCAGAGGGCGCGTTGCCGGAAATAAGATTCACCATCATCTCTGCCGCAAGTTGAACCTGCTTCTCGACGTCGAACTCGATGCTTGTTACTGGTTTGTGGTAAGGCAGGTCCGCGTTCTTATTGACTCGCGTGACAAGCTGAAGATCTTCGGGCAGCTTCAGCCCTAACTGAAGAACCGCCCGCAGCACTCCCCTGCACATCACATCATCAAGCATCACCAAGCCCTCTGGCCGGACTGGCTGATGCCATAGTTGCATGAAAAGTTCGTATCCCAGTTGTTCGGTCGCAATGGCCCTGGGAGAAAGAATCCACTCCTGGCGGCAGATCAACCCATGTGCGCTGGCATGCTGTGCGATAACCACGTCGGACTCTCTTGCCTGCGAATGCAAAGGCTTGCACCACAACATGCCCACACTGCGACAGCCAGTGCTGTGAAGATGCTCTACCGCCTGGGAAATGATGCCGTCGTCCCCATCGAACCCGACCATGTATGGCCCGTCACCACTACCCATTTTCACAACAGGCACCGAGGCCTTTTCCAGCTCAGAGTGAAGGTGGTGCAGGGGGTGAAAGGTGAACACCCCACGCAAGCGACGCAGCACGTCGGGTTCCAGAAGGTCAAGCGACTTGGCGAAATCTTCGCCCATGTCAGTAAGCGAACCCACCCCGGAATGCATCTTGACCTGCCAGTTTCCCGATCCCTGTTTGTGAATCGCATTCGCAAGCCCCGAAAACGCCATCCTGTACCACGGCGATGAGTCGGACTGAATCAACGGCGACTTCAACACCACCGCAATTTCCCCGACCGAAAGCCTGTCGCTGACAAAAATCCCTCGCCCGCGATGACGCTCAATAAAGCCCTCCTGATCAAGATGAAGCAGCCCCTTGTCAAGGGAAGACTGACTTATCTGTAGATGCGACAATATGTTACGAACACTGGGCAACTTCTCGCCCGGCTTGAGGTT
>CAZWAT010000044.1:0-15879 GCA_964632015.1 uncultured Planctomycetaceae bacterium
CTGCGGGATGTCCGCAACAGGCTCGCTGATGCGAAGGAGCTTATCGGCAGGGGGTTTCGGGACAGGATCTGGCAGAGGCATAACCCATTTGCACAAACCGACAAATTCGCAGCCGAGTACACAGGCTGGCTTGAGGTCAGATCGGGCGGAGAGTACACCTTCGCGTGTTCAACTCGAAATGCCTCATTCGTGCTGATTGACGACAAGCTGCTTATCAGCAACGGGGGCAGGCATGACTATCAGCGAACCGCCAGCAAGCAGGGGAAGGTGAACCTTTCGCCCGGGCTGCACAAGGTGACGTTCTATCACGTGACGACGGACGGTGAACCCTTGGCGGTGCTTGCGTGGAGGCCTCCGTGGGAATCGAACCCGCGAAAATTCAATTTTGTTCCCCCGGCCGCCTTTTCGCAGGTGTTCGATGCAAAGACGGGCAGGGCGGAGCGCTATGGCGGACGGATCTGCGTGGATATCGACCCCACCCATGCCGGAGAGTCGTTTTTGTATGACCGGTATCTTCATCGGTATACGTTCAGGGCGACTTGGGCGGGAACGTCCAGGCGGATGAACTGGACATGGAATTTTGGTGACGGAATCGAGGCGACGGGCGAATCGGTGGAGCATGTATATCTTCTTCCCGGTGAATATACGGTTGAGCTGACTGGCGAATTCGAAGGAGGCCGATACAGCGCCAAGCAGCGTGTTCATGTTGACAGGGATTGGGATCGCGTGCTCGATGAAACAGTCGACGCCATTGGGATACATGCCAACATCGTCAGGAACTATGACTTCGCCAGGCTTTCAGCCGAGCATTGTGCCCAGGCGGTAGTGCTTCTGGACAGGGTAGGAGATGTCGAAAAGGCTCAGGCTGCGGGCGAAGCGATGCTTGGTGCTAAGAAGACAGGCTCGGTGGGGGCACTTGAGGCGATGCGAATTCTGGTTGACCTATGGCTTGATGCGGGCAGGCCCAGGGACGCTTTTAATGCCTTGATAAAGGCTTCTGCTCTGGTTGACTCGACGGGTGCGAGGCACGATCTGCGCATCGAGGCTGCGAATATCGCCCTTTATCGTCTTGGCGATGTTGAACAGGCGGATGAACTGTTCGAGCAGGTATCGAAGGCGCTCGAGAAGAATCCCTCTTCGGGGCGATTCCGTCGTGCCCGGATAGGGCAGGGCGACGTGCTTCGACATCGCTCGCAGACGCAGGGGGCCAGGGAGATGTATGAATCGCTGAAGAACACGGAAGCTCCGGGGGGAGAGGATTTTCAGCGAGGTAGTTTCGCCCGGCACGTGGAGGAATACATCCGCACCGGCGATTACGACGTTGCCGAGGAATATCTTGATAAATGGGCCTACGCGTTGCCCGCTGACAAGCTCGATGGGTTCTGGTCGCTTTTTCGGGTCAGGCTGATGCAGGCTTGTTCGCGTTATGGCGAGGCAATAATGGAGGCCCGCGTGCTGCTGGGCGTGAATCCGTCTTCGCCATATGCGCCGGAACTGCTGTTCATGTCAGCCCAGTGTCACCTGTCGCTCGATCAGCCTGGCTTGGCTCGCAAGGCCCTGCAAAGAATCGTGGATGAATACGGTGAATCCACGGTGGTCGCGCGGGCAAAGGAAATGCTCGGCATTTGAGCTTCATGGTTTACTGATTGGAGTCGTTGATCTGCGAGGCTTCCTTGTCGGAATGTTGGGGCGGCGGTGGTAGAGGCAACGGTTTGGAGTCGACGACGGTTGTGCGTGCGAACATGTCTCCAAGTCGTTGGCGGTTTCTGTTGAGCAACGGCAACAGCAGCAGGATGGGCAGACCCACCGGCGGCCATGCGAGTTCGACAATCTTGACGAGATTTCTCAGCAGCAACTGCGCCGGGGCAGGCCTTTCCCCGTCATCACCAATGACCTTGATTCGCATCGCCATTTTTCCCAGCGTTGCGCCGTATCTCAACTCCATTACGAAGCAGTAGGCTGCGTACAGAGCCAGCGCAGTCACCACAAAATACGCCATGAAATTCGGCAGGCCCTGCTGATAGGCCATGTGCTGAATGTCTTCGATCGTCAGTTGCGGCACGTCGCCGAATGCGCCGCTCAGGAAAATCGCGCTGCTGATGAAGGTCATCGGTAACAGGTCGAGCATTGCCGCGACCAACCGCTTGCCCAGCGGGGCGGGAACGGCATTTGCGGGCAAGCTGAAAGGACCACGGGCGGCGAGCTTCGATCGAAGGCTGAAGGTTATCAATATCGCGATGATGAACACCGTCACCACGAAGAAGCTCAAAATCTCTTCGCCCCTGCCTGTCAACATCGGAGTGTCCAGCACGGTTATCGCCCCGTGCGCGATCATCATGCCCGTGAGGTCGGACGACGCGAGGTTAAGCTGATTGTTCTCGATCCACAGTATCGCCACCTGCTCGCCGGTGGTGGTTGCGTCCACAATTTGTGCATCGGCCTGCCAAGTCGCCGGCGTGTCATTGTCACGGATGATCTGCCGGGCATAAATATTGTCAGTCGGGTTGACGATTACCATCGCCATGTGAGTGAGGCCTTCTTGTACGAAGCTTTGCACAATCACCAGGCGATTCAGCACGGTGAGCATTCGTACCACCTGGCCGCTGGGCAGCGGGGGCAGCTCGACCCATTGATCGTCCTGGCGAGTCAGAAGTCTTGCGGGCGAACCCTCATCCGCCTGGTGAAGCAGGTAGAATTTTCCCGCCGAGACTGCGAGGAACAGCTTCGAATTGTTCGAATATTCGACGTTCTCAAGGTCGAACAGATGCTTCCAATGTCCCTGGGCATTCTGAAAAATCCCTATGGTCGCTTGTTGGGCGGGACTAAGCTCCGGGGCCTGCGGTTTGTCGTCGGACTGATTATCGAGCTCGTCTGTTGCCTGTGTTTGTACCGGGGCGATGAACCTGGGCGCCGCGACGATCAGATTTGGTCCCGCATCGGCGCCGAATCCGATTGATTCAGCCATTGCTGCCGGTCGCGTCATCGCCGGCCAGAGCGGGTCCTGTGGGTTTCTACCAATCAGTCCCGGTGCGCCGGGGCGATGGATTATGTACTGCATGGGCGGGTTCGTGAGCAGGTGTGCCTGCCTGTCCACAGCGGCGATGGTAGCGGGGTGTCCAGGCGCCTGGCGATCGACGATTTTCCACTCTCCACCGGGGGGAATTTGAACCGCGATGTCGTATGAGTTGTCCTCATTGGTACGCACCAGCCACAGTGCCTGGTCGTTACCGGCGGGTATGTAATCTCCTATCGAGGGCGCAGCGGCAACTGTCAGCACGATCGCGCCCGCCATCAAGACGGTTATGCAGTTCCCCCGGTCATACCTCAACACGTTCACTGAATCTCCTCGATGCTCACAAGTTGCTCATCCACCTGTTGCATCTGGCCCATGACCGCGGCGGGCATTCGTTCCCAGAACAAGAAAAGCTCGGGTAGCGCCCTGTCGGCGGTCGTCATTTCCGAAAGCCTAAGCCTTATCGAGCTGTCTTGCAAAGGCCATTCCACACGTATGTCTGTGGGCATCGTTGGGGGCTGGTCAGGGGGGTTATCTACGTCCTCAACCGCGATCGGCCTCCAGTTGTCAAGGTGTGCCACCACAATCCTTCTACCAGCATCATCAAGAAAACGCATCATGTAGGGTCGGGGCGGTACATTGTCCTGCCAGTTGAGCAAAACTTCTCGTCGGGCGTAAAGCCTCTGCGAAACGTTCTGCCGATTCACAAAAGTCAGAACGTACGAGCATTCATCCCCAACCGATCGGTCGTTGAGCGTCAGAAGCACGGTCGGCAGGTTGGTGTAGTCTTCGGGTAGAAGGGTTATCGCAAGCACTTCGGCAAGCTGGTGTGGGTCGAAGGGCAGCGGGCCTACGCCGGGTGCGCCAGCGAATCTGTTGAGCCCGAACCACCCGCCGGAATTGCCCGCAGCGTTGTACCAGAAGTAGTAAACGTCGTCAGAAGTGCTGCTTCCAAGCCGGAATATCTCGCTACCCGCCTCCTGCCCTATCAGAACGAAATCATGTGGGTCGGAGGGTTGATTCTTGTGCATTATCAAAAGGGCGTTAGGTGACAAAGCCGCCCATCCCCAGTTAATCCGCCTGCCATTTGCCAGGAAGCTTGCCGACATTCTCGCTCTCGCCCACAGCCGAGGAACCTTCGCGGCGTTATGGTTGTACCTGCTCACCAGTTCGTCGCGCGACATGGAGGTAGTGGGGCAGGTGGGGGGGCATCCGGTCAGAAACAACGCCGCCGCCACTGACAGAATCAAAGGTGCGATAACCCCCCGAGGCGCACGATTGCGATTGGTCTTCATGCCAATTCTCCGTTGAGAATCTCGCCCAACCTCTGGGAAACTTCCGCAATCTTTTCTTCATCCAGATGCGGATTCGCCACCATGAAGGGTTTCTCGACCTTTCGAAGGCTCATTTTCCACATTTCCCGTCCATCGGGCGTGGTGGTTACTCCATCGTAGCTCAGCAGTCGTTTGCGCATCAGGGCAAGGGCAACCACAAAGCGCAGAGAGATTCTCGAAGGATCCTCCGTCCCCTCGAGGCTGGAGAAGAAGCTCACCAGCAGCTCATCGTCGATAAACACCCTTTTCTTTTCCTGTTTCGCCGGGATCTTGCCTCTCCACACGCCAAGAATGCCCTCGCCCTGTTGGGGGTTGTTGTCCCAGCAGTCGAGGCAGAAATCGTTGCGTGCGAGTTCCTCGTCAGTGTCCTTGAGTATGGTGAAAAAGCCATCGCCCACTTCGAACGCCCGGTCGCATCCGGCACAGGTGCCGGTGGGGCGTGAGATATTGTATTCCTTTGCCACTTTCCTTCATTCCCGATCAAGGCTCCGCGAGGGAGCCAGTTCAACAATCCAGGTCAAGGCATCGTGCTGGCGACTGCCAGTTCGAGCATTTCCAGCAGCCTTGCCGCCCGCCTGACATCTTCGGTCGAGGCGAGTCGAACTTCCGCAGCCGACATTCTGTCTTCCAAATGCGGGATGTTCACTCGCACGTTGTAGTCGGTGAGCCTGACCACGGCTGACGCAAGCGCACCGGCTGCGACAAGGTCGCTTATCAGCAGTTTTGAACACCTTCCCACCATCGATTCCAGATCTTCCATCAGCGCCAACGATGTCTTCGCCATTTCCCTTGGCACGTCAATCGCCGCCGCGATGGCGACGGATAACGCCTGCTCCCTTTCGGGGCCTTCGGGCATGCGAGTACTCTGCTGATAGAGTGTGAACGCGGCCATGTCGTCTTGGACAAGCTGTTCGAACATCTTTCTGTACTTGTCGAGTCTTGCGTCCAGTCGGGCGTAGAATTCTTCGTGCTCGGCGAACTTCTTCTTGCCTTGGGTGAACCGTAAGGCCATTTGTCCCAGGGCTCCCGCCAGAGCCCCGACGACTCCCGCAATACTGCCACCACCGGGCGTGGGCACCTTGGCGCCGGTGGCCTCGATGAAGTCACGAACGCTCAGCGACAGCACATCCTGGTTGTCGTTTGCCACTGATACATCTCCTTTGCTCGCACTGGCGACACGTCACCGGTGGGGGCATGTATTTTGTGAATCTACTCCGACGAGCCGAAGATATCCGGCTGATTAGTCGTCACCACCACAAAATAACCTCTTCCAAGGTACTTTTCACCCACCCTTTTGACATCTTGGGGAGTTACCCGATTGTAAAGCTCTTCCATGCGGTCAAGGTAGTCGAATCCTCTTCCGACAAGCTCGGACAATGCCGAGTTCAACGCCAGATTGCTCATCGACTGGCTTGCGAGGATATCGGCAGTAAGAATTGTATTCACTGCACGATCAACCTCTTCCTGCGAGGGGGTGTAGCGTGAGGCTTCATCGAGCGCATCGGTGATGATCTCAAGCACCTTGGGGGCGTATTCGCTCTGGCATGCGGCGTAGGTCATGAACGCCCCGGGCGCCAGGCCCGCCCAGTTGGAAGCGTGAACCACGTACACCAGTTCAGCTCCTCTGAGGCGGTTGTGCAACCAGCCCGAAGGCAGGTAGTAACCGCTTATAATCGTATCGAGCACGTCCATCGCCAGGCAGTCTTCGATGTTGTCAAGCGTCATGCCCGGCGTATACACCACCACCGCCGAGCCGACGTTACGCGTGGGCACCACGTGCAACTTGACATCCTGGGCAGGCTCGTGTGCCTGGGGTATTTCGGGTTCGGTCTTGCCCTCGGGCATCTGCGAGAACAACTCGACAATGCGTTTTTCGACGGCTTCTTCATCGAAACTGCCCCAGATCGACAACACGCTTGACCCTGCCACAACGTGTTTTTCGTGCCAATCCCGAAGTGCTTCGGCACTTAGTGAAGCCATCACGCTCTCGCTGCCCGACGAAAGCATGCTGTAAGGCGAATCGGTGAAGAACATGCCCCGGGCGTGCTTGAAGGCCTCGGGTATCAGGTTCTGCTCGACCCTCTTGATGTCCTGAATAAGCCTGGGGCGCAGTATCTCAAGCTCGCCGGCGTCGAACGTCGGGCGGATGATGATATCCGCGAAGACGTCGAGAGTCTCGTCGAATCTGTCGGCAAGCACGGTTGACTGCCAGACAAACGAATTGTTGCCACTCGTGCCCGAGATGTTTCCCCCCGCCTCGTCGAAGAACCTTGCCACCTGCACCGCATTGCGCCCACCGGCGCCTTTGGTCGCAAGGGTCGCCATCGCCGAGCCGATACCGTTTGTCTGTTCGTCCTCGACCATCAACCCGCCCGTCGTCACCATCGCCATCGATACCAGTTCCACAGCGTCGGTGCTTTTAAGCACCACTCGCAACCCGTTGGGCAGTGTGATCATGCGAGCGGGGCGGCGCTGGTCGCGTTGTTGCGATTCCGTCGCTATCGCCTTGAGTGCTTGTTGCTCGGGAACCATTCGAGTAACGACGAACGACTCGCTATCAAGGTATCTGCGGGCGACGTCGAGCACCTGCTCGGTTGTTACCTGCTGGATTCGCCTGGTGTAATTGGCCGAGAATTCAGGATCGCCAGTTGTAAGCCAGTCCATCCCGATGCTCCGTGCGATAGACTCCGCCGACTGCTGCGAATAGACATGGTCGGCGACCTTCTGACGCTTCGCCCGGATGAGTTCCTGTTCGGTGATGCCATTTTCTCGCACCTTGGCGATTTCTTCCAGAATGGCCGATTCGGCAAGGTCCGCCTTGTCGCTTTCGCACCGGAACGTGAAAGAAAACAGCCCCTTGCCCCATGCGGGAGTCCATGAGCTCGAACTGATGCTGGTCACAAGCTGGAGCTTCCGTTCGAGGCGTTCGACGAATCGGCTTGACTGACCGGCTGTGAGGGCATAGCTCAGCACGTCCAGTGCGTAAAGATCGTCATGAAGAAGGTCAATCGTCTGAAAACTCATGAACTGGGTGGTCTCTTTGACCTTGTGATTGGGTAGGACCGATCGCCTTATGCCCGAAAACTGCCCGACGGGGGGCAGCCTGTGGTCGGGCGACCTGGCCTGGTGAAACCCGTTCAGCGCCTGAGTTGTCCGATCAATCGCGAACTGCGTGTCAACGTCGCCCACAATCACCAACACCATGTTCCGCGGCGAGTACATCATCGCGTGATAGTCCAGAACATCCTGGTAGGTGAGCTGCGCCAGCGGCGTCGCATATCCGATCACGGGTACCGCAGCCGGGTGAGCGCCGAAGGCGTCGCCGGCGTGTGCCTGCCAGTGCAGCCGGGATGGTGAATCCTTGCCAAGCTCAAGCTCGCGTTGAACTACGCCGTGTTCGCGCTGAAAATCCTTCTCGGTGAACGACGGACGCGCCATCCACTCGCAGATGAGGTCTATGCAATCGCCCGCCTTGCTTGATAATGCCGAGATGTAGTAAGTGGTGTAATCAAGCGAGGTCGCGGCGTTCGACTGTCCACCGATCCTTGATATGCGGTCGTCGCGGGCGTCTTTGGCGTCCTGTGTTTCCTGGGCGTCGGCGTGATCGTGGTCAGCCCCCATGGCGACGAGATGCTCAACAAGGTGACTGATGCCCGTCCCAAGCCACCTGCCCTCATAGATGCCTCCCGCACGCACGTAGCTTTGAACGTGAACGATGCCCGCTGTGTGCGTCGGGCGCACTATGACCGTCATTCCGTTGGTCAGTCGCACCGCGGTGAGCGAGTCACGCGAAATCAGCACCTGTTCGACGGCGATATCTGTCGACTCGCCGGCAGGGGCGCTTTGTGCGAGAGCGCCCAGGCATGTTGAAAGGCATATCAGACACGACAATATCCGGTTGTTCATCAGTGCGCTCCTCGTAAGTCGCTGTTGCGGACATCCCATGGTGTACGATGGGTAGCCGTGTGACTTATACACGCCTTCGGGTATGGAAGGTTCGATAAGCCTCGCTTCACCGCTGCCGTCAGTTCTGGGCGGACGAGTCTTCGGGGCGTGTCTCGACATCGTTGAGATAAGCCAGCGTCCGGTCAAGCTCGTTGCGCAGATGGCGAACCCTCAGCAGACTTCGCACTCGCGTGAGCAGTTCCAGGCGGTTTACGGGTTTGGAGATGAAATCATCTGTACCGCTCTCAACGCCGCGTTCGATATCCGACAGCTCGTTCAGCGCGGTGACCATGATGATGGGTATCTCGCGGGTGCGCGGGTCGCTTTTGAGTTTTCGACAGACTTCGAATCCGCTCATGCGTGGCATCATGACGTCCAGAAGAATGAGGTCGGGTATCTGTGCCTGAACCGTCTCCATGGCTTGCAGACCGTCGCAGGCGGTTACGACCTGGCATTCCAGTGTGTCGAGATATGCAACCAGCAACTCCAGGTTCTGGGGGTTATCGTCGACGACAAGCACCGTGCTGTCGCAAAGGGCCACATCGTCAGCGTCTGTATTTTCAGGCATTTGTATCTCCTGTAACGGAAGCATCCATTGTGTGAATAGACTAGTCACTAATCAACTCATTGGCAACGACGCCGCGGAGGCGATTGTAACCTCAAAGCCTCCTGGATTATATCGGTAAGAATCGAATTGCTGACGAATAGGGCATCTTCGGCAATTTGAAGGCGGTCGTTCACGATGAGCATTCCCATACTGGCGTATCTGTCGATGCTTTGTTGAAACACATCGACGGGGTCGGTTCCGAATCTCTCAATAAGCTCTTTGCGTTCGATTCCGTTGGTCATGCGGAGGGCAAGCATCAACGTCTCAGCCATCGCCATGGGCATGGTCAGTCTTTCGCTGTTGTGGGGGCAGGGACGGCGTTGGTTCATGGATTGCATGTAAGTGTTGATGTCAGCATGATTTGTCCGCCTTGTACCGCCGATGAAACTCGCAGCCGAGGGTCCCAGACCAAGATACGACAGATTGTGCCAATACGTCAGACTCATCACGCACCGCCTGTCGGGCCTGCTGAAGTTGGAAATCTCATATTGGGGCAAACCCGCATTGGCGAGCTTCGTGCGGGCGAGCATGTAACATTCCTTTTGAAGCTCCTCGCTCATCTCGACGACCTTGCCGGACGACAGATCTTCACCCAAGGGCGTAGCGTTCTCGAAGCTCAAGGCGTATGTGCTGACATGACAAGGGTTTGTGTTGATTATTCCATCCAGGCTCTCTTGCCATGAATCCGGCGTCTGGCCGGGTATGCCGTATATGAGGTCGGCGCCGATGTTTGCTATGCCCGCCTGTTGAAGTATGTCGAATGCATGCAGTGCCTGCTTGGCGTTGTGAATCCTGCCAAGCGTCTGAAGCTCTTCATCGATCAGTGATTGCACACCGAGGCTGACCCTGTTTACGCCGAAGGTTCGCAGGGTTCGCGCCAGGCTCGATGAGAGGGAGTCGGGATTGGCTTCGAGTGTAAATTCAGTGTGATTGTCGATCATCGGGGTCAATGGTTCGAGTAGCAGGGCGAGGTTGTCGCTTCCCAGTAGGCTTGGTGTGCCACCACCGATGTAAATGGTTCTCAGCGTCCCTGTGAGGGTGTGCCTGTGCATTTGCAGTTCCACCAATACAGCCCGCACGTAGTCACGCATATTCTCATGACCTGCGGTGCTGGAGTAGAAATCGCAGTATCTACACTTACTGGCACAAAAAGGCACATGGATGTACAATGCATTCGTTGCAGTCATTGCGTCGCAATTTTTATTCAAGGTTTGGCGTGACATTCTGACGGCAAATACAATATCATAAAGGCATTACTTATGGCACCATCAGCAGGGATTGAAGTAAGGGTTTACGCTATGGACGTCAAATTGGTTATGTTCAAGACAAACGGCCTGCGCAAGGACTTCCCCGTTGTGAATCCCGAGACTCGCATTGGCAGGGGGGAAGATTGCGACTTTCGCATTCCTCTTGTCAGTGTTTCAAGGCATCATTGCGACATCAGTGTCGATTCCGAATCCAACTCTCTGAAGATCAAGGATCTTGGTTCGTCAAACGGCACGTTCGTCAATAATGCCCGCATCACCGAAACAAGCCTGCACGCTGGTGACCGCATAGCGGTCGGTCCGGTTGTGTTTACGTTGCAGGTTGACGGTAAGCCCGAAGAAATCCAGCCTCACAGTACCAAGGCCGATCGCATCACCAAGAAGGTGGATTCGTCGGACACGGTTGCGGACTTCTTCGATATGCCTGGTTCCTCCAAGCCTGTGGATCTTGACTCTGCCGCCAAAGAGGAAGAAGACTTCGACCCCATCAGCGCCCTCGAAGCGTTGGCGATGGAAAAGGACGACGACGACAAGTCCTGATCGGACCGGTCGACATAGTCAACGGTGAACAGACCCGCCCCATTTTGACCCCTCACGTGCGCATAAGCGCATCAGGCAGGCGTCGGCCGCTGTGGTTCATGCAGTTCGTACACCAAGTGATTTACTTCGCCTGGGCTTTCTGTGCACGCGCCGCTTCTTTGCGGACGCGTTCTTTACGCTTCCTGTTGGTGTTTTTCTCGCGTGTGGCCTTCTGTTCTGCCATGCGTATTGTTTTACGTTCCTTGCGTTTCATCCTGGTAACTCCGATTATGGATCAACCTTAGCTGCAAATTCCAAGCGGGGCATTGTAACCCTGCTGGTTGTTCGATGCAACGGGGTTATTGGTTCTGATGAGAGATCAGTTGGTCGAGACTTGTGATGATGGTGGCGTTAAGCCCCCTCGGTTGGGGGACCTTCTCAGGCCAGAGTAGCACAACCTTCAATCCTCGCCGTTGGGCAACGCTTGCCACTTTGGCATCGGGGGTGACAATTGTCGTTGGTGCGATTCGACGATTAATATGAATGTTGTTGGCGATGGCGTTGATGAGGTTCTCGTATTTTAATCCGGGATGAAGCTGGCCGATAACCGGCGCATCATCGCCGGCCTGCCGGAGACTGGCCCGAAACGTCTGAAGATCCCGTGCGGGGCCGGGGTGAAGATATGCAACATGTGTTTTCGATTGACGCCATGGGTAAAGGGCATGCCATGCCTGGTGTTCCTGTAGCAATGTCGCGTCGATCAGGAAAAGGGGCTGGTGAAGCCCAACCACCACCAGGTCAATGCTCGAAGCCTGATACGCCAGCGGGCTGTGGGGCGCGCCGACTATCGAAACCTCGTATCGCCCCGGCTGGAGGGGTGCGGGCATTCGATGTGAGATTTTCGCGATGCGGATGGGGGAGTTCTGTACTGGTTCATCATCCAGGCGGATCATCACCGACACCCCTGCCGGTTTTATCGAATGGGTTATAGCGCCTGTCAGCCTTGCATTGGCGCCGGGCGCGTAGAGCAGGTCGTCAAAGACCATCGCCGGCACGGTGACGGGGCGCGACGCGCTCGAAGAGGCGATTACGTACACGCACAGAAGCACGCCGCCCGCCGCCGACACCAACAGCAGCCAACGGCAAAGAAACCCTAACGTCTCCTTGTGGGATGACAAACTCACTTTGAAGACTATATTCGCACAGGGGCCTTGGGTAAAGCGGATATGCGCCAGGTCAAATTTCGGCGCCCGGACGTCCATGTCCGGACGCCCATCCGTGAAGCAACCCCGCATCGACACCATTCGATGCGTTACCTCATTTGTTCCGCGAGTGTATCGACCAGCTCCTTTGCCCCCATCGACTTTGCCCCCATAGGCGTTGACCATTTAAGCGTTCCCTCATCGTTCAACAGTTTCTCCATTCGCTGAACCGACAGGATGATGGATGAATGGTTCTTGCCCATGTGCCTTGCTATTTCTGGAAAACTCATTGCCGTGTGTCTTCTGGCGAGGAATGCAGCCAGCATTCGCGCGATCGATACGAGTTTTGTTCGCCTGGATGAATGCATATCGGCGGGGGTGATGCCGAAAAATGCCCCGACGATGGCTTCGATGTCGTCCAGTGTGCGAACGCCGGAACTTCTTGAAATCTGGTCGGCCAGCGCTTCGTTCGCAAGTGCGACGGACATAGGTTGTTCCTTAAGCGCGGCGACCGCGGCGAGTTTCACCAACGCGCCTTCAAGCTCCCGAACCGAGCCCCGCACGCACGAGGCTATGTGTTCAAGCACTTCGGGCGTTGGCGCGATCTTCATTGCTGTTGATCGCCTGCGAAGAATCTCCACGCGAAGCTCTCTGTCGGGCCTGTCGATCTTTACGACCATGCCCGCAACGAATCTGCTTGTGAGCTGCTCGTTCATCTCTCCCACGAGCCTGGGATGGGTGTCGCTGGCGAGTACGATTCTCTTTCCCGCCGAATGTATGGCGTTGAACGTGTGAAGAAACTCATCCTGCGTCGCCTTTTTCGCCGCCAGAAAGTGCACGTCGTCTATTGCCAGCAGATCGAGATGGCGGTACTGGTTTCTGAATGCGTTTCCGTTTCTGGTTCGAACGGATGCGACAAAATCGTTGGTGAATTGTTCTCCGGTGACGTACTTGCATTTCAAACCCGCCTTTGCAGCGAGGTTGCATACGCCCTGTAACAGGTGCGTCTTGCCCACACCGCACGCGCCGTGAACGAACAGGTGCATGAAGGGTCCTGTGCCGTTCGCTATCGCGGACGCCGCGTGGTAGGCCAGCTTGTTGCTTTCCCCGACGACAAAATCATTCAACCGGTGCCTGGTGGTCGTTCGCCTGGCGGGTCTGCGCGAAGCAACTTCGCCCGCCGATTTGACCAGGCGTGCCTGGTGGTCAAGCTGCTTTTTGCGAACTCCGTGGCTTATGGATGGGTCTACATTTATTGACACTGCCCCCGTTCCGCCCACTTCTGTGCAGATTTGGCGAAGCTCTTCATGAAAGTGCGATTCAATCCAGTTGGCGACGAAAAAGTTCGGCGCGTTGAGCCTAAGCTCGCCATCGGCAAGTTCTATCCGCGTGCCATTTCCAAACCAGGCGTTATATTTTTGAATACCTATTTGCTGCCGTAATTCGTTGATGATCGACGCTTCAACTGAATCTTGTGCGCGCAGCGGCACCATTACGTTTTCCATTGGTATAGCTTCCCTGTCTAGATCAATTGCTTTCCGGCAACGCATTTGAGAAGTTGAACCCACCCTGCGTCAACTCTCCGAAAGCGAGTCTGAATCTACCCCCCAAATCACGGTCTTTCAACCGTAAAGGAATGGATTACTTATCCACACCCGGCAAAGGCTTTTGATTACTTGACCTTGTGTGACAAAAAAAACTTTTCTTCACACGTTGTTAACAATGTATTCAGTCAACCGGGTTTATCATCGCAAGTGCAAGCCTTGTTTGAACTTGGACGAATCCATGCGATTGATAGAGCGCCATCGCTCGGGAATTGCATAAATCGACCGCGAGCTCGATTCGGCGGATTCCTCGCGTAAATGTGATGTCACATGCCTTGTTAAGCAGTCGGCGTCCTATTCCTCTGTGCCTGAAATCGGGGTGAACTCCCATATAAACCACTTCCGACGCGGTCAGGTCGGCGCAATCGTTCACCAGGACGCACCCGGCAGGGGAGTTGTCAATCATTGCTATCAACCACCCCTCCGGCCTGAAGATGCCGCTGGCCTTGTGTCCCGCGATGATATCCTTAACCTTGCGCACGTTTGCAAGGGCGGGGCAGTCCTGCGAGTCGATGTATGTGTGAGAGATTAACTCTCCGAGTTCGCCTTCGCGGTACTGGCCCAGGTGGATCCACTTCACCTCGGGCAACTTGTTGGCGTTTGAGGCCGGAAGCATTCTTCGCATGTACGCAAGGTGGGCAAGCTCGATCATGCCCGCCTCTTTGAGAATATCAATGGTCGCTTGCCTGTCGGGATCAACCAGCGACTGCACAAGCCCAAGCCCACGGTCAAGGCAGTCCGTGCATAGCAGTCCTATGAGCGTGGCGAGGTGGTGATTGTTGACGCCCGGCGCATCGGGCGGGCTGTGAAACAGAAAACCCGTTCTTCCCGGATTGCTGATGACCGCCGCGGCTGCTGTGCATGACCCATCTTTGGCCCACCACACAGCCCTTGGCTTGCGCCTGGCGAGAACCATCAGCGACTGCGCCTGGGATTGAGCGGCGAAGTCGTCGCAGTCGCCGCCCGCTATGAACATCAACGCAGCCGAGAGCTTGCGCCATGGAACTGGTTCAAAACGCACCATATCGGAATTGTACAATCTTATTGCGATACAACAAATGCCTGCTGACGCGGATGTGGAAATCACGCAACCAAACATCTATTCTATATCCCGACGATTTTTAAGGTGGTGCGAGTTATGCGTGACATTCATGACGTGTTCGATGCCTACGACAGGCGGTTCCTCAACGCAATGCTGAACATGCCCAGATTGGACCCCTCCGACAAGGCTCAAAGGGCGCAGATTATCTCGAAGGTGCGGCAGTGCCTCGCGGTGCGAGATGAGTGGATACCCCAGGTTGACATTCATCCTGTGGGCAAAACCGAGTGCCCGGGCTTCAACGTGCAACATCTTAAAGCGACAACCTGGCCGGGGGTTAACGCCACGGCTCTGCTCTATACGCCCGCGGACATGAGCGAAAATGATCGCTTGGCGTTCGTAATGGTGTGCTGTGGACATGGCGTGGGGTGCAAACTCAGCCCGGCGTATCAGAAGATGTGCAGGCGACTGGCGAGGCTGGGAGCCATCGTTCTGTGCGTCGATAACATCGGACAGGGCGAGCGCGTTGCCATGGGCCATCGCGATTGCACCGGGGCCTTTCAGGTCGGGCTTAGCGTGCAGGGATTAATAGTGATGGAAGCGATGGGATGGCTTGAGTGGGCACGAAAACACCCCAACGTCGATTCCGGAAGAATCGGCTGCGTGGGGAATTCAGGTGGGGGAATGCTGACGTTGTTTCTCAGTGCGCTGGTCGATAATCTGGCTGCGGTTGTGTCCAGCGGGTACCCCACCAGCTTTGATTATGTCGCTCGCAAAGAGAAGAAACACTGCCATTGCAACCTTTTGCCGGGTATTGTGGGGCAACTCGAAATGCATCACGTGCTCGGCTGCTTCGCGCCCAGGCCGATGTTGATTGCCCAGGGTCGAGACGATCATCTCTTTCCGCAGGATCTCTTCGCGCAGACGGCGCGCCGGGTCGGCGGCGTGTATGAGCGGCTAGGGTCTGCTGACGCTTTCGCCTCCGCGATTGCCCCGGGAGGGCACAGTTGGGACACGGGCAGAATAGAGCTGATAGGCGAGTTCATGCGAAAATGGCTCACTCTGCCCGGGAACCCTGGCCCAGTGGATGATCACGAAGAAGTATTTTCACAGGAGCGTACCTGTTTTGAACGCTGGCCGGGCGACTCGTCGCGGGCGGACGACATTGCATCGCAACTGACGGGCAAGACGCACAATGCCTCCAAACGACTGTGGGAGATATACCCCCCGGACACCAGCGGGCTTGAGTTGCCCACGCCTCAGGGCGATGAGTGCGACTGGAGACAGGTTTTCGCCCAGTTCGAGCTTATGCTGGGCACGCGTGCCGTCCCTGCGAGATAGTGGAACAGGT
>CAZWAT010000045.1:0-15857 GCA_964632015.1 uncultured Planctomycetaceae bacterium
GTACAAGGGCCTTCGCAAAGTTAAGGATGAATCGCTTGTGACATCGCGACAACTGAAGGAAAATGAGCGGGTGCAATCACAACGTCCACGCCTCTACCGACGGGCAGGCAAACACGCGATTATTGCGATAATTCTGGCGATGGCGCTGCTGCTGATTGCGAAAACCCTGATCGCCCCGGCAATTATTCGACATAGCATTCGAGGCTGGTTGTTGGAATATTGGCAGGGTCCGATAGACATAGGCTCGGTGGATGTTTCGTGGGGCGGCGCGGTTCGTGCTCGCAACATCAAGCTGTTCGACGATGGTATGCGACAGTGGATGAGCACCGACTGGGCCGACTTCGACATCAACTTCACACCCCGCCCGTCATTGTTCCTCACCGAGGCAGGGGGAATCGACCTTCGCGCTCACCTCGATAATGGAAGCCTTGATCCACCCCTGCGACTTCACCCGCCCGGCCACGGCTGCGCAAGGGTGCTCAAGCTTCACGAACTGGCGGTCAGCATCCCGCTGTCCCACGGGGCACTGGGGCTGGTTGGCAACCGGGTGATTCTTGTTCACGACGGAAGCAGGTACAACATCTCGGTTCGTCGGCATGACGGACGGGACGATTTCGTGCTGACCGGCGAGGCGCAGGACCATCGCGACTGCGACCTTCAGCTCAAGCTGACTCATCCGTTTGGGCATGGCCAGCTTCGCGAACTTTTCAGGTCGCTTCGAATGCCCCTCGACGTGGAGGCCGCCGGGTGGGTAAAGGCGAGCGTGAGACTTTCAGGCCAATGGGACAAGCCCTCGGGTATGTTCGCCCGCGGGACAATCGAGTTCGACGGTAATGTCGCACTCGACCGCGACGCCCTTCAACACGTGCTTGGCGACTCGCCACTATGGGCAACCATGGCAAGGGGAAACCTGTCGCTGACCTGCGAGCTAGACGGCAAACGCCTGACCATTCGCAATGGAAAGTGGACGAACAGGTTGTGCGAGATGACGATTATGGATGGCGGCTTCGTTGACCTCGACACGGGCGATGCCGACCTGCAATTCAGGTGGCAGGCGAACGGGCTCGCCAGAATCATCCCCACTCTGACAGACAGCGAGGCGTTGAACGGCGAACACCACTACCGCGGCAACTGGAGGGAACTGCCCACCTCACAGGCGGAGGGGCTCAATCCCCCCGCCCCACCCGCCGAGGCGCGCAGGGCCGGTTAACCCTTCCTACCCTTGGCGGTCTTCACGGTATCGCTTTTGGATTTCGCCTTCTGAGCCTTCAACCCTTCGAGCAGCTTCAGCGTCTTCTTCACTTCACCCACCTTGAAGACGGCCGTGGTCTTTCCGCCGAACGCCCCGCCGGTGCAGTAGGCGTAGGTGATATTCACGTGCTCCTCGGCCAGCAACTTGGCTATCGCGGCGAACGAGCCGGGCTCGTTGTCGAGGTCCAGCACGACCACATCGGTTTCGGTCCAACGGTCGTGTGCCTTCCCAAGCACTTCCCTCGCCTTATCCGCGTCGTCGCACACCAGTCGAAGCGCCCCGTGCTCGCCGCTGTCCATCAACGCCAACGCGATGAGGTTCACCCTCGCCTTCGCCAGCGCCTCCGTAACCGAAGCCAGCACGCCCGGCTTGTTTATGAGAAATACCGAAAACTGTGTATCCACTCGCATGTTTCGTAATCCTTCCATGCAGGATTCTATCAGGATGCATCAAAAAGGAAAGCCCCCGTGTGCCAGGAATGATCCCGTGTGGAATCGACGCCGGAAAAACGCTCCTGTCCCAGGTTGTTAGTATCGCGTTGGTGTCAGTTTATTTCTATTCGATAAACGGGCGCTCGTGACACGTCAGAAATCACTTTGCCAGGTCTTTCAGAATGCTCATGAGCCTGCGGGCCTGTTCGCGTGAGAACGCTTCGAGCATCTCGATGTCGGCATCGCGGGGGTTGCCGGCTTCGATGCTTTCTCTTACGTCATTGACCAGTTGTTCTTTTTCTTGGTGCATTTGCGCTTCAATCTCGGCAAAACGGGCCTTGTGGGCCTTCCAGTTGTCCTGATTGTAGTTTGCTGTGAGTTTGCCCGCGGCGTACGCCTGACCGTTGAGCCACGGCTCGGGCATGCGTTTCTGGCCCATGAATATCGGATAGGCGGCCACCCGCGCGGGGATAGACACCCACGCCACTGTCAGAAGCTCGGGGTAATCGGGGTCAATCTCGACTGTCATGCCCGAGATGGACTGGCGGGTAACAACCGGTCGCTCACGTGAAACATTGCGGAACATTGCGAAGTCCACTACGTCTGCCGATTTTAGCTGGATGGCGGGGTCAGACTTGTTGAACCTGCTGAAATAGGTCTTGTCGTGAACCATGGAAACAATGTGCTCGGCATTGTTGCACACCTCGATGATCACGCCGTTGCGATCCACGAAAAGCCAGTGGCTTGCGTTAACGTCGCCGCCGGCGTAATATCCCTTGCCAACGAAGTCGGTCAGGATATCAAGCGCCTCCTGCGAGGTGGACGCCTTCTCGACAATGTAGCGCAGAATTTCCCCAGCCATCAGGCCTCGGAACTTGGGCTGGGCCTTGGGAAGAACCAGCGTTGATGAATCTTTCTTTTTGTGAGCGGGATAATCGCCCGCGACGGCAAGACCTTTCTCATTGACGGCCATGGAAAAGCCCCTCAGCGCCCCGATGTCAGCGATAGCGATCAGCTTATTCACGCCCGGCGTGGCATTGTCAACAATGACCGCCACCTGTGGGTAATCAGTGTTGTCCCTGGTCTTGTGAAAGAAAATCGCTCGCCCCTTGGTCTTGTCTTGCGGCACGGCGAACGAGGTGCATTCGATGATTTCATCCTCTTCGGGGCTTGCCTTGAGAAATCTGCTCCGGGAAACGCTTCCACAGAACGCCAGATACAATTCCTGGTCCAGCCCGGTTTCGCGAGCAACGGCGCGCGACTCTTCAAGCCAGTGCGGGGCGATCTTCTCGACTATTTCAACATACCTAGCCCCTCGCTGAATCAGTGTTTGCCTGTCTATGCCCGCCTCTTTGGCACGATCAAGCCAAGCGGTATTCACAAATTGGATGATGGACTGTTTATTGATTTTGGCCCAGGTGGTTCCAATCTGATCCGGTGAGCCGGACAGCATAATCATGTCAGGTTCGTCGGCCGATACCGATGACTCCGGAATCAAAAAGACGCAGACCAGCATGCACAACGCCATTACGCATGCTCGACGGCCCCAAAAAGGATGATTGGACGATTCGCGATGGATGGAAGCTGCCATACCTACCTCCGTACATTTATTGTCAATTCCCGCAAAACAGCCCCATTATAAACACCCGCAGTATCTCGAAAAGGGTAAGATGATGTAAACAAGTGCATAATCTTGTGCAGTTCGTTGGGCTATGTGTACAACGATGTCTGATTGGCTACTGCTTGTTGTCCCACAGCCGTTGTGCTTCGGGCTTGCGAGGGTATATGGGCAGCAGTTGGCGATCGTCGGTGAAGTGGCCCGCTGACGATTCTCGCCTGCCAATATGCCAAACGCCCCCAGGCCGGGGCAGAAACAAGTCTCTTGGGGCGTGCGAAACACCCTCGCCGGACAGTTCAACATGATCGAGCGCTTCACCTATCAGCAGTATCGGCCTGGGGGAGCGGGCAAGAAATTCGGCGGTGTCGACCATCTCTCCCGGACAGGTCAGCACAGCCTCATCGTCGCGTCGTTCAAACAATGCGGCGTAGACCTGGTTGTCTTTACTGCTCATCACCACGCCAAGATGCCGCCAGTCCAGATCCTCGGCGTTACGGGCAATGGCCTGGGCGGTGCTGACAGCTACGACTTTGAGCGAATGCGACACCTGGGCCATCGTGCGTGCGACGGTGATTCCAACCCTTGTGCCCGTGAAACTTCCGGGACCCGCGGAGACGTAAAGCTCGTCCACGTCACCCGGATTCAAGCCGTGGGACTTGAGCAGGTTGTCCATGCGTCGCACAATCCGCACCGCGTGCCGACGGGAAGCGTCAAAGAGATCTTCCTCCACCAACACATCGTCTTTACCCAACGCCAGCCCGCCCTGTCGGCAGGTGGTTTCTATTGCCAGCGAAATCAATGGTTTCATGAATTGCGAATTTTACGCTCGATGCGTCAAAAGCCAACTATTTTCGAACTAATACCGTTCAGACACGCGTCCTCTCGGCAATCTCGTTTGACAGTTTGCCTGTGCAGCGACTAGCATAGTCGTTTACGCATGGGAAGACCAATGATAGCCGTCATAAGCGACATACATTCGAACGTGGAAGCCCTCTCGGCGGTGCTTAAAGACATCCGCTCACGGGGCATTTCGCGCATATTCTGTCTTGGTGACGTCATCGGGTACGGGCCTGAGCCCAGGGAATGCCTCGATCTGGTCATGCAGAACGCCGAGGTCACGCTGATGGGCAACCACGACTACGCTGTCCTGTACGAACCCAACAAGTTCAACGCCGGCGCGGAGTCCGCATGCTACTGGACACGTCAGCAGCTCGAAGATGAACCGGACGAAGCCGCCCGCCGAAAACGATGGGAGTTTCTAGGCTCCCTGCCCGTCAAGCACGTCATGACCGGCGAGGAACTCGACGCCCAGGAGATGGTCTTCGTTCACGGAAGCCCACGAAGACCCGTGAACGAGTACCTCTTTCCTGACGACATCTTCAGCAATCCCGGGCGTATCAGCGGCTCGTTTGACAGGTTTAATCACCTGTGTTTCGTCGGGCACACGCACGTGCCGGGCGTCTTTCTTGACCCGCCGGACTTCTACAGCCCAGACGAGATGAAAGATGTTTTCACATTCAAATCCGGACAAAAGGCGCTTATTAACGTCGGATCAGTAGGGCAACCGAGGGATCGCGACCCGCGGGCAAGTTACGTTGTTGTCGAGCCTGGCAAGATTCTGTTCGTACGAGTCGCTTATGATGTTGAGAGAATCGCAGAAAAAGTCTATGCGGTCTCCGAGCTTGATAACTATCTCGGAAGCCGACTCAAGGAAGGGCGATAGAAAAACGTGAATAGACGAATCATCGTCGTGTTGGTCGTAATGCTTTTGGGCGCTGCCATGATGTTCGGTGCCTGGTTTGCTTACCAACGGATCACCTCCCAGCAAGAGCAGGAAGTGACATCTCCCGAGCAGCAGGCTGGGGAGCAGCCCGCGTTGCCCCCTCGCCCTGACGAATCTTCAGCCGAAATATCCGATCCCCAGGCGCCCCCGCCGACCAGGCCCGCCCCGCAGCCGGAACCCGATTCCAGCGCCGAGCCCCAAAGACAGGTTCAACCCTCCGCTGCGCCTTCTGGCCCGAGGTTTCATCACAGGAGCTTCCGCAACGAGGAGATAGTGCGTCTGGGATCAGTGGATCCGGAACAGTACACATTCGAGCTTGAGCTTTCAACGCAGGGGGCCGCCATACGATCGCTTCGACTGGCGGAATATTTCGAGACGGTCAATGACAAACGCCGTGCATCACCCGAGGATGACCACGTTGAGGGGCATTACCAGCTTCTCAGGCCCATACGGGTTGAGAATCGCGAGTATCTTCCCTACGCCACTGCCTCGCTGCGAATCAAGCCAGTGGGTGGCGAACAGACCGTCATACGCCTGGACACTGTGAACTGGGTCAAGACAGATGCCCCGGTCGGTGATGACGACTCTGAGTCGGCAAGTTTTAAGTATGAACTTCTCGAAGATGTCAACTACGCCAACCCGGACGCTCCGGCGGACATTCAACCCTTCGCGACGATCATTAAGACCTACACCGTGCGCAAGGATAACTACTCGGTCGACATGAGCCTGGACATCCAGAAGCACACCAACCAGGACGTGGAACTGTCCATCGAGCAGTATGGCGCTACGGGCCTGCGCCGCGAGGACCAGAGGCAGGACCGAAGATCAGCGGCGATAGGCAAGCTTCGCGACCAGGCGATGATCGTGCACATGAAGAATCAGTCCAGCCTCAAAAACGATACCATGTACCGACCCGTTGAAGTCGGCTGGGCACATGAAACCAACCAGAACACGCTGTGGATAGGCGTGATAAACAAGTACTTCGCGTCGATGATGTACATTCACGGGCCACAAGAAGGCAAACCTGTGCCGCCTCAGCAGGTGAGGTACGACGTGATTCCCGTCGGCGAGGATGGCGAAAGAACCTTCCTTGCCAGCTCGACGATTACCCTTCGCCCCGAGACCCATACCCGCGTGGATTACGACATCTTCGCCGGGCCCAAAAGGCGAGGGCTTTTTGCGGATAACCCGCTGTATTCCAGCCTGAACTATATCAGCACGATCGAGTTCCAGTCCTGTTTCTGCTCGGTGGACTGGTTGTCGCTGGTGATGATTCGCCTGTTGGACATCTTCGCTTCGCTGGCGTTCAACAATTACGGCCTGGCGATAATCGTGCTGGTCGTGCTGGTACGTCTGCTGCTGCACCCGCTGACCAAGAAAAGCCAGGTCCTGATGTTCAAGATGCAGAAACTCGGGCCTGAGATGGAGCGCCTCAAGAAGAAATACGCTGACGATAAAGAAACCCTGCAGCGCGAAACGATGAATCTTTACAAGGAACAGGGTCTTACCCCCCTTCTGGGCTGCCTGCCGATGCTGCTTCAGATGCCCATCTGGATAGCCCTCTGGGGCGGACTCAACGCCGCGGTCGAACTCAGGCACGCCGCTTTCCTGCCGTTCTGGTTGACCGACTTGGCAGCACCCGACGCGATAATCTCATGGTCAAGATCGCTACCGTTCATCGGTGACAGCCTGAATCTACTGCCGATTCTGGTAGCGGTGGCGATGTTCTTCCAGACCAAGCTCAACCCGCAGATGAGCGGCGCGACCCCCACACCCCAGCAGGATCAGCAAAAGAAGATGATGACATACATGATGCCGATCATGATGCTGTTCATCTTCTATCCCATGCCCTCGGGCCTGTCGCTGTACGTGATGACCTCCACTTTCGCAGGCGTCGCCGAACAGTATGTCATTCGAAAACACCTGCGGGAGAAGGAAGCACAACAGGCAGCAACCACCACCACGGTTCACGCGCCCGGCAAACCGCCGCGAACCCAACGACCCAAGAAACCCAAAGGCCCCACCTGGTTCAAGCATTCGTAATCATCAACGATGATCGGAATACCCCCCCGCCTCACTGGCGAGGGTTTTACAGGCGTGTGTGTTTTACGCATGTGTCATTACTTCGAGCATGGGCACGATGCAATAAAGCACCATGTTGCACAAACCCCATAGTGCGTCGTGCCGATAGCGCCCCCCCGTGAGCATGGTGATGTCGTGCGATAGCGCCCCATGTGCGAGTATCTGTCATCACGACGAGCACGCACTACTCGCCGACTTCACGTTGATTATATTACGAAAAGGGCGGGCACAATTTCTTGCGCCCGCCCTTTGGATTCTGCTGTGGTAAATCTATATCAGCGTCTGTGGCGACGTATTGCAATACCAACTGCGCCAAGCATCAGCAACGCAGCCGTGGTGGGCTCGGGGATGCTTGCGAACTGGCTGTTGTGGTCCAGAATCGCCCAAGTGGTGTGGGTTTCGATGTCCGAACCGTATGAGCCAAGATAATCGACCAGCGAGAAGTCCGGATGGTCCAGCTTGAACTGCTCGTAAGAACCTTTGTAATTCTCAACGGCCTTTGACCCGGTATTGTTGTTGCCGTCAACAGCTCGCTTCCATTCATCCATGCCGTCCAGGCCTTCGCCGGTCTGGTCAAGCCAGCCAAGATAAATGAAGTTCAGGGAGTCCAGATACGCCTCATCCCAATCGGGTTGATCTTCGTCGAAGATCAGCTTCTCGGGGTCATACTCCATCGTCAGAACGAATATTCCCGGCACGGTCAGATTGACAATGTCGCCGGCTAGGCCGTAAGAGTCGAAGCTAAGGGCCATGCTCCCGTCGTGATACTGTGTCACGCCTGTGCCTTCCCAGCTATACCCGCCGATAACCCTGCCATCCAGTTCCAGCCTGGTACATGTGCGCCATGCCATTGATATCGTCGTGTCACTGCCGGTGTTGTTCAAACCATCGTTCAACACCATGCTGGAGCCCATGAAGTCAATGCCCTTCACGCCTCGATTATCAGGGTCATCCAACCCCACAACCACCGTACCGATACCGGCATATGAACCGCCGTCGGCCACAGTCACTTCCACGGGCGGGCCAAACGTCTCGTAGTCATCAGACTCTCTGGCATCATGTGCGTAAGCTGGCAACAAATCAACAGCCCATGCCAAAGGCGCCACTGTCAAAATCGCCAGAACCGCGACCATGGCAGAAACAAATCCATGCAACTGTGTCTTTTTCATTTCAATACCCTCACAGCGCATGCCCACATGCACCGGGCAGCAAAACTCTCGCGGCGCGCAGTCAACACAGAAAACGCACCGCAAGCTAAATCTCTCGACCAAACATGTAAATGCAAAAATAAGATAGTTGTAGAAATGCGGCAAGACCGCACTACAGCCATCCCTCTCTCAGAAACTTTTTATGTGCTCGCAGATTACAGGTTCAGAAACCCGCATGTCCACAGGGCCTGACTCAACTCAAGGTCCTTCATACTGATAATAACGCACTTATGGATTTTGTCAATAAATATAAGCTTGTTATTTGTGACTATTATGCCAAATGTGCCGGTTATACCGAATAAAGTCGATCGCGCAGCCGGGGCAAGACGGGGCCATATAACCACAGCTAAGGCAAGAATTTACGTGATTCTTTGAGTTTTTTGGGCAGGTATTTGTTCGCGACGTAATCGAGGCCGTGCTTAGCAAGTGCCTGCTGTTCGACACGAACGGACATTTTGAGCATTTTGGATATCGCCTTTTGCCACTCGGCGTGGTGGCGGATGAACGGGTCGTTCTTCATCGCATCCATCGCGCGTTTCTTGTCGATATCCTTGAGGGGGTGCGTGGGAAGGTCATATTCGTCTATGTCGTATGGGGTGACGCCAAGGAACCTCGCCTGCGGCACGCAGAAGAACTCATTCAGGTGGGCGGCATTGCCTGACCCAACCTTCAAAGTTCGATAAATATTGAAGTAGCCATATGGATCCCCATCAGTAAACACGTAGACCGGCATGTTGTACTCGTCGGCAAGTCTTCGGACGAAGCGTCTGCACGCCCTGCTGGGCACGCCGCCCATTGACACAAGTATGCAATGCTGCTTGTCGTAGAAATCCTCCTCGACCAGGCGTTCGAACATGCCCTTTGTTTCGACCGCCAGTATGAATTTCGCCTTGGTCTTGAAGCCAAGATCTTCCACCACTGTTGGCACGCTGTAAGCGCCGCTTCCGAACCTGGTGCAGTCTATCTCTATCTTTTTGCCCGTCCGACGGTCTTTGTCGATGACTATCAACTCCCCCGCCACCTCGCCGCCGTGCTCGTCGGCGCGAAAGTTCATTTGTTCGCGATTGACGCTCAGCAAGGCTTCGACATCGTCCATGACGGTATCGCTTTCTTCCTGCTGGCCGAACGCGGCGGCGCCCCAGTTATAAGCCTGGTAATAGGCTTCCCGCTTGGTGGAGTGCCTGCCGGTCTTGATCAGATCTCTGCTCATCGAAAGCATTTTCAGCGTCTGGGCGAATGTCTTGACGGTGCTTACGGTCAGGGTGCGAATCTTGTTCTTGCCGCTAAGCTCAAAGAATCCGCTCGACGGCTTGTACTTCACGTTGGAAAGAGCGCGAATTGGAAGGCGCATCTGGGGTTTCTGCTTTCGGGAGATCCGGCTGTGGACCGCCTTGGCTTCAGACGCGATCTTGTCCAGCACCTGTTTTGTCTTGCGAGAATCGGCTGTTTTCAAGGGCATAAAGCTTTTCCCCTCGCTGTGTATTCAAGTACGTGCGGATATCGCCCCGTCTGTCATGTCAGACCATCGAGGGCGTATTGACGCACCGGCACGGCCTGGGCGAGGCCCAGAGATTCCATGGAGGCGTTCATCATTTTCATAACCGTCAGTCGCGGAACAACTTCTGATGGCGAGCCCAGCAACCTGGCCTCGATTTCACCTGCGACTATGCGACCAGTGGTTCTCGATACGTCCCAGCAACTACACGTCAGGTTCACCAGCCAGTTCTTGTTCCATGATGTCACCCTGCCGGCATCGTGCATGACCATCAGCCGACGTCGAAGCGAACACCTTGACGCATGAGCATGTTCGAGCTTGCATGCACAGGAATCAAGCCCGACCCGACGAAGGACTTTCAGCGACATTTCAAGCACGGCTGCGCTTGAAACACACCTGCTGTGACGCTGCTGAAGATAGAATTCAACCGCAATGGCAAGGGCCTGGGCATCTTTGTACGCCCGACCTGTCCCGGCGATGACCCGCCAGAACGTACCGGCGAGCTTGCGAACATCAAAGTTTTCGCCGCTTCCGTCACGCTTCAAAACCATTATCCCGTTGAACACTACTTCGCCTCCTTGGGTCCTCGCTCATCAGGCACCTGGGGAGAGAAAAGGGTCGGCTGGGAGTTCTCGGTGGCGTTGGCGCTTTCGATCTTCTTGGCTTCGTCGATCAACTCGCCGACATCGGTGAATTGTCGATATACGCTGGCGAAACGAACGTAAGCGATCTTGTCTACCTTGCGAAGATGGTTGGAAACACAGTCCCCGATGAAGCTGGAAGGCACGTCTTTTTCAAAGTTTACGAAAACATCTTCCTCGACCGCCTCAACGACCGAACGAATCTGCTCATCGCTGACCGGACGCTTATAGCAAGCCTTCTGCAGACCCGTGATGATCTTCTGGCGATCATACGGAACCCGCGACCCGTCCTTCTTCATCACGCGCAGACGAATATTGTCCTCGATGCGCTCATAGGTGGTGAATCGCCGGGAACACGACAGGCATTGCCTTCGACGGCGAATGACCTTGCCACCCTCGGCGCCGCGAGAGTCGATTACCTTATCTTCGTCCTGACCACAATAAGGACACTGCATTAGGTAGTCCTCTTTTCGCCTGCACAATCCTATATATAGAGACACCGATAGCATAACTCGCCATATGTAGTACGTCAATGCATTTGTGAAGGTTGGATGTGGATAACAATGAACCGGTATTGCACAATGGGCGACAGGCGAACCGTTGCATACAGTGGTGAGCGGTTCGGGAGGCTACATGTTGTTGTATCGACGATCCTGCTGTTGTTGCATGCGGGTTGCCTTTTGCAGGAATTTTCTTTCGCCCCGGCTCAGACTTGCGAGCCCGTTCTGATGCACTTTCAGCAGGATGCGGTCAACTTCTTCCTGCAACTGGGCCTTTTTACGTTGTTTACGTTCCCACGCCCCGGTAGATCCCCCGGGTCTGGGCAGGTTCAGCCCCCCGGAGATCCTCGGCCACCATACCCATAGTGCCGCCATTATCGCCCCACCCAGGTGCGCGATGTGGCTCATTACCGCAGCAGTCTGGCCTTGTGCGACGGCCGAGAGCACCGAAAGAATGGCTATTCCAAAGATAATCACTGCCGCCAGGCGTATGGGCACAAAGAACAATAACAGCAGTATGCGGAAGTGAGGCATAAGCACCGCGTCCGCCAGCAATATGCCGAAAACCCCTCCGCTAGCGCCGATAAGGGGCACAAATTCCGACAGCGATGACATCGCCCCGACACCCACATAAAGCACACCTGCGAAGGCCCCGCATGAAAGATAGAACCACAGGAACCGTCTCGACCCCCACTGCCTTTCCAGCGGCGAGCCAAGCAGGTACAGACCCAGCATATTCATCGCGATATGCCACACGCCCGCATGAAGAAACTGAAACGTAATGTACCGCCAGACCTGCCACCACCCGTTGACCGTAGCGCCAAACACCCCGCTTATCGCCAGGCTTCTGTCGGCGAATATCTGAACCAGGAATACAGCGAAGTTGATTATAAGCAACCACTTGACCACGACGGAGGGTCTGGGCAGACCGGCCCCGCCAAAGTGCATCCCCTCCCCGCCTCGCCAGTATGGCCGATTGTATATTCCCATGCCTGCGGACTGTTCCTCATCAAGGTAGTATAGTCGCCGTTCTCGCTTGGCGATTGCCAACGCGGATTATAGAACCACCCGGTGAAGCTTACAACTATGCCCCGTATCCCGATAGCGCTGACGAATCGGGCATCCGAGTTTTGCTTGTTTGCTCACGCACCACGAGTACACTAGCGTCGTATTTTGTTCAAGGAGCGTTATTTCCGTGAAATTCAAGCGAGTGGCTCTTCTGGGCTCTACGGGCAGCATCGGTAAGCAAAGTCTCGACGTCGTGTCGGGAAGGGACGACATGCGCATATGCGCCATGTCCGCTGGGAGCAACGCCGAGCTTCTCGCAAGACAGGCACTTCAGTTCAAGCCCGACTACGTTGCGCTTTGCGACGCATCAGCCCAGGACGTTCTGCAAAAAAAACTGAGTCCTGACATCAAGCTGCTCTTTGGACCAGACGCGATGACCGAGATGGTTCGCCTCGCCAAGGCGGACATTGTTTTGACCGGCGTGGTAGGAACTGCCGGGCTCAGGCCCACGCTTGCTGCCATAGAGTGCGGTTCTACACTGGCGATTGCCAACAAAGAAACGCTCGTTGTTGCCGGGTCGACAATCATGCCCGCTGCCAGGGCCGCAGGCGTTAAGGTGCTTCCGGTGGACAGCGAGCACTCAGCCATTTTCCAATGTCTTCATTCCGGAAAATACAGAGAGGTCAAAAGAGTCGGAATCACCGCCTCGGGTGGCGCGCTTCGCGACTGGAGCGCCGACGAGGCGTCTTCAGCGACCGTCGATGACGCCCTTAACCATCCCACGTGGATGATGGGAAGAAAGATAACCATAGACTCGGCCACCATGATGAACAAGGCGCTAGAGGTGATCGAGGCGCATTGGTTGTTCGACCTGGCGCCCGAGCAGATCTCGGTGGTTCAGCACCCGCAATCAATCGTACATTCCTACGTGGAGTTCTGTGACGGGTCGGTGATGGCGCAGATGGGCATGCCCGACATGACCACACCCATCGCGTACGCCCTGGGCTGGCCCGATCGCATCGACCGTCACCAGGAGCCCTTTGACCTTTCCGCCATCGGAGAATTGACCTTCGTCAGGCTTCAGGAAAGGTTTCAGCGCGCGGTAAACCTGGGTTACGAGGTGATTCGACGCGGTGGACACGCCGGCGCGGTGCTGAACGGCGCCAACGACGCCGCCGTCGAAGCCTTTCTCAACAGGAACATTCCTTTGGGAAGCATAGTAGCACTAGTCGAAGATATACTGTTCTCGTCGCCATGGGAGCGTTCGGTGACCCTGGATTCTCTCGTCGAGGCGGAGAACTGGGCCAAGCACGAGGTACAAAAGCGAATCTCATCCAACAGCGTACCCCCCGCATCCGCCAGGGGCGCATAACCGGATGAATCAACCAAGGTGGGCGTATTGTCGCACCACCGGTGACAGATTGAGGATTGAATGGAACTTCTTGCACTGAATCTCGCTAACGTGTTCGGTCAGTGGGTCTGGCCGCTGTTGGGTTTCTTCGTGGGTCTGGGGCTGGTGGTGTTCGTACACGAACTGGGGCATTTTCTTGTCGCCAAGTCCGTGGGCATCAGGGTTGAGCGGTTCGCGATAGGAATGGGCCCGAAGGTTGCAGGCGTCAAGCTTGGCGAAACCGAATACTGCATATGTGCGCTACCAATAGGCGGATATGTCAAGATGACGGGGCAGGACGACTTCGCCCCCAATCCTGACCAGGCTTCGCCCGACAAACCTACTGGCGAAGATTCACCCGACCAGCCCAAAGCACCGTATGATCCCAGGGCGTTTCAGAATAAAAGCGTCGGCGCGAGATTCGCGGTTGTCTCGGCCGGTGTCATTATGAACCTCATTTTCGCGGCGGTGCTGTTCGTCATCATAGGAATGGTCGGAAAGCAGTATCCCGCACCGGTCGTCGGAGACGTAACACCCGGTTCGCCCGCCCAAGAGGCCCTGATCGAATGGCAGGACTCCGACGAAGCCGAATCGCAGGGTCTCACCAGCGGCGACCGAATCACTGGCATCGATGGCGACAGCATGCTGATGAAGCTCATCAGCAATGACGTACAGAACTTCGGAAAGATCGCGATGGTCGCCATACTCGCCAACGATGACGACCAGTTCACCATGACCATCGAACGCGACGTCAATGGTCAAACACGCACAGGACAGGCCCGCATCGGCGTTACGGGTACCCAAAGCAACATCGGCACGACCCGCAAGGGGTTTGGCATATACTCGGCGTTGACGCCGGTGATAGGTCTGCCGGAGAACATGAACATTGACACCGCGCCCTTCAAGCCCGGCCAGCGGATAACGGCCATCGGTAATTCACCGGTGCGGGAATTCTGGGATATCGCCCCCATTGAACAAAGCCTGACAGGCGAGCCTGTCGACGTGACCGTCGAGGATTCCGACGGGGTGAGCGTGCATTCCGTCATGCCGACGCTACGGTTCGCCCCTGACACATGGGTTTTCTATTTTGAAGACGGCAACAGCCTGAAGGCGGACTCGGTGGACGTCGACGGCGATACCATAATCGCCATCGACACCAAGGGCGACAGGCACGAATTCAACAGCGGCGAAGTGGTCGGCGGAAGCCTTAAACATCTTGAGCTTCTGGGCATGATTCCCAGGGTTCGAGTCGAAAGCGTCGAAGCGGGTTCACCAGCGGACAATGCGGGGATCAAACCCCAGGACATCATAATTCAGTATGCCCAGGTGCGTCATCCCTCCCCCGCTCGACTGGTCGAACTGACACAGAACGCCGGAGACCAGAAGATAGGCGTCACGGTGTTGCGGGACGACAAATTCATCTCGATGAAGGTCGCCCCGCACGTCAAAGGTCAGCGAGCGCAAATTGGCATCGCATTAGGTCTGGACACCAACCACCTGGTTGCTGCCGACGTTCGACCCAACAGCCCCGCACAACTGGTGGGCATCGAGCCGGGCTCAATAGTCACCGCTGTCAATGACATCGAGGTAACCAACTGGGCAGAGCTTTATAACGCCCTCAAGGCGAACCAGAACCAGACAGTCGAGATATCGTGCAAGCACGGTGACAGGGCTTACGTCACCGAAATCGAGCTTGATTCAGAGGCATTCGACCCAGAGATGTACGGGTTCACCGTGCTGGAATCGCTGGCTTTTGAACCAATGCAGGTGACAATTTTGATTCGAAATCCCATCAGCGCAATAGGATGGGGCATTGGGCAGACGTGGGAGTTCCTTATCACAAACTACGCCAGCCTCAAACAACTGGTGAGCGGCCAGGTTCACGCCAGGGAGATGACCGGTCCGCTGGGCATAGGCAGCTACGCCGTCATGGCCGGTAGGAAAGGCATCATCGAACTGGTTCACTTTATGGCGTTCATCTCGGTAGCGTTGGCGGTAATGAACTTTTTGCCTATTCCAGTGGTGGACGGCGGGATGGCGGTATTTTTGATTATCGAGAAGATCCGCGGAAAACCGCTGGCACCCAAGCCTATGTGGATAATACAGGTCATCGGACTTGTTTTCCTGGGTGCGGTGCTGCTGGCAGTGACGTTTAATGACATAGTCAAGTTCATCGGCGGAACGATGTAACTTTAAGGAGAAGTTGGCATGCAAAAGTATGTATGTGACGTGTGCGGCTGGATTTACGACCCCCAGATCGGCGATCCTGACAATGGCGTCGAGCCTGGAACCGCCTTCGAGGACATCCCCGACAGTTGGGTATGCCCAGAATGCGGAGCACCCAAAGATCAGTTCTCCCCGGTATAGAGCCCGCAAGCATTACGGGCCTGTGCCCCATGATGACATGGTAGATAAACCTGATTTAATGCCCCAAGGCGAGCAGGATCAT
>CAZWAT010000046.1:0-15684 GCA_964632015.1 uncultured Planctomycetaceae bacterium
GATCTACATAATGTATCGGATACTCTCGGGTGGGATAGTTTTGTCGGCGTTCTTCCTCGCCGGGGAGATGACCTCCAGGCCCATTGGAACCACTGGTCAGATATTGTTCGGTATCGGAGCAGGCTCCATCGCCATGCTGCTGCAAATGTACGTGGCGACGCCGATACCCGCTTACCTGGCCGTGCTTGCGATGAACACCTTTACTCCACTGCTTGATCGGACGTGGAGGCCTCGAGTGCTGGGGGAAAGCCGGCTTGACTGGATTCTGCGCAGGTAGTCAAAAACAGCAGATGTTTGGGATTTTCTACTGTCGTCGAACGCTGAGTTCCCCGATATAATATAATAGTTCCGCGACCCTCCACAGACGGAAATTCGGAACCTTGATAAAGCGGGTGACGCGGACTGGCTCGGGCGCCCAACAAGGACGCCCGAGTTTATTTACATTGGTTGCTTAAGCATTCTCTCAAGCCCGTCCAGACCTTTGTTGATCTGTTCCGTACTGGTCGCAAAGCTCAGGCGGACGCAGTTATCGTCCCCAAATTCGATACCAGGCACTACGGCTGCGCGTGCGCCCGCAAGGGTCGCCTTGGCAAATGTGGTCGAGTCTGTGACATCTATTTCAGCCAGCTTCCTGCCGAAATGGGCGCTGATGTCAGGGAAGCAGTAGAAAGCCCCGGTAGGTTCCACGCATTTCACCCCAGGCATGGATGCCAGTCGGCTTGCCATGTGCTTGCCGCGTTTCTCGAATTGTACCCGCATTGCCTCGACAGTCTCCGCCGAGCGAGGATCGGTGTACGCCGCAAGTGCCCCCGCCTGGACGAAGCTCACGGGGTTCGTGGTCTGGTGGCTAAGGAGGTTCTTCATGGCGGAAATAACGTCCTTGGGACCTGCCGCCCAGCCGATTCTCCAGCCAGGCATTGAGAACGTCTTCGCCAGTCCGTTGAACGTGATTGTTCTGGCGGGCAAAGCGGCATCGAGCGAGGTAAAAGAGACAAACTTTGTGTCGCCGTATATAAGCTTCTCATAAATCTCGTCGGTGAAGACGATCATATCTGTCTTTAGCACCGCCTGTGCAATTGCGCTTAGTTCCTCTCGCGAGTATGTGACGCCGGTGGGATTGTTTGGTGAATTGATCATCATGATCTTCGCTCCCTGGGCGGCTGCATCCAGCACCTGCTGGGGCGTGATCTTGAAACCCTGTTCCCTGGGTGCCTTTGCGATAATGGGCGTACCCCCGGCAAGCTTGACCATTTCGGTATAACTCACCCAATAGGGGGCGGGTATCAGCACCTTGTCGCCTGGGTTGATCAGGCACTGAAACGCGACGTACAGCGCATGCTTGCCGCCAAACGTTATGATAATCTGGTCAGAGGGGTACTGAAGATTGTTGTCTTTGGCGAGCTTGTCCGAGATCGCCTGTCGGAGCTTCTCTCCGCTACGAGGCATGTACTTGGTGTCACCAGCGTCAAGGGCCGCTTTTGCGGCGTCCTTGATGAACTGCGGCGTGTCGAAGTCCGGCTCACCTGCTGCAAAGCTTACAACATCCAGACCCTGTGCCTGCATCTTGCGTGCCTGGGCAGTTATGGCAATGGTGGCACTTTCACCAATAGCTGAAATACGATCGGATAATCTCATCGGCCTGTCTCCGAGGGTTGAAGTTTCACAGCATAATGGTGTTGTGGCGATTGTCAAATGAAACAGAAGTTCATTTGTCATATCCTGGATAGCCCAGGCCACTATGGCTGGGTGGCAAGAACAGAAGCCAGGTTTTGTGCGTCAATCTGCACTACCTGAAGCGTCAGCGGCCCGGAGCCGGGGTGAGATTGTACAATGATTGCCCAGTGCTTGCGCGAGGATGATTGTTCGGGGTTCACAAGCAACAGATAACCGGGTCTGCCCGGTATCGGGGGGGTATCGGGAAGATAAATATAACCCGGTTCATCGAGTTTGGCCAGGCCGGTATCGCTGGAATCTTTTAGTTCCTGCCAATCCCTTGGAAGGCGCTCATTCCGCATGTAAAAGATGAGGATTATGCCGCACATCTCATGCATCTGCTCCGCCTGTGGATCGAATGTCCCGTCAGAAAGCCACGGCGGCGAGTCCGAGACAGACGAAGACTGACACCCTGGCCCTGCCGAAAGCAACGCCACCGACAGGCCGATGAACCATAATCTACCCACCGGCATTGTGATGCTCCAATTTGTGCCCAATGATTATTGGGCCTCGCCCAACTCTTCGGGTTCGACAGCCATGTTTGGCGCGCCCCGTTGCATTCCTCGAAGATGCTCCTGCAAAGCTCCCTTGCTCACGGCGTCCTGGACGGCTGTGCCACCCTTGAGCTCATCCTCCGACATCCCTTGCAGATTCGCAGGCGCCTGAGCAACGTGCGGGGTCAGGAAGATGAGCAGTTCTGTCTTGCTCTTTTCCTTTATTGTTCGTCTGAAGGCGGCCCCGAGCAAGGGAATATCGCCTAGCAACGGAACCTTGTTCACCGCATCGGTGATGCGGTCTTCCATCAGCCCGCCTATCACTATAGTCTGCCCGTCCCTGATCGCAACGCGACTTTGGGCCGATCTCTTGGCGAAAACGGGAGCGGACAGCGTTTCGCTTATCGGTACGGTATCTCCGGTCAGGGTTGAGATTTCCGGATAGACATCAAGCGTAACCAATCCATCGGGGTTGATGTGTGGCGTCACCTCCAGAATGATGCCGATGTCATCGTACGTAATGGTGTTGATAGTCTGTCCGGTATCAGTCAGGCGGGTATTCGTGATGAAGGGTACTTCCTGTCCGACGAGAATGGAGGCAGGCTGATTGTCGCTTGTAAGAATGTATGGACGTGACAATACATCCAGCTTGGTAGTGGTAGCCAACGCGCGTATAGTCGCGGTGACATCCTGTTCAAGCAATTTCACGACCAGACCCCCGCTTGCCGCCGCCACACCGAAACTTGTGCCTACTGTCTGGCCCATTCCCCCTGCCCGCAGATTCAGTACCGAAAACTCCGCGCCGAGATCGAGGGTATTCTTATGCGTCACCTCGGCCAATAGCACCTTGATGAGGACCTGTGGAACCGGTCGGTCAAGATCGTGCAAAATCTCCTTGACCCTGTCGAAGTATGTTGAGGCGGTGGATACTAGAAGAGTGTTGGTGTCTTCGTCGGCGACAACATAGACCTGTCCGGTCAGATCGGATGCTGCGGCGACTGTGGCAGCCGACGGCGTGCGAGTGGTACCCGTGGAGCCTTGTCGAGTTGTCGTTCTGGTGGTTGTACGGGAGCTTCTGCTGGTGTCTCCTGCTCTAGTGCCTCGGGTGGTACTCCCGCCTCGCGTCGAGCGACTTGTCCCTCTGGTGGTGCCAGTTGCCCCGGAGCGGGAAGTGTTCCTCAGGCCAGTGGTGGTAGTGCCGACGTTGCGGGTAGAAGTCGCTCCGGTACCCGTGTTCCACCCGAATAGGCTATTGATGACAAGCTCCAAATTCTTGGCCTGACCATTCCTTACGTGGTAGACGAACACTGCCTGTTCTTCAGCGGGGTCAGAATCCAGCTCCTTAACGAGTTCCTCAATAATCGTCAGCACTTCGGGCGTTGCACTGACCACCAGCGTGTTGGTTCGATCATCAGCGGATGCGGTGACCTTAGGAGAAGGCGCGCTTCCTTCGTCGTTGTTCGAGTCTCTGTTTCTGGCAGCAATGAATGCTCGCCTCATCTGCCGAACTCTGCTCGCGGCGGACGCATCCTCATCGTCCCGGAATATCTCGAGGATAAGCCTGGCGGCGTTGGCGGCGTTGGCATATTTCAACTGGAAGACCTTGACCTGCGTAACCTCCGACATGTGGATGTCTATTGCCCTGATGATTTCCACTATCCTGCGCACGCCCGCTTCGGTAGTGGTCAAAATCAGCGAATTGCTGGCGGCGTTGGCGGTCAGATCGGCGCCAACGGGTACCAGTGATGCGAGGTCCTGTCGAAGCCGGGTCGCATCGGCATGGCGGATTGGAATTACCTGCGTGATAATCGCGTCGGTCTGGGGAATCCTGGACGGATCGTTTCCGGATCGAATCGGCACAAGCTCCCGCATGGCTTGTTCGAGAGGCACTATCTTCAGCAAACGGTTGATGCGAATGGCGGCATAACCTCTGTGCTTGAGAACACTGTTGAGCAGATCCACTGCTTCGTTCACTGTTACAGGCTGGCGGCTGATCAGGGTAACTTGTCCATCCACTCTAGCATCCTGCAAGACCACAAGCCCGGCAGCTTCGGAGATGTATTCAAGGATGGTGGCTACGCTGGCGTCACGAAAGTTCACCAACAGCGTCTGATTTCCGTCCAGCGGGGTCAGGCATTCGGTGCTTCGTGTCAACGGCGGAAGACTTTCGACCATGGGAGATGCCGAAGGTATGACCGGTTGAGGCTGAGCTGGAGGCTCGTTCACAAAGACCTCAGGATTATCAAACTCGACGGTGGCGTCTGGCTGGTCCATCTCGGCTGATTCTTCATCGTCCTGTTGCTGTTCCTCTTGCTGAGCCTCCTGCACCTCTGGAGCCTCGGGCGCTTCAGTCACTTCTTGTGTCTGGTCGGATTCAATGTCCTCTTGGCCATTGTCCTGTGCCCAGACAAGAGTTGCCGATGAGAGGAAGAGTGCACAAGCCACCGTTCGGATGAAGAATGATCCGCACATGATGCCGTTCCTTTGTAGACTGCCTGGCGTCATCTGTTCAACTCCTGTTCACGCCGTCTTTGCAGCATGCGTTGAAGAATGCTGTTGGTGTCGGCTGGAGATACCGCTCCATTGCTTGAAGATTCACTATTTCCGGCGGCCGGACTCGTGCTGCCCGCAAGCGTCTGTCCGATGCTCACAGTCCTCGACGCGCCGTTGCTTTCGTATTCGATTGAATCAAGATCAGCGCCAGCCACGATACCGTTTGCCAGCATCTCTCCCACGGCAACCCGTACCGGGATCCCTGTTTGGGTATCCTCAAGAAAAATCAACCACTGTTTGTTGTGGCGAACAATGCCTGTCAACACAAGGTGGTCTTCTTGTGAGTCGGACGACCTGGTTTCTACCTGCGCGGGTCTGGTCTGGGGCGGGCGAGGCGCCTGAGCTACACGCCGATCCCTCAGAAACATGTTTTTACCAGACACCATCAGGTAATCGTCCAGTTGCACCTTTGGCGATGGGACAACGGCGTCATCGGCCCGAATGACAGGTTTCAGTTGATCGGAGGTCGCCTCGGGCAGGTATAGCGTCGAAACCCTTAACTGCAACATGAGATTGTCGGTGGCTTCTTTTCTGAAGACAATATGCAGATCGGACACCTTGAGCGGTAGCTCCGCCGTCTGAAGCTTGTGCAGGAATCTTGTGATATTGCTCATGCCGCCTGACCCCGCCCACTGAACGGAGATTCTGGGAAGCGTGGCCTGGTCAGGCAGGCGGTCGGGCTTGAGCAGGGTCTGAACCATTCCCGCTTCAGATGCTGATTTGCTGATGATGTGGGATATCGCGCTTTCGGCGCCGGAGGGACTGGTTGTCATCGCGCTGTGCATGCCGGCCCACAGGGGCGTGAGTCGTTTGTAGTGGGCAAGCGTGTCATTTGCCTGCTGCAGCTTCAAAGTCGCCGACAACCTCTTTGCTTCAAGCCTGTCCCTCGTCTGCGTAAGAGGCGTCAAGACAACGTAATCGGCCACGAGCAACAACGTTACCACGACTGCCGCGATTACTATGTACCGTTCTCTATTGGACAAGGACACGTCAATGCCCTCCGGCGAATCTGAATCTGACCGTGAATGATACTTCCCTGCTCAACGTGCTTGCCTGACTGATGCCTTCTGAGCGGATATCATCAAAAGCCGACGAGGCCTTCAGGGCGTCGAGCAACTCAAGAGCCATGCCCTCCGACGCGCACTTGCCCGTCAGTCGCACGTTCTGGCCGTCGCGTATGTCGAGGCTGGTGATCCACAGATCCCGTTCCGGGAGCACTGCCGTGATTTCCTTGAAGCACTCGAGTATCTCTGGCCGGCGATCGAACCAGTCTCGGGCGAACGTGGCGGCGTCTATGGCTTGCTGGGTCTGAAGGGCCTGTGGAGTCAACGTCGCCAGTTCGGCTTCCAACTGTGCAGCGTGACTAGACGCCGCGTGCCAGTCCCACGCGAACCACGCACCAAGCAGAATGAAGATCCCCGCAACTGCCGATGCGATGATCGTCTTTCTTCCAATTCTTTTGTCGGGTTGCTCAGCCAGGCGCGAATGCAGAAAATCCACTGCCGCAACATGTTTCCAAAGCCCCAACATGGCAAGTGCAGTTGCGCCCACAGCGGTTACGTCAGCGGCGCATCCCTCCGCCAGCCTCACTCCAAGATCCTGCGGATACCCGCAGAAAGTGGCTCGCACATGCTTGTTGCGTTGCAGGCGTTCTTGAATATCCGCGTTGCCGGCTTCATCCCATACATGCAGATGGGGAGGATTGTCCTGGCTGACCTGAAGCATCGTCAGTGCGCGCTCCAGGTTTGCGGTCAAGGCCTGATCGGATGATTGTCCCAGCCGCTTGAGCATCATCGGCGTGTCGGCCCGCTGCGTTACCAGTTGGGCGTCTCGCCCCAGCAACAGGGCGTGCGCCGGGCAACCCGAGGTGCAGGCGGAAATCACCAGAGGGCAGCAGGTGACGGCCTGAACCTTCACGCCGGCCGATCTCGCAACCGCTAGCGCCAAGTCCACCTTTGTCTTCAAAGCAGCCAATATCAGCACCGACATGCCCTGCGCCAGGGCTTCAGGAGGCATGTAGTCACAAACGTACAGGGCATCAGAGCCGGTGAATTCCCGCTCAACCGCCAACGAAACGGCGCCATGTACGGCATCGTCGGGGCATGGAGGCAATACTCTTGACCTGGCGAGAACGGCGTCACTGCCAAGGCCGATGACGCATCGATCCGCCGTAAAGCCCCTCTCCTTGAGAAAGACTCGAAGCGCCTTTCCGACAGCGACAGGATTGTCCACAATCTCGGATGGGACTTTAAAACTCCCCGCCGTCGTGACCCTGCCTTCAGTGGGCGCGCCTACGACCTGGGCGACGGAAATGACGCCCGGAGATATGGCCAGACCCAGCATGGCATTCGACCTGAGCATTTTCTAACGTACTCCCACAAAGCCCTGGTGAGCTTGTTGCTGAAGGTTGCCGGATTTCACTTCCTCCAGAATTTCCCGCTCCAGGGGCCAGCCCAGGGCGGTAGCATCCTGAAAATAAACGATTCGTGGCTCCTCGCGCGACGCGTCTATGACCACTCGGCATCGTCGCATTGCCCTGCCCGTCGCACTGACCGAAAGAACATCCGCTGAATACTGCCACGAAGTGGTTGTGATGTATTCGCCAATACCGATTGCCTTTTCCCTCCCGAGAACTTCGGTTACCCACGCCACGCTCTGTATGTTCATCGAGTTGGTCGCTCGCCATTGCAGCAAGGCGGCAACGTCGGCTTCGTCCAGGCCCGGCAGGCATTGCAGTACCCCTGCCGCGGCGGTGTTCACATTCACCTGTAACCTTTGGTTTTGGCCGGTGGTTAGCAGGTGGGCGACCTCGTGGAACTCATCCATCGTCATGCCGCTTTCCAGGTAATAATGCACAACGTTCTGGAATGGCCTTCTGTTGCGGGTGTTTTCGGCGACGGTCGAAAGCCTTTCATCCGTTAGTACCGATTCAAGCACTTCGTGGATTCTTTCCGACTGGGCGCTGTTGACGTTCAGTAGTTCGTCATCGCCCGTGCCGGAGCCCGTGGAGTATACAGTCACAAACGGATACAGGCCGCGATCAAGCCATTCGTCACCAATTGTGCCCAAGCCGGATGTTTCGCGCAGTTCGTGTTCGTCAATGATTCCGTTTCTGTTGATGTCTCTGCCGAACAGCATCTCCGGCGTGAAATCCCGCACCAGCAGCAATTCTTCCACGGTTTCGAATGGGGACTGCTTGCAGATGTAGGGCGGATCCCGCAGGAGGTAGTATTGCGTGTCCGCCTGGTCTGCCTCGCTGCCGTCGCCTCGCCAAGTGAGCAGGGCCGAGGCGAGATCAGGCGTCATTCCGGGAAGATTCTCCAGCACAAACGCCGGCGCGGCATTAAGGTTGATCTTGCCTGTCTCATCGGTAATGCCGAACTCTATCTCGCCGCCTAGGCCGGAATTGCGGATGATCCAGAAGAACCCATCAGCCACGCCCACCGCTTCGACCTCAAGTTCGTCATCGTCAAGCCTTCCATCAAAATCCGTCACCGCGGCCAGCACATATTGAATCGCAGCCTGCTGAACCGAAAAGGCGCGCGCTTCGTCAAGCTGATTGAACGAGCAGTGGGTTTCGACCATCATGGTTTGCGCCAACACTATGGCTGCACCGGCCAGGGCGATGAGCACCCAGATGGAGGCTATGAAAATCGTGCCGTTTCTGCGGTGAAGATGGCGCGATGTCATTGCTGGTCCTCCGGGGGGGACGAGGCGATGAGAGGCACTACCTTGGACAGCGAGCGTTCGACGCCCTGTGGCGTGACGATGCCCAATTCTATTTCAACCGCGCGGGGCAGGGTGTTTTGCTGTTCCACCGAATCCCACGAGTCGTACCAGTCCACACCATCGAAATATCTCAGGACGAAGACCGTGACGTCGCGGCAGACAACTTCGCGTATCCTTTCGAATCCGCTGGGCGAGAGAAGGTTTGTAGTTATGTATCGTGCGAGTACGAAGGTATCGTCATCGCCGGGCTGGTCGAGATACTCCACGCATTGAACGTCGGCGTGCGGGGTGTGCACATCGCGCCGGGCTGGAATCGTCGTGTGCAGCAGCAGCGTGCTGACGCCTCCATCGTCAAAGCCCTGAAAATCGCCCGCGAGAGTGCCCCCAGGGGGCAGGGTCGAGCGGATATCCTGTTCGATCATGTTCATCGCCAGGTGCAATCTCGCTGTGGAGTCGATAGCGGCGTTGGCGGAATCCTTTGCCTTGAACCCCACATGCAATGCTCCAAACAACGCGCCCGCCAGCATCGCCATTACTATTGCCGCCAGGAGCACCTCCAGAAGGGTCATAGCGTCATTACGAGGACGATAATGTCCGCGAGCGCATCTCATTCGCCCGCCTCCGCTCTGACAAGCGTTGCAAGATCCACGCGATGCTCTTTGCCACTATGTGTCCAGAAAACCTCCACCTCGATCTGCTGAAGAACGGTGTCCCATTCGCTGAGAGTCGCCGTCCACCTGTAGTCGGGCCAGGCCGGACCGAAGTCACCATCCGTCAACGAACGATGCGATTGGTCTTCCAGCGTCAGCTCGTGCAGCTTGCTCTGGGCCAGTGCAACAGCGACATTCCTGTCGCGCGTGGCGCGGGCGGAATTCAGACAGGTTGAAAAGGCGTTCATAACTGATGGCAGCACGATGGCCAGTAGCGCAAGCGTCGCAAGCACTTCAACAAGGGTGAACGCGTCGGATGCGCCTTTATGATGCCCACTTGCGATCATGAGGCCGACCTCCCGTCGGGACCTTCAATGTAAAACCGCTCGTTGGGTGATTCGCAGATAACGCGGTAGGTGTTTCCTTTAAGGCCTGTGATTTCGAATTGTGCTTCCGTGCCCATTCCGTCAGGCTCGAACTGCACATGGTTTACTGATTGAGGAGTCCACAGGGTGATGCTCAACGTCTCGGGAATGTCGAAACTTCTACAGAAGTCGTTCTCCCATTCTTCGTAGTCGAAACCCTTCAGTGCCCCCAGCCAGATCGAGTTATCTTCCTCATCAAGGTGGATTCGAAAAGGTCTGCCCTCGGCTGCAGACTGCGAGCGCGCAAGCTGAGTCATAGCCAGCACGCGCGAGGCAGCATCGGCGACATCTCTTCCGCGGGCGAAGCCGCTGAGCGAAGGCGACGCGATCGACAAAGCCGTGCCGATCAGCGCGAGCACCAGAATCAGCTCAAGCAGCGTAAAACCGCCTTTACGCCCAGTCGAATTGCCGTGGGGATTAGTTGACAATATCGTCCTCTGTGCCTTCGAGCCCATCTGGGCCGGTGGATAGGACGTCAAAATCTATGCCTATCCTCGCCGGGTGACGATAGATGTATGGATTATCCCACGGATCAAGCGGGACCTGCTTCTCAAGGTATGGCCCCAGCCAGCCGCTTGCATTTCCGGGTTGATGCACAAGGGCGCCAAGCCCCTCGGATTCGGTTGGAAATCGACCAACATTGGTCTCGAATGATTTTAACGCGGTGGCAATTGCCGAGATCTGCACCTTGGCGGCCGTGACGCGGGCCTGTTCAGATCTGCCGGTGAAACGGGGAACGACCAGCGCTGCGAGCGCGGCAAGTATGACAAGCACAAGCAACATCTCGATGAGTGTGAAAGCGCGTTTTTTGACAGATTTCATGGACAGATCCTTTGATTCATATCGTTTATTGAATGTAATCCTGTAGCGTGAATATCGGAAGCATCATGCCGATTACCACTGTTCCCACAACACCGGCCATAATGAACAGCAACACCGGTTCGGCGAGCGTCACCAGGATTCTCAACCTTCGGTCAAGGTCAGCCTGGTATGAATTGGCCAGGCGCGTGAGTTCCTTGTCAAGCCTGCCTGATTCTTCGGCAACGGATATCATCTCTGTTGCCGATGGCGGAAAGAGCGCTCCTCCAGCGGACATCAAACTTTTAGCCAGGGGCGAGCCTCGTTGCACCTGCTCAATCGCGTTCTTCACCGTGTCGCAGAGTATCTGGTTGCCGATTGCTTCTCGCGCGACTTTCAGGGACGCAACAAGGGGGACTCCGGCCTCAAGCAGCGTTCCGAGCATTCTGCAGAACCGAACGAGGGCGAACCGTGATATTACCGTGCCCACACCAGGAGTCTTGAGCAGTGCCGCCTCGAACATCAATCTTCCGTTGTCGGTATTCAGGGCGCGACGCGCAAGCAGAATCATCACCACCAGCACCAGCAAGATGACCGGCCAGTAGGTGCTCATGATATTGCTCACCGCGATGACGGCGAGCGTCAGTTTGGGTAGCGCGGGTCCAAAGCTGTCGAAGATATTCGAGAATCGCGGAATAAAATATGTCATAAGGAATATCAGTACGCCTGTCGAGATCACAGCCAGCACGGCCGGGTATGCAATCGCTCCCAATGCCCGACTCTTAAGGTCGCGTTCCTTCTCGCGGAACTCGGTTATCTGCGCAAGCACGGTCTCGAGGAACCCGCCGGTCTCACCGGCCCGAACCATTGCGACGTGAACGGGGCTGAACGATCTTCGCCATTTGCTCATTGCGTCAGCAAGACTTTCTCCGCCGACGACATCGTCATGAATCGCCGACCATTGAGCCCTGGCACCTGGGTGTCTGACCTCGCGGGCAAGTATGTTCAACGCCTTGCTGAGCGGAATACCAGCGGAGAGCAGGTTCGCCAGATCTCGTGTAAACGCCTCGACATACGTTTGGGGAACCCTTTGCCCGGATTCATCAGCAGAATCAGCTTTGCGTGTCTTGGCGATTCCCTGCTCCTGGAGTGACACGGGCGTAAGATTCCTTGTGGCGAGTTGGTCCATCGCCGCGGTTCTGCTGGCGGCGACGATGGTGCCGGAAGTTCTTTCGCCGTGCGTGTTCACAGCGGTGTAGGCGAAGTTGCTCACTGCCCCCCTCCATTGTCAGGCGCCGACCCGTTGCCGTTGATTCTTTCGTCCTTTGTGACACGAAGCACTTCCTCGACCGTCGTCCTGCCCTCCAGAATCAATCGCCAACCGTCCTGTCGAAGGCTGTTCATTCCCTGGTTTATCGCCGCCTGTCGGATTCTGTCGCCGGAGGCGTTTTCGAGAATCAACGAACGGATCGTCTCGTCGATGGTCATCATCTCGAAGATGCCCGTTCTTCCCCTGTACCCGGTATGCTGACACTGTCTGCAACCCTTCCCGCAGTAGATCGCGGGTGGAACATTTTCGCCAAACTCCGCGATCACCGCGTCCCAGTCGGGCGGAACGAATTCCTGCTTGCAGTTCGGGCAGATCAACCTCACCAGCCGTTGAGCCAATACCGCCTCAAGCGACGACGCCACCAGGTAAGGTTCAATGCCCATGTCTACCAGACGCGTAAGCGCGCCCGGCGCGTCGTTGGTGTGAAGCGTTGAAAATACAAGGTGCCCCGTGAGGGACGCCTGAACAGCTATCTCGGCGGTTTCTCTGTCTCGAATTTCACCAATGAGGATGACGTCGGGGTCATGTCGCAGAATCGCCCTCAGGCCGCGGGCGAAAGAAAGCCCCGCCTTCGAAGCAACTTGTATCTGGTTGATTCCACGAAGGTGATATTCAATTGGGTCTTCAATGGTAATTATCTTGCGGTCGACGTCGTTGATGCGTGACAGTCCCGCGTAAAGTGACGTTGTTTTGCCGCTTCCGGTCGGGCCCGTGACAAGTACGATGCCATGAGGCTGTTCAAGCACGCGTTCAAACGACTTGCGGTCGCCGGGCGACATGCCCAGGTGTTCAAGACCCAGCAAGGTTGCCGACCGGTCTAGCAATCTCAGCACCACAGCCTCACCATGGAGCATTGGAATGATGGACACTCGCACATCCACCTCTCGCTGGGCGATGCGCAGCTTGATTCTTCCGTCCTGGGGCAGGCGTTTTTCAGCGATGTCCAGATGACTGAGGATTTTCAATCTTGAGACAATCGCCGCCTGAAACTGACGGACTTCGGGGGGAAGGTTGGCTTCCTGCAACACTCCGTCAACTCGATATCGCACGCGCAGCGCGTCTTCAAACGGTTCAAGGTGAACGTCAGTCGCGCGACGCTCAATCGCCTCGGCCAGAATCTGGTTGACGAACTTGATAATCGAGGCGTCCTGTGCCGCCTCCGAAAGGTCGACGTTCTCCTCGTCGACCTCATCAAGCACCTGGATGGGCGAGTGAGACGCCTCCAGAACGAGCGATTGAAGCGTGTCTGCCCCGACGCCCAGCAGACTCTTAATGCACCTGTCGATTTCGGCGCGGGGGGCAAGTGCGGGCAGGAGTTCCTTACCCGTGTTGATCCGAAGCTCATCAAGTCCTGTAGTATCGAAGATCCTGCTGGTAGCCACCAGCACCTTATCACCCCGCATTGCAATGGGCAGAAGATGATGCTCAAGCAGAATTCGTGTGGGGAAGTCGGCAAGGAAATTCTTCTGCGGTTTGTGCGATTCCAGATCGATATGCTCCACGCCGAGTTCTTCTGCCAAAATTTGCAGAACGCGATCTTCGGGTACATCGCCAATGCTCGCCAGCGCATCTTCCAAGGTGGTCCCGAGGACCATCATTGATTCGACGCGCCGACGGGCATTGGCATCCAATGCGCACTGTTGCTCGATCCTGTCGAGGATTCTATCCATCAGCTCGCCTAGTCAAGCAATCCCATGGTCACCAGTTGAGCTTCCTGTCGGATGGTAAGCAGCTCGCGAAGCTTGTTCTGTGCCTGGATAAGTTCCTTGTTGGCCTTTTCCCTGGCGTCTCTGAAGGCCTTCAGGGCGTTGCGAATTTCATCAGGGGACGCGTTTTCTTTGCGCAACACCTCTGAAAGCTGCTGAGATTTGATTTCGAGATCGGAAGGCGTTCTTGCGCCGGGGATGTTTCTGGCGCCCATTCTCCTGACGCTTCGCATCATCGCGCCCGCGCGGGCCTGCATGGCAAGGGTCTGCACTTTTTCCACCATGGGCTGGAGTACAGTCCATTCCTCGTCGGTGGAACCCAACGCCTCTTTCATCCGCTCAGCGGCTCGCTGACGATATTGCGCCATGCGCTGCTGCATCTGCTCGTTGTCGCGCGGGGCGCGTGTGCGTTGCCTGTCGCCTCGATCACCGCGACGGTCACCCCGGTCGGGTCTGCCTTCTTGAGCGATGCTATGAGCGGCAAACGCCAACGCGACCAGCACGATTACAGACAGTACCTTGAAGCGTGACATGTTTACTCCTTTGCCTTGAACACACGAATCCTGGCGCCGTACCCACTGTGGGACGGGCGCAGCTCAACTTCTATATGCGTAACGAAGGCGCGGGAGGTTTATTGCATCACCATCATGATTGACGGGATGCTCTTGAGCATATTGTTTGCCGGTGCGATCGAGCGTCAGTAGGGCTCAACGGTGCTGAAGTCTATCGGCCTGCCGTCCAACCCAGCGGGCACCTCTCTACCAAGCAACTGAAGCAGAGTTGGTTTGAGATCGACTGTTCGAATGTTTTCGAGCCTGCCATGAGGAATGCCCTCGCCGGCGATGATGAACGGTACGTGCATATCCACTGCACGGGTTCCGCCATGGGCGGCGACATTGTTGTCGCGGAAGTCATAACCGTCGGCAGCGAAAAGCACCAGCTCTCCAACCCTGTGGTGCTGAAACAATGTGACGATCTGTTCGGGCAGATCTGGATAGTCTGTCTTGTTCGTCATCGCCAGCCACTCCCTGCCGGTATACTTGTTACCCGCAAGGGCATCTGGAGGGACGTGTCCGGCCCAACCCAGGGGGTCGGACCCCTCGATGAGATGATACGAGTAGGTAGTGCCCGACGGGTGACGATGAGCCCTGATCTCGACCTCTCCCTGACGAAGTCGCACACGAACCACGTCGGGGCTCAGTGCGAACGCCAGGCTGTCCACCGCAGGATGCTTGAGCAGTTTCTGGGGAAGGTTCACCGTTTGATCGAGATTCTTCCCGACGGGGTAGTTTTCCATGTCCTCGATGGTGCTGCTCTGCAGCCAACTGTCGAACCCGACGACCTTTCCGTTCTCGCGGATGGGTCGGCGAAGATAGAACGACGCGAACCCGTCGCCACACACCATGGAAACGACGTTGTACTTGCTATAGTATTGCCACCTCTGGTTGAACCGTGTCTTCTCGTAATACTTCTTGCGAGCGAGTTTCAGACCCAGCCCCTTCTCAAGATAGTTCTCTACCATGAAGTGCACCGGTGCGCGGTGCATGCCATGATCGCTTAACAGTACAAGGTGAAGTCGATCCAGCAGACCCGCGGATTCCAAGTCTCCAAGCACCCGCCCGAGCTGATAATCGGCATGCCTGATCGCATCCTCATAAAGGGGGTGCTCTATTCCAAGGCGGTACGCGCGGAAGTCCGGCGCGAGCATGTAAACAGAGATGAACGCGGGCCATTCCTGTCGCGCCTGGGCGGCCTCGGCGACAAGCTTCAACCTGTAAAGAGTAATTCTGTCTGTAAGCTCGTACATACCGAAGAAATAACTCACTCCGCCACTGATGCGATTCTCTATGAACTGCGAAGCGCCACGGTGGACCTGGAAGAACAGCGACCAGGTGGTTCTGTCCGACAACTGTTCATAGATAGTCGTGGAGTTGTGGTCGAAGTCGACGGTGTTCTTCTGGGCGATGGTGTTGTAGTTCCTGTAGAGGAGGTTACTACGGTCGAACCATTCCGTACCCACCACGCCATGATGCCCTGGGAACATCCCGGTCATCATGCTGGTCTGGTTGGCAAGGGTGGACGAAGGTAACGAGGCGACTGCGCATGGGGCGTATGCTCCGCGATCCACAAAATACTTCTTGATTGCCGGAAGCTCGCCATTGTGAAGCATTTCGTCGAATATCTCGGCGTTGAGCCCATCGACAAAGAACATGATCGCCCCTTGGGCCTGTTCTTTCGCCTTTGGCGCAAGCGAGAAGTCCAAGCCATAGGTGTCGCTGGGGCCAT
>CAZWAT010000047.1:0-15592 GCA_964632015.1 uncultured Planctomycetaceae bacterium
CTCGTGGCTACAGGGAACGTGATAAAAAACTGTGGCGATCTCATCAGGTCGTCCGGGAACGGAGGAGGGCTTTTCCACAGCAAGGCAAGAACCCGCAGCACGCAAATATCAGGCAACACCTTCGACAATCCGGACGTCCCTGTGCACACCAATGGTATCTCCTGGCACGGGAACATGACCCTCGTGTCGGACAACATCTTCACGAACTGGACAGGATGCCCTCTCCACACCATATGGTCTGGAAATGCCTCTCTCACCATCACAGGGAACCTCTTTAGAGGCGTGAGGGTCTCAACAGCAGCTATCACCCTCTACGGGGAGATAGATACTGCCCTCATCGCCAACAACGCCTTCGACGACATAACCGCAGTCGTCGGGGCAAAATTGGTCAACCCCTGCGCAGTAGAGGTTGACAAATTAAGCGGGGCGTACTTGGCTATTCGTTTGGTACTGTCTTCTTCATCCTCGGGGAACAGTGCATCAGCCAGGGCTGAGGAACCGCTCACGTTGTCGCCTTTGGCAAAGTCCCCCCAGTTATCCTGTCCCGGATAGTAGTTATATTCTTTCTGAAACGCGGCGATGCCTGTCGCGAGTTCCGCGATACGTGCCTTTGACTTGGTGGCGTAGATGGATCTTCTGACCTCGTTGAATGAGGGCATGAGAATGCTCACGAGCATGATGATAATGCTGATGACAATGAGCAGTTCCACCAGCGTCATGCCTTTTGCCGCGTGTCGGGTTGTTTGTTTGTGGTACATGAAATTTTCCTTGTATTCGGTTATCCCTGCACCGCGTTGATCATGGTGACCATCGGCATGAACAGTGCGATGACGATGAAGCCGACGATCAGGCCCAGGCTGATGACCATGACCGGTTCCATGAGGCTTGTCATGGAGCTGACGGCGGTATCGACTTCGTCGTCGTAGGTGTCGGCGATTTTTTCGAGCATCTTGTCGAGGTCGCCCGTTTCTTCGCCGACGTCGATCATGTTGACCACCATCGGCTGGACTATGCGTGCCTGTCGCAACGGTTCGGCGAAGTTGTCGCCTTCGCGAATGCCATCGTGCACTTTCTTCAGTGCCCGGCAGAACACTTCGTTGCCGGATGTCTCGGCGGTGATGTTGATGGCTTCGAGAATTGGCACGCCCGCGGCGAGCAGGGTACCAAGTGTTCTACTGAAACGCGCGATCGCGGTCTTGCTCAGCACGGTGCCCGCAATGGGGATCTTCAGTTTCATCGAGTCGATGAAATATCTGCCGCCCTCGCTGGTGCCGATGAGTTTAAACATCAACCATATGCCTATCGGTGCACCGATAAGCACCATCCAGCCGCCACCGACCAGGAAGGTCGAGAAATCCAGCAGCGTTTGCGTCACGCCTGGAAGATCGACGTTCATTCCGTCGAAGATTTCCTGGAACTTGGGCACGACGAACACCAGCAGCATCGCCACGATGGCGAAGGCAAAGGTGATGACGGCGGTGGGATAGATCATCGCACCGATGACCTTGCGTTTGAGGGCCTGGCTCTTTTCCATGAAGTCGGCGAGACGTTGCAGAATGATGTCAAGCACGCCACCAAGCTCACCGGCGCGAACCATGTTGGTATAAAGTCGATCGAACGCCTTGGGGTGCCTGGCCATTGCGTCCGAGAGGGTCTGCCCGCCTTCGACGTCGTCGGCGACAACGCGAATACCAACACGCAGCATGCCGGGTTTCTGCTGTTGTTCGAGAATGCGAAGGCTTTTGAGAATGGGCAAACCGGCGTCCACCAGCGTTGACAACTGGCGCGTGAACTGCGTGAGCAGCTTCTTTGGTACGGCGCCGGCGGTTCTTCGCTGACTGGTCGCTGCCGGGGCGGCTGCGCCACCAGCGGTCGCTGTGTTTTTGCCTCCCTTTCTGGCTGCCTTCTCGACAATCTGGGTCGGAAAATACCCCAGTGCCCGGATCTTTCCGACGGCCTCTTCACGAGTGCCCGCGTCGATCTGGTTTTTCACCGGTTGGCCTACGCTGTTCATCGCTTCGTATTGATACGTTGGCATTGTTCGTCGCTCCTTACGCCTTAATGCCTTTGTCTATCGTCACGCCGTTGGGCGTCGTTATATATCGGCGTCATCATCCAGGGTCTGCGAGACGACTTCCTCGATGGTGGTCTGACCGTCGAAGATCGCCAGCAGGCCGGTCTCTCTAAGGGTTCTCATCCCGCGTTTTCTCGCCGCCTGGCGGAGCAGGTTGGTGCTGCTTCGCTTCATGACGAGCTCTCTGACGTTGTCATCGAGCATCATTATTTCGAACATGGCGGTACGCCCACTGTACCCGGTGTTTCTGCAATACTCACAGCCGACGCCGCGGTAGAACTTTCTTCCGGCGACGTCATCGGGTGTGAGGTTGAGCTGAAGAAGCATTTCCTCGGTGGGGGTGTACTCTTCTTTGCAGCGTGTGCAGATTCTTCTGACCAGTCGTTGGGCCACGATTCCCTCGAGCGTTGCCGTCAGGAGGAACGGTTCCATACCCAAATCGAGCAGACGAGCGATTGAGGACGGGGCGTCGTTGGTGTGCAACGTCGAGAAGACCAGGTGACCTGTCAGCGACGCCTGCACGGCGATCTGGGCGGTTTCGAGATCTCGAATTTCACCAACCAGCACGATGTCGGGGTCCTGACGCAGAAAGCTTCGCAGGCAGCGAGCGAACGTCAGGCCTACATCCTCGTTGATGGGTACCTGTATGAGCCCGTCAATGTCGTATTCGACCGGGTCTTCACTGGTGAGAATCTTCACGCCCACGTCGTTTAGCTCGTTCAGTGCCGAGTACAGCGTGGTGGTCTTTCCGCTACCGGTGGGGCCGGTGACAATCACGATGCCGTTTGGTCTCTTGATGAGCTGGCGGAAGATGCGCATGTCGTCCTCGCGCATTCCGATTCGTTCGACGTCCAGCGAGATGTTGGACCTGTCGAGCACACGCATCACGACGCTTTCGCCGAACATAGTCGGAAGCACCGACACACGAAGGTCGACAGGCTGATTCTGCACGACCAGCTCGATTCTACCGTCCTGGGGAACTCGTCTCTCGGCGATATCCAGGTCGGCCATGACCTTGATTCTGGATGCGATAGCGACGGCGATGTTCTTGGGCGGAGGAAGCATTTCGTACAGCGCGCCGTCGATACGGTAGCGCATCTTGAACTCGTCTTCGAAGGGCTCGAAGTGAACGTCGCTGGCGCGGTGCCGAATTGCCTCAAGCAGCACCATGTTCACGAGCCTCTTGACGGGGTTGGAGTCGGCAAGCTCTTTGATGGTGTCAAGGTCGATGCTCTCGCCGCGGTTGTCCATTATGGAGAACTGATCGTCGCCTGCGATTTCGTTGATGAGGTCGCCGATGTTCTCAATTTCAACGCCGTAATGCTTGCTCAACGCGGCGTCAAGATGGTCGCTCTCTGCGATCTTGGCGACGACGTTGAAGTTCATGAGCCTCTTGAGATCGTCGGTCGCCCTGAAGTTGTCCGCCGAGTCAAGCGCAATTGTGAGGGTGTGGGTATCTTCGTCGTAATTGGTGGGTACTACGCGGTAAGCGTTCGCCATCTGCGGGGGAATCTGCCTGATGACTTCTTCGTCTATCTCGGCATTTGGCAGGTCGATATATTCCATGCCCGCCTGGTACCCCAGCGCCAGCGAGCGGACCTTCTCGTCGATGTATCCCAGATCGATGAGGATCTGGCCCAACGGACCGCCCTTTGCCTTCTGAACGTCAAGTCCCTCGGCGACCTGTTCACGCGTCGCCTTGCCCATTTTGATAAGCACGTGCCCGAGGGGCTTTCCTTTGAGTTCACTTAGATTGGGAGGGTTTGTTGCCATATTACGCTCTACCTTCAGGCTGTCTTACATGCCTTGGGGTCTTGAAATTTCGGTTCATACAAATCATCACCGCATACTTGGCCCTTACGCCTGTGCCTCGACCCCGGTCGGAAGCTCGTCGTCGGTTGGCAGAGGTCTGCCCGCCTGCCACGCCTCGATTTTTTCGGTAAGCTCGGCCGCGGCGTGTGCGTGATCGACCGCGTCTTCTTCGCTGATTTTTCCCTCCGTGAACAGTCGGAAAAGGTGCTCGTCAAGCAACTGCATGCCGAACTTCTTGCCCGTCTGGATGGAGGAAGGGATTCTGAACACTTTGTTTTCACGAATGAGGTTCTGAATGGCGTTCGTGACCATCATGAACTCGAACGCGGCGATCATGCCCCTGGTGTCATGGCGAGGCATAAGAGCCTGGCAGAGCACGCCGATAAGCGAACTTGCCAACTGAACGCGAATCTGCTCCTGCTGGTCCACGGGGAACTGGTCGACGATACGGGTAATGGTGCCCTGTGCACTGGTAGTGTGCAGTGTTCCGAAAACAAGGTGACCGGTTTCCGCTGCCCTTAACGCCGCCTCGATGGTTTCAAGGTCACGAAGCTCGCCAACGAGAATCACGTCCGGGTCCTGACGCAACGCTCGCCTCAGGGCCTCGGAGAAGCTTGGAACATCCGCTCCCACCTCACGCTGAGAGAGCATCGATTTATGGTGGGGGTGGTAGTATTCGATCGGGTCTTCGATAGTAATAATGTGCTTGTCGAAGTTGTGGTTGACATAGTCGATCATCGTCGCCAGCGTGGTGGTTTTACCACTACCGGTGGGGCCGGTGACGAGGAACATCCCTCGCGGGCGTCGACACAGGGTCCTGACCGTCTCTGGAAGCCCGATATCCTCGAAACTGAGCAACTTGGTAGGAATCAGACGCAGAACCAGCGAAAGATTGCCCTTCTGGTTGAACACCGACGTTCTGAAGCGGCCTTCCGATCCGAACTCGAAACCGAAGTCGGTCCCGCCTTGCTCCTGGAGTTCCTGCTGGCACCGGTCGGGAGTGATCGACTTCATCAGGGCGATGGTGTCTTCTGGTTCAAGAACCTTGGTGTCAAGGGGTCTGAGTCGACCATGAAGCCTCAGCGTCGGCTGCCTTCCGACGTGCAGGTGAAGGTCGCTGGCGCCTCTCTTGATGCAAGTTTCCAACAGCCTGTCAATGTGCAAGGCCATAAATCTTCCTTCCAGTTGATTATCCGCCCGGACAAGGGGTCTGACCATGCCCAGGATCTCAAAGGGCGGAGTATATTGCTCTTAAATTGTTTAAATTCAATGGATTACGGCAAAAGGCCGGATTTTGCATTAGTCTGTAATCATGTCCTCCAACTGGGTCGTCTTGAGCACTTCTTCGGGTGTGGTTATGCCCTTGGCGATCTTGAGTCTTCCGTCTTCAAGCAGCGACCTCATACCGCTGGCGTGGGCAGCGCGACGCACCTCTGAAAGCGACGCCCGATTGAAGGCAAGTTCCCTGAGCTGATTGTCCATTTCCATCAACTCGAAAATACCCTGCCTGCCCCTGAAACCGGTACCGTGGCAAGCATTGCAACCCTTGCCCCGCATTGGGGTTATGTGCTTGAGCTCTTCTTCTGTAAACCCAAGCATTTTCATCATTCTGGGGTCAGGGTCAGGGTAGGGCTCTTTGCACTCTTTGCAGATGACCCTGATGAGCCTCTGTGCGAGCACGGCCTGGATACTACTTGCGACGAGGAAGGGCTTGACGCCCATTTCAATAAGTCGCGTAATTGCGGAGGGCGCATCGTTGGTGTGAAGTGTACTGAAAACCAGGTGTCCAGTAAGAGCGGCCTGAATTGCCACTTCTGCGACCTCCATGTCACGAATTTCACCAACCAGGATGATATTCGGCGCCTGTCGCAGCATGGCTCGAAGGATTCTTGAGAAAGTCAGACCGATGCTATCGTTGACCTGAACCTGGTTTACGCCGGTGAAATTGTACTCGACCGGGTCTTCTGCGGTGATGATTTTGCGGTCTGGACGGTTGAGTTCGTTGATCGCGGCGTAGAGGGTAGTGGTCTTGCCGCTACCGGTCGGTCCTGTTACGAGGAAGATACCGTTAGGCCTTTTGATGATGCCGTTGAATCTGCTGTTATCGTCGGACTCGAAACCCAGTGCCTCGATGCCCAGTCGTACGCTGTCGGGTCTGAGAATACGAAGGACGATGCTTTCGCCGTGGTTTGCTGGAAGCGAGGATACACGGAAGTCGACGAGGCTGCCGGCGATGGGCATCTGAATTCTGCCGTCCTGGGGAACTCGGCGCTGGGCGAGGTCGATCTTGGCCATGATCTTGATTCTGTTAAGAACGGGCCCCTGCATTCGCTTGGGGATGTTGTCTCGTTCGACGCAGACGCCGTCGATGCGGTATCTCACTCGCACCCTGTTGGCCATGGGTTCGATGTGAATATCGCTTGCCCGCGAGTTGACCGCCTGGGTGATCAACATTGTCACGAGCCTGATGATGGGGGCGGCGTTTTCGTCAAGTTGGTCATCGCCCGCGACGACATCTTCGACATCCTGATCGACGCTGGCGTGCATGGTTTTGACGGCTTCGTCGATGCTGACGTCCGATCTTGCGAACTGGTCGATATACGCTCTAAGCTTGGTGCGTGAGCCAAGACAGGGTTCTATCTCGCAATTAAGGCGGAAGCGAAGCAGGTCGAGCACTTCAAGAGCGAGCGGGTCAGAGATTATCACTTTGAGGCGGTTTTCTTCTTTTCCGGCCGGGATGACGAGGTACTTGCGAATGAGATCAACAGGTATCGAACTTATCTCACCGGGCGGAATCACATTCCGGTCGAGGTCGATGTACTCCATGTTGTGTTGGCTTGCGAGGGCCTTGGTTACATCTTCCTCGTCGGCCAGTCCCAGGGCGATGATTGCTTCACCGAGCCTCATTCCCTGTTTCTGGGCGTGTTCCATTGCTTCCTGCACACCGGTGGGGGTAATGACGCCCCATTCGGCCAGTATCTCTCCGAGCTTGCGATGTTCCCTTTTTGCCATAAATATTGCCTATTAAGGGTTTAAGCGCGCAAAGGCTTCCATAGTAGTATTCCGCGGGCAATGGCATGCCACGCCCACGCGAAAGCCTGTATCAGCAGGTAGATTCTGGGGCGGGATGATAGTTATGGATGAAGACGAAACATCAAAATCGATGCCATGAACACCGCACCACAGTCTCAACTTATCCAGCGCAGTCTACAGGAAACGCCGTATCACGGTCAAGTAGCGTTTTGTACCGTAACGAGAATTCGCACAAGAACATAGGCGGAACCTGGCATTGCCGCCGGTTCTATACGCTTCGGGCCCGGTATGAAGGATGGAAGAAGCAGGATAATAGTCCGCCCGGTAACATATATAATGTTAGGCTTGCGCGGTGCGAAAATGAATCTCGGCCCGGGCGGATGTCGCCATCCACCAGGGCCGAGAGGGAATCAGCCCGACAGGTTTGAGTCCACGGCTGTTCTATTTGTTGTTAAGGTATTCGTTGATCGCGGCAGCGGCGTTTTTACCATCTCCCATCGCAAGGATGACGGTCGCTCCACCGCGGACGATGTCCCCACCGGCGAATACGCCCCGCATGGAGGTCATGTGGTTCGCGTTGGCCTCGATGTTGCCCCATTTGTTGGTTTTCATTTCGGGGCAGGTCGCCGTAAGAAGAGGGTTGGCACTGGTGCCGACGGCAACTATCGCGATCTCGGAGGGAAGCTCGAACTCACTACCCTTGATGGGTACAGGTCTGCGCCGCCCGGAGGCGTCCGGCTCGCCGAGGTCCATCTTTTGAAGCCTGACGCCCTTGACCCACCCGTTGTCGTCGCCCAGCAGTTCGGTGGGCGATACGAGGAACATGAACTCGACGCCTTCTTCCTGTGCGTGTTTGACTTCCTCGGCCCGGGCGGGCATTTCTTCGCGTCCCCGTCGATAGGCGAGAACGGCTCGTTCGCTCCCCAGGCGTCTGGCTGTTCGAACAGCGTCCATTGCGGTGTTTCCGCCGCCGAACACCACTGCCGTTTTTCCTTGGGCGACGGGGGTTCTACTCTGTTCGCCTTTGTACGCCCCCATCAGGTTTACGCGGGTGAGGTATTCATTGGCGCTGTACACGCCCTTGAGATTCTCGCCCGGTATGTTCATGAAGGTTGGTAGACCCGCGCCATTGGCGATGAAGCAGGCGTCGAATTCCTTCATGATGGCGTCTATGGTGATGGTCTTTCCGACGATGACGTTGTATTCGATCTTCACGCCCAGCGACTGAAGGTTACGCACCTCGCGGTCGACGATGTCCTTGGGAAGACGGAACTGGGGAATGCCATATCTCAACACGCCCCCGGCGGCATGAAGCGCCTCGAAGACCGTCACGTCGTGGCCGTATCTCGCCAACTCACCAGCCGCGGTCAGACCTCCTGGACCGCTACCCACCACGCAGACCTTGAAGCCAGACTTCTCGGCAGGGGGTTGCGGGGGCTGGAGGTTCTTGTCTGCCCAGTCGGCAACGAACCGTTCGAGCCAGCCTATAGCGACGGGCTCACCTTTGGCGCCGCGGACGCATTTCGATTCGCACCGCTTCTCCTGCGGGCAGACCCGTCCGGTAGTTGCGGGCAGGGCGTTGTCTTTTCGCAGAATCTCCGCAGCCTGTTTGAAATCACCTTCCGCCAGCGCTCCGACGAATTCAGGAATGCGCACAGAAACGGGACATCCCGCAACGCAGGGGCGGTTCTTGCACTGGATACAGCGTTGTGCCTCGCGAATCGCCTGCGCCTCGGCGAGTCCGAGGTTCACTTCTTCAAAATTCACTGCCCTGCGCTTCGCATCCTGCTCGGGCATGTGTGTACGGGGTATTGCCATTCTCTCTTTGGGTGTCAACGTCATTCTCACTTCACCTCAGTCCTGTTGCTGGCACAGCGACAGGTATGTTCCTTATAAGTGTTCTGTCGGGCGGAAAGCTCTTTGAAATCGACCTGGTGGGCGTCGAATTCGGGTCCGTCAACGCAGGCGAACTTGATCTTGTCGCCCACTGTGACTCGGCAGCCACCGCACATTCCGGTACCGTCGACCATGATGGGGTTGAGGCTGACAATGGTCTTGACGCCCGTGGGCCTGGTCTGCTCGGCTACTGCCGACATCATGGGAACTGGACCTACCGCATAAACGGCTGCGGGTCGGCGCGACTCGTCTTCGAGCATTTCTCCGAGGACATTGGTGACAAATCCTTTTGTGCCCAGGGATCCATCTTCGGTGGTTACCATCACCTCGTGGCAGAACTCCTTGAGTTCATTGCGAAGGATGACGAATGGTTCGCTTCTTCCGCCTATTATTGTGGTCACCTGGTTTCCTGCATCGGCCAGGGCTTTGGCCAGCGGGAAGAGCACCGCGGTTCCTACGCCGCCTCCGACGCAAACCACCTTGCCCCATACTTTAATCTCGGTAGGCTCGCCCAGTGGGCCTGCGACGTCGCGGATGTCGCCTCCGACGGGAATGGAGACTATCTCGGTAGTGGATTCGCCCACCGCCTGTATTATCAGGGTGATGGTACCGGCGGCCGGGTTGGCGTCGGCGATTGTAAGCGGTATTCGCTCTGCGCCTTCGCAGTGGCGAACGATGACGAACTGTCCCGGGCGACGGGAGGAGGCAATACGGGGCGCCTCGATCACCATGCGGTGAACCTGCGGCGCAAGCACTTCGTTGGAAACAACTTTAAACATCTGAAATCTTCCTTTCCCAACATTCGTACGAATAACAGGGACAACAGGGCTGAATAACAAGCGCGAATCACGTAGTTTATGAAAGTTGTCCGCCGGATGAAAGTGCAAATATCAACCACTACCGATTGTCGCCCAAATGAGCCTTTTCAAATGGGTGAGGTTGAAAATTCCGCGCGTAAGATTGTTGACAGGGCGCGATGCTATCCGTAGTCTTACGTTTCCACGTGGCCGAGGCAGGGGCGGCCAGGCAGTCAGACGTTAACATCCTAAGGAGCAAGGAAAAATGGCAATCAAGGTAGGTATCAATGGTTTTGGTCGCATCGGGCGCCTGGCCTTCAGGGTTATGGCACAGAATCCCGAGAAGTTTGACATCGTGGCCATCAACGACATGTTCGACGCGGACACGTTGGGCTACATGTTGCGATACGATTCCACCCAGGGCAAGTTCCCCGGAAAGGTCGTCGCAAAGCAGGACGCACTGGTTGTAGATGGCAAGGAGATTCCGGTCATCTGCGAAAAAGACCCCAACAACCTTCCGTGGGGCAAGCTGGGTGTGGACGTGGTTCTTGAGTCGACAGGTCGGTTCACATCGAGGGCGGCTGACGGAAAGCCCGGATATGACAGTCACCTCGCCGCCGGGGCGAAGAAGGTTCTTCTGTCCGCTCCCGCGAAAGACAAGCCCGACGCCACGGTCGTTCTTGGCGTTAATGAAGAGGTTCTCAACGCAAGCGTGAAGAGCGTCTCGAACGCCTCCTGCACTACCAACTCGCTGGCGCCTGTCTGCAAGGTGCTTAACGACAAAATTGGTATTGTCAAGGGCCTGATGACCACCGTTCACGCATACACCAATGACCAGGCGATTCTTGATATGCCCTATAAGAACAAGCGTCGTGGAAGGGCCGCCGCGGTCAGCATCATCCCGACGACCACCGGGGCTGCCAAGGCGCTGGGCGAAGTCGTCCCCGCCCTCAAGGGCAAGCTGCACGGATACGCCCTGCGAGTTCCGGTTCCCACTGGTTCCATCACCGACCTTACCTTCACTGCCGCTCGCAAGACCAGCGTTGAAGAGATCAACGAGGTGATCAGAACCGCCGCAGACAGCACCATGAAGGGAATCATTGAATACAGCACAGATGACGTCGTCTCTGCCGATATCGTGGGCAACCCCGCGAGTTCAATTTTCGATTCCACCAACACCATCGTCCTCGATGGCGACATGGTGAAGGTTACGATGTGGTACGATAACGAGTGGGGCTACAGCAACCGTACTGCCGATCTCATCGAAAGGATCGCCGCACTGTAGCTTGATCAAACGATCATAAAAAAAGGCCTGTCGGGTTCGTCCCGGCGGGCCTTTTTTGCAATATTATCCGTACCGACTTGTGTCCGTGGTATCTCCACGGATTATTATTGATTCATCAGGCTCCTGGCGAACTTCTCGGCGGTGGCGAACATCTCGTCGATCTTCTTTAAAGGTACCGCCGCGCCTTTGCATATCTCTTCGGCGAAGGCCCTGCTTGGAAAATGACTGGGCTCGTGCGAATCGGAGCCGAACATGAGCGTAGCGCCGTGCTTCATCGCGAAACTTGCCACATGCCCGTTGCAGAGGCTGTGCCCGGATTTGCCCGAAATTTCAAGCCTGACGCCCTTGTCCGCCGCCAGCTTGACTTCGTCTTCCGTAATCAGTCCAGGGTGGGCAAGGATGTCAACACCGGCTTCGATGGCGGCGAGGTTCGTACCCTTTTCCACAGGCTCGACGATGGTCTCGCCATGAACTATGACGTATTGTGCGCCAAGATCACGAGCCTTGGCCGTAGCCTGGTCGATATGCACAGGCCTTACATGCGTAAGCTCTATGCCCACCAGCACCGATACCTCACCCAGCTCATTTTCTATTCGAGCCGCCTCAAGCAGGATGGGAAGTATGCTTCCCATGGTCGACATGTCAGCGTGGTCGCTGATGCCGACAATGCGGTATCCGGTGTGTTGAGCCCGTCGAATATGCTCTGCAGGTATCAAAGCCCCATCTGATAACAGCGTGTGTGTGTGAAGATCTATCATCGTAAAACCACCACAGGCTTGTAGGAAGTGGAGCCGCGAGCTGATGCCCGCGGCCCCATGAGAACGCATGAAGCTTTTACTTTGTCTCCGCGTTGGCGGGCTGGACGCCCAAGGCCTCGGCGATCATGTCATCAAGCGTAGCCGATGATGCGGCGTTGCTGATGACCTTACCGTCTTTTCCAACCAGCCAGACGCTGGGAATCGCCCTGATGCCGTACTGCATCGCAACCGGGCTTTGCGGGCCATCGAATGCCTGAACCCACGGAAGATTTTCTTCGGCAAGGAACGCGTTGAGCGTTTCGAGGTCCTGATCAAGGCTGATACCGACGAATTCGACACCTTGCTGGCGGTACTTTTCGTACAATTCCTTCATCTTGGGCATCGCCTGCTTGCAGGGGCCGCACCACGTCGCCCAGAAATCGACCACGACGACCTTTCCAAGCAGATCATCCGGAAGGGTCAGGTTGGTGCCATCAACAAGGGTAAGATTGGCGTTGAAAGGCTTGCCGATATCGCTGATCTTGCCCATCATTCGCAAGTTCTGCACAACCATCGGGTCTTCGCTGTGGTTTGCAGTGAGATCGGCGACGATCTGTTCCTGCAAGTCCTCGATCTGGAACTGCATCGCCATAGTCAGCCCATAAAGCTTTGCCTGTGCGACAGCATCGCCGTCTTTATGCCTGTCGATGAAGGCCTGAATTTCGGCTGAAACATCCGGGGTACTCTCGCGGTTCTCGCCCAGTTTAATTCGGGTGAGCAACTGATCGCATGCAACGTGAAATTCCGCGGGCGCGGGCGAATTGAGAATGCTGGTGGCGGTCTCCACGATCAGGTCGTGGTAGTTGGGCTGTTGAGTGTACTGCATCATGACGCTGGCCGCCTGAAGGATGCGCATCCTGACCATGTGCAGGTTGGCGTCTTCGGGGTATTGGGCCTCGAGCTTCTGGCAGGCCTCGATGATGTCCGTCATCGCCTTGGTCATCAGGCTCATTGCCTCTTCCTCGCTTACCTGCCCGGTGGGGGGCTTGGCGAGCGAATCGATTTCGGCGAGCATCTCCTGAGTGATCTCGGCGGGGGCGCTGGCGGGCATGGTCTCGGCGCCAACTGCTACTGGCGCAAACAGTAATACTAGTGCCAGCGACGCGCCGGCTAACGATCGGATAGCTTGCATTGAGTTTCTCCTTAAAACTACTCGATACGGACTAATAGGCATCATAGCGGGCCAGGTGCATCTGTGGAAAGAAACTAATCGTGCCTACCAATATCTTTCGGGTTTTCGTTATTCCAGGATGAAAGACTATCAGCAGAATGCGCCTGTTCCCTCATTTACGTTCAAAAAGCATGACAACGCGTAAAAATTTCATTTTTTCTTTGCGCAGACTTTTTGCTGACAAGACAAATAGCCCGCTTTGGCACTCCTGCATCCTGACACTATTCGCAAGCCAAGATGAAACTTGAGGTTAATGATCAAGGTGACAACAAGGGAGTCATTGGCTTCACAAAAAAAGATACCAGACAACGTCCATACATATATTTGAATGTGCCTGTGGCGTTAGTCGACTACGTGTCGATATGCGCTCAAATAGCTCTGTACAAGAGTAAATCTGATGATACTATCTGTCCGCGTAAAGATGCTAGCCAAACAGAGGAGCTTAATCATGACTAGAACTTGTGGCATATTGGTTGTGGTTTTTTTGTTGTGTATATCGTCGACGGTTTCCAACGCTGTCGATATCGAAATGGTAGAGGTGGGCAATCCGGGCAATGTTTCTGATGACGACGGGAATGGAACGGTATCCTATGTCTATGAAATCGGCAAATACGAAATCACCGTCTCCCAGTATGCCGAGTTTCTCAATGCTGTGGCGAAACAAGACACGTACGGCCTTTACGATGAGCGTATGGAAGCGGGATGCGGCATTACGCGTGAAGGGAATGAACTGGAGTATTCGTACGTAGTGCAGAGTGAATATTCAAATAAACCTATCTCATACGTCAATCTTGTCGATGCTTGCCGATTTGTTAACTGGCTGCAGAATAAGCAGCCAACAGGAACCCAGGACGAGACCACGACAGAAAGCGGCACGTACCAGTTCAACATAGATGGGACAGTCATTTTTCCTAACGAGAGGCATGGTTTTGCACTACCCACTTTCGATGAATGGTACAAGGCTGCCTATCACTACAACGACGGATCCTCGGAGGGGTATTACACATATCCCGGCACCGATGAATATTACGATGAAATGGCCAATGTCGGCAAGGTGCACAAAGATACTTTTGATGTTGATTCATATGAACTCCAGAGTTTCTACGGAACACACTGCCAGTTGGGAAACGTAGCTGAAATTATTGAGTACCTGTACGATAATGACGATTTTTGCGGGACCTGCGGCAAGAATTTCAATTCGGAGGCCGACACCTGTGGTTCAGAGAATACCTTGACAATTACCGCTCTCTTCAGCCATATCTCGACTACCGGCTTTCGTGTAGTCAATCTTCCAGAGCCGATCTCCGCGGGAATATGGGGAGTATTTGCGGGTGCGCTGCTGGTCAGAAGAAGACATCGCCAATGGACGCCCGGGCGGGATCATTAATGCCATGAACCGGCCTACCTGGGCTTGACGATTACAAAAAATCATCGAATGGCAGGATGTTTGCGTTTATTCAAGTATAGTAACAATATGGGGATATGCTACAACATGTCGTGGATATCAGGTATTTTTGGAAATAGATGCTTGATGATTGCATTTTTCTAGGTTAGTGTACCTGTGGATGTTTGGTGTTTTGCCCCATCCATTTGTAAGGATTTGGATGGGTGTGACGTGTTGTGCTGTTTAAAGGACAGCCTCGGTCGCAGTTTGGGAGTATCCGGGGAAGATTCCTTCATGAGAGTCCATGCTGGTATCAGTGTGGGCTTGCGCATCTTTTGTACTTTTTTTCAACTGAGCGTGGCAAAGCGTATGCATGCGGCGATGTATATCATCGCATTGGATGATGTATGGGTACGCCAGCGTGACATTGAAACGTCTGTAAAGGATGTTGCGGATGTTGTTTATGGCTTTCGAGTCTGATGCGGGCCCGATGTTGGCAAAGGTCGCTCCTGGCTGGAAGTCGTCGAACATCTAAAGGAGTTATCCATGAGTATCACCACCCAGGAACGTAAAGTGGCCCCACCCATCATTGAGACCCTTGAAGACCGCCTGCTTCTGACGACGCTCAACGGTGGTGAGTTCTTCATTTATCGCAACAGCCTTGGTCAGAATGTCCGCGTGGATCTTCTCGACCCTGTCGGTGCTGGAGTTCAAGCGGAGCTGTTCGCATATCACAACGGCGAGTTGGTAGACCTGATGGGGTTCTGGAACGGAAACCCGAGCGTGTTCCAGTCAATACCTACTCAGACCGCCATTCAATACTCGAACCCCGCTGAAGCGGCCACTGCGACTATCACCTTGAGTGAGGCACCGACTGATGGCGAGTACATTACTATCAATGATGGCGTACACGGACCTGTAACGTTCACGTTCAGAGACACGGTGGTCGGTGCGCATGATGTCCAGATCGGTACCGGCCCCAATACCACCACTACCAATCTGCTCGCCGCCATCAACGCAGCCATTGCCGCCGGTGAGCTGGATATTGAGGCTGATTACGAAAGAGATGAGGATGATAACCCCACCGAAAATGTCATTGAATTAACTGCTCTGACCAAGCAGGAATTGGCAACCTGGGAAGTAGACGCCTCGCATGCCGAAAAAGTCAGCGCCTCCTCTTCCAAGGGCAAAAACGACAGCGGAGAACTGGTCTGGGCACCATTCAAGAAGACCGACGAAGAGATGCAGATGGGGGCGGGTACCGACATATACGCTGTGTATATCAGCAACGCAGCCACGACCACGCGCCTGGTAATTACGATTCTCGACTATAGCGGTACTAC
>CAZWAT010000048.1:0-15519 GCA_964632015.1 uncultured Planctomycetaceae bacterium
AACCCTTCCGGCAAGCGCAGCAGTGCATCGCATCTCCAACTGGTGAACATCGACTCGGCTGGGGGGAAATATCCACATCACTTCGGTAATGTCAACGCGAACTCGGCCGATCAGTGAATTGTTGAACGACACCGCCCCCTCATCCACACGCAGGCGATCGGCAACAAGCCAATCTCCTTCGCGCGTCACAATCCAGGCCCTTTCGGCAGGAGGCGTATCAGACGCGCGGGGAGAAAACCTGACCATGCTCACCTGACGCAGGGGTACTTTCGTCATGTCACCGGTCGAATCCGCAACAATGGCAGCCGAGGGTTCAACGCCTACCAGCATACCGACGATGCTTCGATGATCGATCGTCAACACCTCAACCTGTGACGCCGCTTGCATGGAATCCCCCATTACTCCAACCAGCATCGCAGTCAGTACGTGGATAAATGCTAAATGCTTCACTGTTTCTCCATGATCGTCCCTGTCGGGCAGTACGCATTATAACAGGCATCGCACATGGTTCATTGGAGAAGATAGGACAGCAGACGCTTATCGCGAAAACATATTCATCAATCATATCGTGTTAGTGATTGACGTGTTCGGGCCATAGGGATAGTCTCCATTGTGACGGCGAGGCTGCAAAGGTAACTATGTAGGTTCCGCCTCGCAGCGGCTGTTCTTCAAACTGGAGGTAGCAATGCAATCTAAATCCTTCTTCAAGTCACCCGGTGTATGGCTCAAAGGCAATACCCATGCTCATTCCACCGAATCGGACGGGAAGTTAACTACCGAGGAGCTTTCGCATGAGTATGGCAAGAGGGGATACGATTTCCTGTTTCTGACAGATCACTGGAAGCGCACCGTCGCGCCGACCTTGCCCAAAGGCCCGCTGATGATCCCGGCAACGGAAATTAATCTCACTATCCGCGACAGTAGTTATCACGTCGTGTGCCTTGGAATCAAGAAAGAATGGAAGCGACGCAAGTTCCGGTCGCTGGGCGAGCTTGCACGACTTGCCGAATCCCAGAACGTGATGCTGGTGATGGCACATCCGTACTGGTGTGGCCTGCCCAGCACCAACCTTATTAAAGCGCCAGAATTCGTGGGGCTGGAAGTTTATAACACCTGCTGCGATATCAACATTGGCAAGGGATACTCGGCTGTTCATTGGGATGACGTGCTGGCATCCGGTAAGCACGTGTTGGGCCTGGCGGTAGACGATGTGCATCACCCTGAACATTTGGGCAAAGGCTGGATTATGGTTCGCGCCAGAAAGAACACACCCGCCGCTATTCTCGACGCCATCAAAAGAGGCCGGTTCTACTCGACCCAGGGGCCACAGATCCACGACATCCGTATTGAACGTGGGTCTATCTCGATATCCTGCTCACCGGTGCGGCGAATCAACCTTATTTGCAGACGTTCAAGGGGAGCATCCTGCATCAGCGACAAAGACATGACCACGTTCAAGCGGGAGTTGCCGCGGGACCCAGGCTATTTGCGAGTCGAATGCATCGACGCAAAGGGCAATATCGCCTGGAGTAATCCATTCTGGTTGTGAGAACGTATGGCCTGAGCAGGCTGACGCTCAACCGCCCAAGCATCGCGCTGTGTCTGGGGTTTGTTACTCGCTGATAAAGGGGTCAGGCCCCCGACGGGCGACGCACCCGCCAGGGGCCAGATCGACTGGAACACTGGAAGCATAGTATTAGTATTGACTAGAGCAAAATATAGTCTGGTTTCACACGACTTTTTACAGCAATTGGGCTTGGTTAGGCGTGAACCGGTTGCATGAACGCTTTGAACGTTTTGTCATGCGCAAATGGCGAATGTATCGGCGGGCTTACAAACCTGGCCAGTCACCAGTGAAGACTTCCACAGCAGGACCGGTCATAAAGACGCTGTCATTGTCTTTCCATTCCAGTTGCAGATCTCCGCCGGGCAGGTGGGCGAGTATGACGCGTGCGGTTCGCTTGGTGATTGCCCCTGCTACACAGACGGCGGAGGCTCCTGTTCCGCACGCGAGTGTAACGCCGCTTCCACGTTCCCACGTTCTCATGGTCACTTCGCTTTGGGAATGAACCTGCACGAAATGCACATTGATTCTGTTGGGGAACATGGGGTTGGTTTCGATCTCTGGGCCGACTTGTTCGAGAGGCACTTTCGCAATATCATCAACGAAGATGACTGCATGCGGGTTGCCCATCGACACGCAAGTCATCGTGTTGTACGCATGCTTGGCGGTACGAATGGGAACTTCGATTACGTGGGGCTGCCGCATATTGACAGGGATATCTCTTGCGTCAAGAATGGGTTTGCCCATATCGACGGTGGCTGTGGCGACCTTGCCGTCCGCATCCAGTGTAAGCTTGATGGACTTGATCCCCGCAGCGGTTTCAACCAGCATGGGATTTGATTTTGACAGGCCATGATCATAAGAATATTTCGCAACGCATCGGATGCCGTTTCCACACATCTGACCCTCGGACCCGTCGGCATTGAACATTCTCATGCGCACGTCTGCCTGGTCGCTGGGCAGAATCAGAATCAACCCGTCGGCGCCTATGCCGAAATGGCGATCGCTGACAAGCTTCGCCACGCATGCGGGGTCTTCGATCTTCTGTTCTCGGCAATCAACGTACACATAATCATTGCCCAAGCCATGCATTTTGGTAAATCGCATCTCATCATCCCTGTAAAAAAAAAGGGGCTTCAGGATCCGCTCCTCGTGCATTGAGGCGAAAAGCCTGAAGCCCAAATCACCATTGCGACATTAAATTATACCGTCTGCAGTTCTTTCTGTCTGCGCTCGAGCTGACTTCTCAGGCGCATGAGCACTGCGGAATGCATCTGGCTGACCCGGCTTTCGGACAGATCAAGCGTTTCGCCGATCTCTTTCATGGTCATTTCTTCGAAATAATACAGAAGGATTATCAGCCTCTCTGCCCTGTTGAGTCCGCGGGTGACCAGATCCTTTATGTCTTTACGGTTGGCGACCCGGAGGGGATCGTCGCTTCGCTTGTCTTCCAGAACGTCTATTTCGCGAACGTCCTTGTGTGAATCGGTTTCGAACCACTTTCTGCTCAGGGAAACCACGCCCACAGCTTTGGCGTCCTGCTGAAGTCTGCGGAATTCCTCCATGGGCAGTTTCATTTCCTTGGCAAGTTCCTTCTCGGTGGGTTTTCTGCCAAGTCTTGACTCCAGCACACCAACGGCGTCGTTGAGCTTGTGCGCCCTGCTGCGCACTAGCCTTGGCACCCAGTCAAGCGAGCGAAGCTCATCAAGAATCGCGCCTCGGATGCGAGCGGAACAGTATGTCTCAAACTTGACGCCACGCGAAGGATCGTACGCGTTCACCGCGTCCATGAGCCCAAACACTCCCGACGATACCAGGTCGTCAACCTCGACCTCGTCGGGCAGCTTGGTTCTGATTCGCTCAGCAGCATATCGAACTATGGGTAAATAGTGCTCAAGCAACCGGTTTCGTGCCTCCTCACATTTGGTTTTGTGGAACGTAGCCCACCACTGTGCCACCTGTTCCGGAGGGGCCTTTGACTGAGTGCTCTTGAGCATTACAACTCTCCTTTGAATCTGAACACGCCCTCACAGGCGATCAAATTTGTCCTTGGGCTAACTGAATTACCTATTTTACCCAGACTGTTTAGTTTGCACAACCTACTTATATTACCTATTCTACCTTTTGACAATCTTTTTTTCAGATGTGACGCTATTCCGGCCTTTACCTTATTATCGAGACGTAAGTCATATTCCTAAGTGAACTTCCGCAGTTTTTATGAATGCTGACCCTCTCAAGGGTCGATAACACATAAGTTGTCTATCCAAACCAGTTTGCGACCCTTCTAAAGAAGCCTTCCTTCTGTCCCACCAACCAGCTTCCCTGACAGAGCTTGTTCGCCAGTGCGGCAAGGCACCTGCTGGCTTGACAGCGTGGGTATTCCAGCACGAAGGGTTGGCGTCTGCGAACAGCTTCGGTGACTTTCTGGTCGGCGAGGACGTGTCCGGCATCGAGTATTCTCAGGTCGAGAAATTGCTTGGCGACTCCGGAAATCCGTTGGAACGTCGCGCGCGCCTCCTGCCTGTCGCCGGCCATGTTGACCAGTAGGCTGACCGTCCCGGAGTATCCCTGCCGTTTGAGCACCTTTATCAGCGCGTAGGCATCGGTTATTGCTGGTGGTTCAGGGTTGGCGACGATAAGTGCGTTGTCGCTTCCGACAATCATGCCCATCACATCTTTGCCAATTCCAGCGCCACAGTCCACGACAACCAGATCGTTGTCGGATTCAAGGGCAGAAAGCTGATCAAGCAGGCCCGCTCGCTGGAAATCGGTTAGGTTGGCAAGTTGGGAGATTCCACTGGCGCCGGGCACGAACTGAACGCCACAAGGAAGATCGACCACGACATCCTCAAGCCTGCGCTGACCTGCGATGACGTGAGAGAGATTCGCCCGCGTATCGACGTCCAGCAGCACGTCAAGGTTGGCAAGGCCCAAGTCGGCGTCCACAAGGGCAACCCTGTTGCCCGCAGCCGACAGTAAAATCGACAGATTGAGCGCAATGTTGCTCTTGCCGACTCCGCCTTTGCCACTGGCGACGGCGATGGTGCGAGTCTGCCTCACCTTGTGCATCAAACGCCGTAATTTGCTCGCCTGATCATCCGACATTCAGATTGCCTTCCACAATACACCGCGCCAGACGCTTTGCGTCTGCTGGTTGAATATCGTCCGGAACATCTTGGCCGGTCGTGACGAAACTGATTGGCAGCTTGCCCGCATCGGCAATGTTAAGAACGCTTCCGCAGGTCGTTGCCTCATCAAGTTTTGTGACTATAACGCTGTTAGCGCCCAATTGCACGAATCGTTCAAGTGTGCTGTTCATGGCTGCCCTGCCCGCCGTTGCCGCCATAACCAGGTGAACGTCATGAGGGTTCGCCGCCTTGATAAAACCCGAAAGCTGACTTAATCGCAGACGGTCGTACTGGCTTCTACCGGCGGTATCAATGAGGATCACATCGTAATCGCGCATCGACTCAATCGCGGACTTCAACTCCCCCGCCGTCAACACTACATGAAGGGGAACATCGATGATCTCGGCGTAGATCTTCAACTGATCCACCGCGGCGATCCGGTATGTGTCGATTGTGATCATTCCCACCCGCTTGCCTTCCCGCAACTTGTGATTAGCCGCCAGCTTGGCAATGGTGGTGGTTTTACCAACACCCGTCGGGCCGATGAGGGCGCAGATCTTGCAGCCGTCAACCTCCTCACGCGAGCAATCACGTGTGAGTATGCGTTCGGCAAGCCTGTCGAGCAGGTGTTCGCCAAGTATGTCGGGGGCTTCGAGCTCCTTACCGGTAAGGTTCTGCGACAGGTTCCTGAGTATATCCACAGCGATTTCTTCGTAAACGTCCTGACTCAACAGGTGTTCACGCAGCGACTTTAACTCGGTAGGCATCTGGGACGGGGCAGACTGCATTGCAAGCAGGGCTTCTACCATGCGCCTGATCTGCCCGACCTGGGCGTCAACTTCAGACCCCGCTACGGGCTCGGGGGCACGAACACCCACCGGCTCCTTAGCACCCTCGTGAGGATGTGGATAGTAACTACCCTCGACTGAACGGGAGTTCGACGACGCTTTCACTTCCCATATGTCTCTGCCGCCAAACAGGCCCCACAGCCGACCCTTGCGATAGCTCCTGGTGCGTAGGATCACGGCATCTCTTCCAAGTTCCTTTTTCACCTGGGCAAGCGCCTGTGCCATCGTGGCTGCCTGGTACGTCTTGACGTTCGTTTGACTCATGATTCGTCAGCTCCCACCGTTGCCACGGAATTGACTTCGACCAATTCGACCTCGTTGTATCCCAGCACCGCCGACCTTGGTGCAACGTCGCTGAGCATCTTTCGCAATGCTGGTCTAAGCGGTGGGGAACACAGAACCACCGCCTGCCTTCCGGCCTTTTGGAGGGTGTCCAACCTGCTTGCGACGGACTTGGCGACTTTGGTGTTCACATCCGCGGGAATACCGCTTCCATGTTGACTAACGTAGCTGCACAACGTTTCCTCAAGGGAAGAATCCAGACTCACGCACCAGAGCTTTCCGTCCGGCGAGGCGTACTGCTGGCTCAGAAGTCTTCCCATTGACGCCCGCACCCGCTCGGTGATTTCATCGGCGTCTTGCGCCCCGGTCGAGACGGCATCGCTGATGGATTCAAGGATCATCTCGAAATCGCGAATGCTCACTCGCTCTGCCAGCAGGTTCTGAAGCACCTTCTGTATCGTCGCCATCGACAGCTTTGAGGTAAGTTCCTCGACAAGTCCCGGCGTTGTTGCCTTAACACCATCGAGCATTCTTACCACGTGCCTTCGGTTCAGCAACTCCGGCGCGTGTGCACGGATGACCTCACCAAGATGGGCGACCAGTACGCTTACCGGTTCAATCAGGCTGCACCCAAGCGCCAGGGCTTTTGGGTGCTGGGCACGTCCTATCCACACCGCCGGGGTCGAGAAGACAGGTTCGACGGTGACCCTTCCCTGCAATTGATCGGCACTGGCCTCGGGCCCTACTGCCAAATGTTGATTAGGATACAGCCGGCCCGACGCAACCTTTGCACCGCGCAGGAAAACCGCATATGCGTGGGACTCGAGCCTCATGTCATCCCGTATTCGAACTGGGCCGACAATCAGTCCCAGTTCCTCCGCCAGAGTCGACCTCAATTGAGCGATGCGATCTATAAGCTCTCCTCCGCGATCGGCGTCAGCCAGGCGGACAAGGGCAAAACCCAGATCCACGCGAACCGGGTCGACCGTGAGGAGTTTTTCGACATTCTGCACATCTTTTGCGGGGGCGGGAGTTTTGCGATTCTGTGGCGCCTTCGGTTCGACGTTCTTATTTCGGAGGACCCATGCCAGCAGCCCCATTCCCCCGCCAAGCATCAGCAGTGGTAATTTTGGCAGCGGTGTGAAGAGCAGCACACCTAGAAAGCCCGCGGCGAGACCTAGGACCACTGGCCTGCCACCAAGCTGGGTTATCATCCGCTTGCCTAGGTCTTCTGGCCTGGTACTTCTGCTAACCAGCAGTGCCGCTGATATCGAGATAAGGAACGCCGGAATCTGTGTCACCAGGCCGTCGCCCACTGTAAGGCGAGCGAACAGTTGTGAGGATTCCTTCAAGGTCCACCCATACTCGACCATCCCCACATAAAGCCCGCCAAGCAGGTTGACCAGCGTAATGACAATTCCAACAAGGGCATCGCCCCGAAGGAATTTTGACGCCCCATCCATTGCTCCATAAAAATCACTGTATCTAGCTATATTCGCTCGTTGCCGAGTTGCCTGTGCGGAATCTATCCGTCCACCAGCTAGCTCAGCGTCCACGGCCATTTGTTTTCCGGGCATCGAGTCCAGCGCGAACCTCGCGGCGACTTCGCTGATGCGGGCTGCGCCCTTGGTTATCACCACGAACTGCACCAGCACAAGAATTCCAAAGAGAATCAACCCGACCGCCAGGGAGCCCGATGGCACGAACTCGCCGAATGCGTGAATGACCCGCCCCGCCCCGTATATCGCCTCTTGTGCGTCACCGCCGTCGCGTCCCGCCGTCAATATAAGCCTGGTGCTTGCGACGTTCAGCACCAGCCTCCAAAGTGTCGCAATAAGCAGCAGCGATGGAAAGACGCTGAATTCAAGAGGCGTAGAGACCTGCAAAGCCGTCAGAAGAATCAGCGCCGACATGGCGAGACTCGCGCATAACAGGACATCCATCATCAGCCTTGGCAGCGGAATGATGATCACGAGGATCAGGCTCATCGCCACCAACGGAAGAATCATCCCGCGGTGTTTTGAAACGCCCGCAGCCGCCCTGTTGAGAATATCCGGCATCCCTGCCATGTATCCATCCATGTTCTTCGATTCGCCTACGTTACCCGCTTCATGCGTCGCCTGCGAATCGTTACGTCGACCTGCGTTTTCTTAGACTCTTCAATAAGCTCCCGGCGCGTCATTTTCAAGCTTTGATAGAATTCCCATCTCTGGTAAGCCCAGTCAATTACAGCAACAAGTACCATTGCACCCGCGAGCTTCCATGAAGCCAATCCGATCATCGCCAGCGTGCGTCTGGCCATTACGCTGGGTTCCATCGTCCACAATCCCATCATTGCAACGCCATTGTTCCAAAGCGAATGCGTCAGGACGCCCCCCACAATCGCCACCTTCACCACTGCCAGCAGCGCGCGTACACCGGCAGGTCGTTGAAGCATTCGCCCCAAACCTGCCGACATCGATATCTTCCGCCAGTCGAAACTGAGCCTGCGCGAGTTGGGGCGAATGTTGCCCATTATCGCCGCCGCCGACCAGCCACCCGCTACCGTGGCGATGCCGATAACTATCGCCCCTCCCGCAAGCCACATGATGTCTGATGTGCCGGCGTCGATCACATTCATGTCTGCCGAGATGTTAGATAACATAGATGCCATCATCGACTCGATTCGTTTAAGCATCATCGGCAGTACCGCCGATATCGCGCCAAGAGACAATATCAGTGCCATTGTCGCACCGAGATCCGCACTTCGCGGCGCCAGACCATCGCGTCTGGCCTGATCGAGCTTCATTGCAGTGGGCTCAAACTGTTTGTCTTCGCCGTTGTCGTTCTCTTCCATCACACGCCCTTCCAGAGCGTCGCAAGCAATGATCCAAGTGGCGTCCAGTATTCTTCAATCGCCCAACCCATTGCCTTCAGGGCGCCGGCACAGGCTCCAAGCCCCACCAGCGCTCGTGCGGGCAGGCCCGTCGATAGTATGTGCGCCTGTGGTATCATTCGTTGTGCCACGCCCAACGCCGCCGATGTCAGCAGCATCGCCGCGAGCACTCCCCCAGCAATTTTCAGCGCTAGTACGAACGCACCGCTCAATCCCGCGACGATCATCGACAGGACGTGCTGTTCGCTCCCATCGAGCCATGCGCCCACCGGCAGCATGTTCAGGCTTTCCCCCAGAGCCCACACCAGGTCATTCAACCCGCCGATGGCGATAAACACCAATATAGCCACCATTCCGAACAGCGAGCCAATAGGCCCGGCACTGTCTGGTCCTCCGGAATAGACCTGTCCAAGCGAGATTCCCATCTGCACACTCGCCTGCTCAGCCGCCAGTTCGACTCCGACGAACATCAGCCTTGTCATAAGCCCCATCGCCGCACCAATGGCGAACTCGACACCAGTAAGAGTCGCAAGATCAATAAACGATGACGCCTCGACAACGCCGCCTCGCCCCCACATAAAGCCCACCGCCAGCGCAGCCGATATCAACACGCGAACGGATCTTCCAACAGCCGGGTTCGACAGTACCGGCGCGGTAAAGGCCATTCCGCCCAGTCGCCCCGTCGCCAGTAGTATTGTCACAGGATCAAGCATGTTCACTCATGGCATCATCGAGAACATCTGTTCGGCAAATTCGACCAATCTTCCAAGGCCCCACGCCCCGGTCACCAGGGCAGCCGCGGCCATGACCACGATCTTGGGCAACAGCGCCAGCGTGTGTTCCTGCACGCCCGTAGCCGCCTGAAAGATCGACACGATCAGTGCAACCACCAGTCCCGCGGCGAGCATCGGCGCGCCGAGCGCCAGCGTAAGCAACAGCGCCTCTCGTCCCATGTCCACTGCCGAGGCAATATCCATCAGCCGCTCCATCCAACACTTTGCATCAATGTACCCGCCACGCGATGCCAACCATCGGCAAGAACGAACATAAGCAGCTTCAGGGGCAGCGATATCAGCACTGGCGGAAGCATCAACATTCCCATGGATGTGAGCACCGTCGCCACCAGAAGATCGATCACCACGAACGGCAGGAATATCTGCACGCCGATGATAAAAGCGATTTTTAACTCGCTGATGACAAACCCCGCTACCAGTGCGGCGGTAGGCACATCACGCCAAGCAAGCTCGCTGTCGCGCGCAAGTTTTTTGGGCAGGAACAGTCGAACGTCGCCACGGTTCGAGGTGTTTTCGAGCTGGCGTATCATGAATGCCCTGACGGGTCCCTCGCCCGCACCAATCGCCGCCTGCGCGTCGAGCTGACCGGCTGAGTAGGGCTCAATCGCCCGCGAATACACGTCGGTATATACCGGGGCCATAACTACGACGGTAATCAACAGCGACAACGCGAACACGACCTGCGGTGGAGGCTGCTGGGCTCCTATCGCTTGCTTGAGCAGACCCAGTACGACTATCACCCGCGTGAAACATGTGGCAAGAAGCGCAACCGTCATCAGCAGGCCCATCATGACCCAGTTGAGCATGCCTGGCATTTCAACCGGCGTCATTTCGAATCCCCTTTCGGTTCATCATCGCCTGGGGTCTTGCCCGTGGACAACTGGCTCATGATCAGTGATACCTCCCGCTCGTCGGTAGCTCGACCAAGCGTTCGCATCTGGCCCATGTGCGAACCTACCAGCAGCAATTGCGAGCCGAAGCGAACGAGCAGCAACTGCTGTCTAGCACCTGCCGAGACCCGGTGAAGAACCTCCACCGGACCAGTCGGGCGAGCGATTATTCCGCGGACGCCGGCGACACGACGCAAAGCAAATCGCAGCAGGAATATTATCCCCACCACCACTCCAAGGGCGATTATGCTATTGATCCATCCCGTCCCGTTGTCGCCTCCGTCGTCCACCTTGCGTTCTTCAATTTGGCCTACGCGCTCCTGCTCGATCTGGTTTGCCAACGGCGATGCGTCATTATCGGTGTGCTCCTGCGCAGTCAGAACCATCGGCGCCGCGCACAGCACCGATAACAACGCCAGAATATGTATGCGACTGTTTTTCACGTCTACACCACGCTCAACCGGCAGGATGCATCGCGCACTCTCACGCAGAGGTTGCCTTTCACACGAACCAGCGAGCCTTTCGCCCAGAGTCTCGAACCAACAAACACATCGACGCTATCATCGGCGGGGCTGTCAAGCTCGATGATCGCGCCGGGCTTGAGATTTGCTATCTGCTGGGCGCATATCCACCGCCTGCCAAGATCTATCTTGAGCTTTGCAGGCCCCATGTCGGCGTCAATGTCTTTCTTCCACATCTTTGCGTTCCTAAATTCCCGACATCCACATGTCGAGCGAATCATGGTTGTTGTGTCTCTGCCACGCCCGCGACGCGGCGTGCATGCGATCAAGCTCGCGTGCCTCGGAGCATCCGACCCGCTCTTTTCTCATGCGGGCGGATTTATCAAGCATGCGAGCGAACGCTTTCTTTCTCGCAAGCGCCTCTGCAAATTCCACTCGGCGCTGTTCGAGATCAAGCTGGGCCTGGTCGGCCAGTCGACGAATTCTTCTTAGCTTTGATTGAATCATTCCAACCGCGTATCGATATGCTTGCATCTTCGCGGGCACGTCATATTCACTCAAGCGTCTGCGCGCCCACGCGTGCTGCTCGCGAAGCTCCGCCTCCAGCCGGGCGATTTCATCCATGTATTCCTGAGCCCTGCCCCTGGCGCGTGCGAATGCCTGACGCGCGATATCCTCGTTCTGGCGCATGGGCCTGAGCATTACTGCTAAACGCCGTTCCTGTCTAGAAACCATGATTCATCCTTTCTACTGGCGTTGCAGGTCATGTCTTATCCGCTCGATCCGCCGATGCAGTTCGTCCAGCCGACCCAGCGTGTTATCGAGCGTGGAATATTCATCAATCTCCTGGACAAGAAACTTGTTTATTTCATCCATAGCCGCAATCGCCAGATCGCCCTGTGAATTAGCGCCGCTCCTGTATGCGCCAACACTGACGAGGTCCTGAATCTCGGCGTACGCAGCCATGAGTTTCTGCACTTCCCTGGCGTTGTTGAGCTGGGGCTTGGAGACGACGTCAATCATCACCCTGCTGATGCTCGCAAGCACGTCGATTGCCGGGTAATGCCCCTGGTTTGCCAGTGTCCTGCTCAGGCAGATGTGCCCATCTGTTACAGACCTGACGGCGTCTGCGACGGGCTCGGAGAAGTCGTCACCCTCGACCAGAACCGTATAGAACCCGGTAATCGATCCGCGTTCAGTTCTGCCGCTGCGTTCAAGCAGTTCTGGAAGAAGATTAAAGACGCTTGGCGGATATCCCCGCGTGGTTGGTGGTTCACCCGCCGCGAGCCCCACTGTTCTCTGTGCGGTGGCGAGTCGGCTGAGACTGTCCATCAGAAGCAGCACGTTCATGCCGCGGTCTCTGAAGTACTCCGCCACAGCCGAAGCAACCGCGGCAGCCTGCACGCGAAGCAGCGGCGGGTCTTCACTAGTCGAAACGACAATGACGCTCTTTTCAAGCCCGTCTTGGCCAAGCTGGCGTTCGACGAAGTCCCGCACTTCCCTACCGCGCTCCCCTATAAGCGCTATCACCGTCACATCAGCGGATGTGTACCTTGAGATCATGCCCAGCATGACGCTCTTGCCCACGCCCGAGCCGCTGAATATTCCCATCCTCTGCCCCATGCCGACGGTCATCAGCGCGTCGATCGCGCGTATTCCGGTGGCGAGCGGATCGGTGATGCCGCGTCGCTGCATCGGGCCAATTGGTGCAGGCCAAAGCGGCGCTCTGACTTCACATGCGATCTGACCCTTACCGTCAATCGGTCTTCCCGCGCCATCGATCATCCGCCCGAGCATGGCGCGACCAACCGCCAGTGACTGCTGGGCGGAAGTGAATATCACCCGGTCGCCCTTGCAGATGCCCGCCGGCGATCCAAGCGGCATAACCAGCGTGTGTCTTCCAGTGAATCCGACCACTCGCGCGTCGATACCTCGCTGACTGCGGACGATTCTGCACGACGCCCCCACCGGCGCCGGAAAGTCCCCAACCGTCACGGTCAGCCCCCGAACCCCATGTACCCGACCGGTCAGCCCGAGGGGTTGAACGTTGCGAACCACCCGCCTGTATGATTCAAGCGTGTTCACGACGCCTCCTGGGGCAAAGGTCCCCAACCCGGTCCGACAAGTGCCTCGACCACATTTCTGATCTGCGTTTCGATGGTCGCATCTACCTCGCCTTGTCGCGTGACAAGCCTCACCCCACCATGCGAGACGCGATTATCCGCCACCAATCGAATCAGGCCACGAACGCATAGAGATTCGGTCAGCTCGCCCATCTGTGATTGCAACTGATCGAGTTGTTCGGGGTTGACCTTCACCAGTAACTCCGGCGCCGGATCAACAAGCTCGATTACCTTGGCGAGGTTCGCCCTGGCTGCGGAGATATCATGCACTGCGACGCTACCTACCACTTTGCGGGCAATTTCAATCGCCAGGTCTAGCAGTTCGCCCGACGCCTCGCGCATCAGTTCTTCCTTCGCAGCCGTCAGTTCCTGAAGAATCCGTCCGGCGAGTCGGCTCAGTTCACCGGCTTCCGCGTTGAGAGTCTTCTGGATTTCGTCCCTGGCCTGCTTGACGCCAAGGTCGTAACCTTCACGCAGACCCTGCTCCCGAGCCTGCGATTTTGCCTTTTCCTGGGCTTCCTGCTCGATTTTTGACGCCTGCTCTCGTGCGTGTTCGATAATCTGGTCGCGTTGGCGGCGTGCCTGTGAGATGATCAACCTCGCCTCGACCCCGACGTCGGCAAGTTCCACCGGCTCGGGTGATTCACTGAGGAACTCGCCGGCATCGTCAGCTTTTATGACTCTTTTCATATGTGCCTCACGCTATCCTCTCGCCCACGTGGGAGACGTACCTCCCGCCGGTGCGAAGTGCACGAACCACCTGACGCTGTGCGGATTCGACCTCGCTGAGGCGAACCGGGCCTATACTCTCCATCCGCTCGGTGAGTTCGGCGGCTGAGGTTTCATCAAGAACGTTCAGAATTCTCTCCGACAGGCGGGTATCGGCGGTTCGCAGTGCAACCGCCAGGCCGCGAGTGTCAAGCGTTGACACTGCCGACGCCAGCGTGTCGTCATCAAGGTCAAGCAGATCGTCAAACGCAAAGTCGCCAACCGGGTCATGTCCGCCGGTAAGCACGCTCGAGTCGATCTCTGCGTGGTAAGCGTTCCCGCTGGAACGCTGCGAAAGAAACTGTTGCACGCGGGCCTCAAGCGCCGCCTGAACATGCTCAAGAACTCTCGCGTCTGGTGCGGGATCGTGGGTAAGGCGACGCTCCACCTCGTGACGAGTAGCGTCGTCCATCGCTTCCAAAATGCTGATGCGCTTGGCTGGCGATAACTGGTGCAGAACAGCGGATATGATTCGCGGATGCTCCTGCGAGAGTATTTCGCACAGGTCATCGGGGCTTGCAAGCTCAAGGACGCCCAGGGCACTGCGCCCCCTGCCGCGACGCCGACGCAACATCGATGCCCCACCCCACAGCCCCAACGCCAGCAATGCCGAACCGCCCGCCGGAAGCACCCATCGAGGCATAGAGGCGGGTGTGACATGAACCGGCTGCTTGGTCTCGCCAAGCCCGTCATAATGCCAATCAACAACGATGCCGCCTTCTGCTTGACCAAGCGCCCCCGCAAGGGAAGAGCGGGTCTTGCTCATGCATGCATCGGCTGCAGCTTGAAAGTCCCCGAACCGCCCCGCGGACGCAACTGTCTGTATGTAGCTTAACGGTAATGACACCCACAGCAACTCGCATGTTGTGGATCCATCCCGCATCTTCACGCGAGCGTTAATCAGCGTTCCGGGCACATGCGAGAGGACTGCCCGCACCTGTTCGGTAATCGCGGTTCGAGCACGTGTGAGTTGAGTTTCTTCGCCGTGCGCATCGGCAGTTTCGAACAGTCGATACGAGCGTCCGGCGGTATCGACTATCCTGACGTTCTGTGGATTGAGGCCCGCAACGCTTCCGACAAGCAGATCTACAATCGCCTGCTGAAGTTCGGGGCTCATTGCAAGCTCCGACGCAAGTGTCACCTGCACTGCCGCCGTCGGCTCGGTAACACCATGCCTTGGCGACGGTTCTTCAAGCAGAACCTCGGCTCGCTTGACGCCGGGGAACCTGCGGATACCTCGCCCCAGCGCCGCCATTTTCGCCGCCTGCCAGCGTCGAGCGTTCTGAGAAGCCGACGACCAGATGCTGTCCTGCGCGATCGCGTCTTCAAAGACGTTGTTCGTTTCGTCAAACCCTGTTGAGGCGAGGATCTGCTCCGCCGCCTTGACGCTGTCCGCGGGAACCATCACCCGCCCCTGCTCGACGCGTGCGTCAATGCCCTTCTCAACAAGCGCACCGGCGGCCTCGTCGAGGTCTTGGGGGTCGATATCAATACCCACCGCCAGCGAAGATGCTCCCGCCGGGAACACCGCCAGCCACAGCGCACCGGCGACGAGCAACGTCGATGACGCCGCCAACGCCACCTTGCCCCGCGTGCCCAGTGAGACTATCCACGCGCGGGCGGCGACTGAATGTTTCAACAATAAGTTCATATGGCCTGGTCCTCCTTGACCGGGGCCTGGTGTCAGCCTTGGTTATCGATCTTCGCGAAAAACTTCCGGATGTATTCCATTGATTTCCGTTGAGCCTTGAGTTGCACTATCCGATCAAGCCTTCCAAACACCGCC
>CAZWAT010000049.1:0-15322 GCA_964632015.1 uncultured Planctomycetaceae bacterium
ACCACATTTATGGCCGCAGTTAGATATGGGGCCGCCTTTATCTTCCGGCCCGGCCGGGATTTAACCCGTCGAAAAATTTTTTATTTTTACGTCCGATAATGTTTTTGGGGACCTGTCGATTTGCACGTCTTTACCTTGACTTGTCCTAATCGCAACTCCATTGCATACCGCAACAAAAAACCCCGCCGAGGCGGGGTTTTTTACTCCGTTGAATGTAGCTCGAATTATGTGGCTTCGTGAACTTCTTCAAGGCTCTGCTCAGGCTGGGTTTCCTTGCCTTCAAAGAACAGGTGTTTGTCGTCGCCTTCAGTTCTGAGCGACACGACAATCTTGTTCTTACCCTTGTACGAGCCTCGCAAGATATCTTCACTGATAGGATCTTCAACGTGCTGCTCAATCGCTCGTCGCAGCGGTCTTGCCCCGAAGTCGGGGTTGTAGCCCTTGTCGATGAGGAACTGCTTCGCCTCTTCGGTGAGCTCCAGTTCCAGACCTTGCTCTTCGCCGAGGCGTTGGCGGACCTTCCGCAGTTCGTAATCGACGATACTGACCAGGTCATCTCTTGTCAGAGACTTGAAGACAATGATATCGTCAAGCCTGTTGAGGAACTCAGGTCGGAAGTAGCGTTCTACTTCCTTGTGCAGCATGTCTTTCATCTTTTCGTAGGTGGTTTCTTCGTCTCGTTTTGCAAACCCGAAGCCACCTTTGGACTTGATCATATCAGCACCGATATTCGTGGTGAGTATCAGCACCGTATTTCGGAAGTCCACCCGTCTACCGAACGAGTCGGTAAGATGTCCTTCTTCCATGATCTGAAGCAGCATGTTGAAGACATCCGGATGGGCCTTCTCGATTTCGTCCAGCAGGACGACGGCATAAGGTCGACGGCGAATGCGTTCGGTAAGCTGACCACCCTCTTCGTAACCGACATATCCAGGAGGAGCGCCTATCAGCCTCGATACGTTGTGCTTCTCCATGTACTCGGACATGTCCATCTGGATCAGCGATTCTTCGTCACCAAACATGAACTCGGCAAGTGCCTTGCTAAGCAGGGTTTTTCCGACGCCCGAAGGCCCGGCGAAGATGAAGCTGCCCATCGGTCGGCGCGGGTCTTTGAGGCCACTGCGAGCACGACGAATGCTTTTGGCAACTGCCTTGATCGCTTCGTCCTGGCTGACGACTCGCTTATGCAGCTCGTTTTCGAGTTCCAGCAGTCGCTGGGCCTCTTCCTTCTCGAGCCTGGTCAGCGGGACGCCCGTCATTTTGGAGACGACCTCTGCAACTGTTTCTTCGTCAACGACTCCATCGGCCTCCGCTGCCCTTTCACGCCAGGTCTGCTGGAGCTCTTCTTTCTTGAGCCTCAGTGTATCGGCCTTGTCGCGAAGTTCAGCCGCCCGTTCGTAGTCGGCGTTTTTGACGGCTTCGTCTTTTTCGATCTGCAGCTTCTCGATCTGGGCCTCGATTCCCGCGAGATCTGGCGGCTTGGTCATGCTTTTGAGGCGAATACGCGCTCCTGCTTCATCGATGACATCGATGGCCTTGTCCGGCTGAACCCTGCCGGTGATATATCGGCTGGACAGTTCGACGGACTTTTCGAGGGCTATGTCAGTTATCCTGACGCGGTGATGTGCCTCGTAACGATCGCGCAGACCCTTGAGAATCTCAAGCGTCTGGTCCTTCGAGGGCGGATTGACCATAATGGTCTGGAATCTTCGTTCAAGCGCGCCGTCCTTCTCGATGTACTTGCGGTATTCGTCCATCGTGGTTGCGCCGATGCACTGTATCTCGCCTCTACTCAGCGATGGTTTGAGTACGTTGGCGGCGTCAATAGCGCCTTCCGCCCCGCCTGCTCCCACCAGCGTGTGCAACTCGTCTATGAACAGAATGACGTTCTTGGCGCGACGGACTTCATTCATGACCGCCTTGATGCGTTCCTCGAACTGGCCTCGATACTTCGTGCCCGCAACCATCATCGCGAGATCCAACGCCACGATGCGCCGCTCGTGCAGCAGCTCGGGCACGTCGTTGGAGATGATTTTCTGGGCCAAGCCTTCGACTATGGCAGTTTTACCGACGCCTGCTTCACCAAGCAGGACGGGGTTGTTCTTGGTTCGACGGCACAGAACCTGTATGACCCTTTCGATTTCGTCGCCTCTGCCTATAACCGGGTCAAGCTGACCTTCACGTGCAAGGTCAGTCAGGTCCCTGCCGAAGCTATCCAGCGCGGGTGTCTTGCTCTTCGCTCTGGCTCGCTGAGGTTCGCCTGCACCACCAGCGGTGGCGGGGGCAGCTTCCTCGGCTTCGGCGCCTGCGCCCAGAAGGGTCAGTACTTCTTCGCGAACTTCTTCGAGCTTGAGCCCCAGATTCATCAGAACCTGCGCTGCCACTCCGTCGTGCTCGCGTAACAGACCAAGCAGAAGATGCTCTGTCCCTATATAGTTATGGTTAAGGTTGCGGGCCTCTTCGATGGCATACTCGGTGACCTTCTTCGCCCGCGGGGTCGTGGGTAGCTTGCCCATGGTGACCATGTCAGGCCCGGCCTTGACGAGCTTTTCGACCTCGACGCGTACCTTGTGCAAGTCAACGCCCAGATTCTTGAGCACGTTGGCGCCCACACCCGAACCTTCTTTGACCAGACCAAGCAGAATATGCTCGGTTCCGATATATTCATGGTTGAATCGCTGCGCTTCCTGGTTGGCAAGTGCCATGACCTTTCGCGCTCGTTCCGTAAAACGTTCAAACATCTGTTTACTCTCCCTCTCCCAATGGGGCGGGCGTTAAAGTTGCAGCCAGCGCCTACCGGCTGCTCTATTACATTTTATATGTAAATTCTGATAGCAATCAACACCGGTCCCCGACGAACCGGCGAGCCTCGCATCTACCCTATCGACCGCTTAGGCCGAAAAGTTCAGAATTTCACGTGTTGGAAAATCCGCAAAGCCCTAGAAACTCCTTGATTTAGATACGTTCAGCCCCTCTAACCGGTTCGGCGCAAACGTAGGCGTATCAGGTAGTTTCGCACAACATATCAAGCTGAAATCCTTCTGGCTCGCAGGCTCCAATACCAGTAAAATATGCTCTTCCAGGAGAAAACAAGATGAACTTGAACACCTATGCAGACGATCTGGATCTACTGACCAAACATACGCGAATCGTGCAGATTTCCGATGACCAAAACGCCCGTATAGCTGTCGCCCCAGCATATCAGGGGCGTGTAATGACTTCCACCCTGGATGGAGGCGCCGGCGCGAGTTTTGGATGGATCAACAGGTCTTTCATAGAGAACAACCGGCAGGACCTGGCTTTCAACAATTACGGGGGCGAAGACAGATTCTGGTTGGGACCCGAGGCGGGACAGTTCGGCCTGTGGTTTAAGAAAGGCGAACCCTTCGACCTGACCCACTGGAAGACACCCAAAGAATTCAACACAGGCAAGTTCCGAGTGACCAGCCAAGGCAAGCGATCCGTCGCCATGGCTGCAATCATGAAGGTGCGGAATTATTCGGGAACAGAATTTTCTTGTGCTGTCAGACGGGTCATACGGGCACTTTCACGAGAACGTGTGGTGGAACTGCTTGGTTCCCCCATCTCAACCGATGTGAAGATGGTCGCCTTCGAGTCAAGCAATATGCTCGCCAATGTGGGCGAAGAGGACTGGAACCCTGACACAGGCCTGCTGAGCATATGGATAATCGGACAGTTCAGACCTTTGCCCACCGGCAAGGTGATAGTACCGTTCAATCCAGGTAGCGAGACCGAGCTTGGACCACGAGCCACAACTGATTATTTCGGCCCGGTGGGACCCGATCGATGCCAGGTCAAGGACGATCACCTGTTGTTTGCATGCGACGGCCGGCATCGCGCGAAATCAGGCATTTCGCCGATGCGATCCAAGAGCGTTCTGGGGAGTTACGATCCGCAACAGAACCTGCTGACGATAGTGCATTTCAATTTACCCGGAGGTGCCTCTCGCCTGCCTTATGTCAATAGTCTGTGGAAGATTCAAGATCAACCCTACGCAGGGGACGTAGTGAATACGTACAACGACGGTGAAGAGACGCCAGGCGCCGGCCAGCTTGGACCGTTTTACGAGATTGAGACATCTTCTCCGGCAGCCCGGCTGTCGGTCGGCGGCGACATGGTTCACGTTCACAGGACGATGCATTTTCAGGGAACGCGCCAGTCCCTGCGCGATATCGCCCTGCGAGTGCTTGGCGTCGATCTGGCGGAAGTAAGTAAGTAAACTGTTTTATTCAGAATCCTCGGATATGCGATTGTCAGCTCATCCATACCACCAGGTCCACACACGGTGCGCAGGAGGTGAACCGTGAGCGCCCTTGGTTCGCCCAAAGTTGAGAAGCGCCGCCGCAAGACCATCGAGCAGGTTCTGCACCCCCCTTTGCTCGCCAGACCGCTTTCCCGTGACATCCTGACAATCGGGTTGTTGCTTGGCATGCTGGTGGTTCTGTTGCCGGCTGCGAAGATTGACGTAACGGGGCTTGTTTCCGGTGAGGTCTCGGAATTCCAATATGTCTTTCGCAGTGTGCTTGGACCAATGGCGTCAGTATACCTGCTCATGGGTCTGGGCTTTCTGCTGTGCCTGCGAGCCGGCGCGATAGACTTGAGTATCTGGGCACTGAGCGCACTTGGCGGGTTCATTGCCGCAACGCTGATAAACGCGGGCATGAATCCTGTGGTGGCCATCATCTCGGGCTCCATCGCCGGCGCGGGTATCGGGTTGGCGCAGGGCCTGCTGACAACATTCGCTCGCCTTCCATCCCCGGTTATCACGCTGACGGTTGCTGTACTGATCGTGATTGCAATGAACGCCTTTTCGCATGAGCGGGAGATACCACTGAAGTCGGATGTCTTCGACACGTGGCACATGACTGTTCAGATTGATCACCTGCCTGAAGATGATGACCAGGCGGAGGGTCCAAAAGTGCCGGTGAGGATTGAACACGCTCAGCCCCTGTACATCACCCGCATGTTTGTGGTGATAGTCATTTATTCGGTCGTGCTAGGGGCGATGATGCTCGGCGAGATGATATCTCCAGGATGGGCTTTGGGGTATCGTAGATTGCTTCTCGTGTTGGCGATGAGCGTGTCTGGAGCCCTGTCCGCGTCAGCGGGGGCGCTTTGGTTGATAGATCATGGTTCTTCCCCCCTTGCCACCAGGCCGGTGGACAACATGCTGCCTGTGGCTGCGGCAATCGTTTCCGGAGGCCTGTTTCTGGGTGGAAGAGGCAGGTCGTTGCTGTCGGGCGTCCTGCTGCCCGGTGCTCTTCTGGTCACGACGCTTTGGCAGATGAGTGTGTGGAATTTCCAAAGATGGGGTTACGCTTTTCAGACGCTTGTTCTTGTAGCGATGACGCTTGTGGCTTATTGGGCTGGGGCGAAACACTCAGCCGGGGCCAGAATGGGCAGCCGCCGGTTATTCATCGGAGCCTGCATGTGCATTGCGGGGATAGTGGTTTTCGGGTCATCCGCCAGCGCAGACGTGGCAAAGGCAACCACCTTGGAGTTGATCGGAATAGCGGTCTGGTTGATCGGCGCCCTGGGGGCGGTTTTACCTGTTCGCTTCTCCAGGATTTCAGAAAAATAGCGGACGTCGATCCCGTCCCCAATGACGGAATCGACGCCCTTAACCTTCAGGTTATCCCTGAAAGTTATCTTGTCTGCTCAGAAGTTGCTTCGCCTTCTCGCTGCTCCATAGGCCTGTCCATGGGCTTCTGGGGCTGTTCCTGAAGCTGTCCCTGGGGTTCATCGTAACCATAGATCTGCCAGTACGGCTCCTGGTTATACTGGGCGAAGACTCTCTGAGAGTATTCGCGATCTGTGAAATCGGGCCATTCGTCGTCGGAGAAGCTCAGCGCTTCGAGGTCTTCGCTGGTGGCATCTGCAACCAGGTGTTCCTCGTCAGGCTGGAACTGCACTGCCTCCCAGGGGATCGGTGAGAGATTCTCGCCAATTCCAAGGAAGCCACCGAACGACACGATTCCATAGGCGATGACGCCCTCTCGACTGTCGAGCATGAGTTCCTCAAGATTGCCCAGATTCTCGTCCTGAAGGTTGACAACATCCATTCCGCTCAGTTCGCTGACGCGACGGAATCGGAACTCAGATACAGGCTGGCGTTGGGCGCGCTGCCCTGTCATTCCTTCTTGGGGAGTTTCGCGGGCATTCTCGGTGCTCTGCTCTCGCTGAGCGGTCATCGTTTCCCGGCCCTGTCCTTCAGGCTTCATTTCGGGCCAATTATCGTCGGAGAATCCGTTTGTCTGAAGCAGAGTCTCCTTGTCGATATTGACGGCGACCTGGTCGTCACGAATCTCAAGTTGATCGAGAGACAGTGCATGGTGATCATGTTCGCTGTCATCCACGCTGACCGCGACATAATCCACCTTGTCAAGCTGCTCAGTGAGCACTATTTCCTCGATCTCCCCGATCTTCTCGCCTTGCGAGTTAACCAGATCCATGCCGATCAATTCATTGGCTCTGTGAATGCCAGGCATGTGGCTGGTCTGCTGTTGCTGTTCGGTGGGTTGTTCATACTGGTAAACCCCATTTTCGTTGTTGTTTTGACCCAGCATTGCCCCCGCCGGCAGCATAAGCATAGCCAGAACCGCGGTAACCATTCCAATGCGGTACATTTCCCGACTCCCTCTTGTCCGGCTCGAGGCAGCCTTTTGGCAACCGACGCGGTCACCTCACTTTGTTATCGTGATCTGAGGCTGCCCCCTGACCTCACTAAATCATAGGTGCGCACACCCAAGGTTCTCAAGGCGACCAACCGCATTGACTCACGCTGTTGGGTGGGCGTAACATGTGCCGGATCATGCGTGAATTCGACTTTATCAACTGGATACGCTCACAGAATCAAGGCCAGGGCGAAGCTGTTGTCGTCGGACCTGGTGACGATTGTGCGGTACTCCAGGTCGACGGGGCAAGGCTGCTGGTCACAACCGACGCGGTTCTTGATGGCGTGCATTTCAAGCTGAACGAGCACGGACCAGAAGCCGCAGGCAGAAAGGCGCTTGCCAGAAACCTTTCCGACATCGCCGCCATGGCCGGGGAGCCCATTGCCGCCGTTGCCGCGGTCGCACTACCCAAACGACTTTCCGACACCTGCTGCCGGGACATCTATCGCGGATTGGAGAGGCTGGGACGGGAGTTTTCCTGCCCTATCGTCGGTGGGGATATTAGCAGATGGAATCGTCCATTGACGATCACTGTTACTGTAATCGGCAAACCCATCAAGGGAGTAGATCCCGTCCTAAGGAGCACCGCCCAGGTTGGCGATGCAATTGTCGTCACAGGGCCACTGGGAAGAGCATGGCGAGGTGACAAGCATCTTCAGTTCGTGCCAAGGATCAAAGAAGCTGCGCGAATAGCCAGGTTTCAGCCATCGGCCATGATAGATATATCAGACGGGCTCGCTGCTGATCTGGGACATATCTGCCGCGAATCGGGAGTGGGAGCCGAGATCCGCTCCAAGGACATCCCGCTGAACCCGGATGCGACGATCGCCGAAGCGCTTGGCGACGGCGAGGACTACGAGCTTCTTTTCACCATCAATCCGACCAGGTTCAATGACCTTGCGAAAGAGGACCAAGATTTATGGCTTAAAAGAATAGGCACTGTGGTTGAGGGGTGCGGCATGAAGATACTCGACCCAGCCGGGCACGTACGCGAGCTTCAACCAAGAGGTTGGGAACATTTGGGCGCATCGAAAAGCAGCACCTTGGACGTTCCATGCACGATAACCACTCGCAGCCTGCGGGGCACAACAAACCTCGGACGAAAGATCGGCGCGCTGCTGGAGTTGGGGGACACGGTGTCACTCATCGGAGATCTTGGCGCGGGCAAGACCTCATTGGTTCGTGGCATCGCCGAGGGGATGGGACTGCAAGAGAAGTCTGTTGTTTCAAGCCCGACATTCGTGCTGGTTCAGGAGTATTCCGCCAGATTGCCGATCTATCACCTGGATCTCTACCGCATGAGCGAACCTGACCATGAGCTTGAGGATCTTGGCATCGATGAGATGCTGACCAGTGGGGTGGTTCTAATTGAATGGGCAGATCGGGCACCGGGGAGCATTCCCCACAGAGGATACGAGGTTCGGATAGACCACGTGGACCAGCGGGGTCGCAGATTTCACATACGCCGCCTGGGCTAAGCGAGATTATCCAACGCCAAGCGGTTCCACCGTCCCCCTGGGTGTCGACGATCTAGCTCTGCCGCTCGCACTGCATCCATTGCACTGCGTACTTGAGCAATTCGGTGGCATTGGCGATACAAAGTTTTTCCTTCATGTGCTCGCGGTGAGATTCAATCGTCTTGATGCTCACATGTAACTTGCCGGCGATTTCTCTGGTGCCCAGCCCCGTGCCTATAAGTTCGAACACTTCCAACTCGCGATCCGTCAATCCGTCAATCTTGCTCCAGGATGCCCCCCTGCCTCCGATGAGCTTTCCTATCATCTTGGAAGCCACTCGGTCACTGACATACACCTCTCCATTGAGAAGCATGCGGATGCCTTCCACAACCTTTTCAGTTCCCTCGTCCTTTGTCATGTATCCGCGTGCCCCGGCCCGAAGCACCCTCTCGGCGTAAAACGCCTCATCGTGCATCGACAGCACCAGCACCTTCACCTGAGGATCGCGAACCTGAAGGTCTTTTATCAGTTCGAGTCCGCTGGAGTTTTTGAGAGACAGGTCGACTATTGCAAGGTCAGGTTTCTGTTCATTGATCATGCGCACGGCGGTTTCGGCGTTGTCCGCCTCTCCGCAGACACACATGTCAGCTTCCTGGTCGATAAGCATGGCAATACCCTGCCGAACGACAGGATGGTCATCGACGAGAAACACTTGAACCTTGGCAACATCCTTTGCCGTGTCGCGTTCTTCAAGGCCTTGTGATCTAGTCATCAGCGCCCTTTATCGAGTTGTAGAGTGCAACAGGCAAATCTGCCGTCATCCACGCCTGTTGCTTGTGAAAGGTATTTCATAGCACCCAGGGTTCACCGTCAAGCTGATTTTTCCTGTTAACGAGGCCGGGCCTATATCTATCATCGAAAGCTTCGGATTTCGAGCATTATAAGCCAAGCCTTGCCTAATATTTCAACATGTTTATAACAAACCACGATTTGCATTGCTTCCATGACGAACACATGAATCGCCATTCCCATCCGATTGCCTGCAGGTCGATCATCCATTACACTGCGATCATGAGCGGAATCGATGTTTCAACAAGATACGACAAGCAGATGCTGTTCGAGCCCGTCGGTCTGGAAGGCCAGCGTCGCCTTAGACGAGCAAGCGCTCTGGTTGTCGGCGTGGGAGGGCTGGGCAGTTGGTCATGCGACCTGTTGACGAGAAGCGGAATTGGCAGGCTGAGGATTGTGGATGATGATGTTGTTGAGATTTCCAACATACACCGCCAATGCCTCTATGGTTCGAATGACGCCGAATGCAGACTCCCCAAAGTCGAAGCCGCCAAACGACGTCTTAACGAGGTGAACGATCAAGTTGATATCGAGACCGCCATGTGCAGGCTCGATGCATCGAATGTTCAGGGTCTCGCCGATGGAATGGACATCATTATTGACGGCACCGACAACTTCCCTACGCGATTCATCATAAATGATTTCGCTGTTCTCAATCGTATTCCATGGGTTTTTGCGGGGGTTGTCCAGGCACAGGGACAGATCATGTCGATTCCTCCCGGCGGGTCACCCTGTCTGCGATGCATTCAGGACGAGCCCCCCGGACCCTGCATCGACCCGCAATGCCGAACTGCGGGAGTGCTTGGGCCAGCAGTCGCAATAATGGGGGCCATGCAGGCCCTGGAGGTGATTAAACTCATCACCAGCGCCCAAACCAGCCCATACCTGATAAAATTTAACCTCTGGATCAATCAGATCCAGAAGATAGACGCCAGCGCCGCCGCCAGGGACAACAACTGCCCTTGCTGCAAACAGCGCATCTTCGATTACATTTGAAGAACTGGAGAATACATGAAAATTCTTGACGATATTACCCAGGCGATAGGAAACACTCCCCTTGTACGTATACGAAAGATCATCTCTTCTGACGCACAAGTGGTTGCCAAAATGGAAAGCCTCAACCCCATGTCGTCGGTGAAGGATCGCATCGGCCTGGCCATGATCGACGCCGCTCAAAAAGCGGGAAAGATACACAATAACACCGTCATCGTGGAACCAACCAGCGGCAACACAGGAATCGCCCTGGCAATGGTGTGCGCGGTGAGGGGGCTCAGATGCATCCTGACCATGCCAGAGTCGATGAGCCTGGAACGGCGTAAGGTGTTGCGAGCACTCGGAGCCGAACTTGTGCTGACGCCCGCCATCAAAGGAATGCCCGGCGCGATAGAAAAGGCACAAGATCTGCTGAGCACAATACCAGACAGTTTCATGCCCCAGCAGTTTGAAAATCCTGCTAATCCGGATATTCATCGACAGACGACGGCTGAGGAGATCTGGCGCGATACGGATGGTCAAATCGATATCCTGGTCGCTGGAGTGGGCACAGGTGGAACTATCACAGGTATCGGACGGGTTCTTAAACAACGCAAGCCATCTTTATACATTGTGGCTGTCGAACCCAGGCAGAGTCCGGTCTTGAGTCAGACACGATCCGGCGACGCGCCCAAACCCGGCCCCCACAAGATTCAGGGAATCGGAGCAGGTTTCGTGCCGGATGTTCTGGATCTTGACCTGATCGATGAGATCATTCAGGTCGATCACGACGACGCCATTGCCTGGGCTCGTAGGGCTGCGAAAGAAGAAGGCATGTTTGTGGGCATTTCGTCAGGGGCGGCCCTGATGGCTGCGGATGTCATGGCCCAACGAGAAGAAAATACCGGCAAACTGATAGTATCAATAATACCCAGCCACGGCGAACGATACCTCACCAGCCCGTTGTTCGCGGACCTGGTCGAATGACCCGGCGATTTGTCGACCTGCATACGCACAGCAACGCCTCCGACGGAAGCATGTCGCCCGCGCAGGTTGTACAACTGGCGGATGAGGCAAACCTGGCAGCAGTCGCGCTTTGTGATCATGATACCCTTGACGGACTCGCCGAGGCCCAACGAGCATCGCAACATTACCCAAAGTTGACCTTCATCAACGGCATAGAAGTGTCGGCGGTCTTTCCAAGGGGAACCCTGCACATTCTGGGTCTTGATATCGATTCGCAAGCACAGAGCATAAATGTTCTCGCGCGAGATCTGCGAGGCGCTCGTGACCAGCGAAACCCCAGAATCATCGAAGCCCTGCAGGCAATGGGCGTCGATATCACAATGGAAGAAGTCCTGGCACAGTTGCCTGACGCGCATACAAGGTCAAACCCTGTTGTCGGACGGATGCATATTGCGCAGGCACTGTGTTTGAAAGGGTATGCGAGGAGCATTGATGATGCATTTGCAAAGTACCTTGCCAAGGGGCGCGGGGCATTTGTCGACAAGGAGCGGATGAGTCCTTCAGATGCCATCGCCGCGATACGTGATGCCAACGGAATCGCCGTGCTTGCACATCCGTGTCACCTTCTGTGCGATAACTACTCTCAGCTTGAGAGGATAGTCAAGAACCTTCGGGCAGTCGGACTGGGAGGAATCGAGGTCTATCATAGCGACCATTCGCCGGAGCAGATCCGGCAGTATCTGAATCTGGCTCGCCGTCTCGAACTCGCCATCAGCGGCGGTTCTGACTTTCACGGAAGCGGCAAACCACACGTCAGCATAGGCAGACCAAGAACGCCGCTCTCAGCCGTCTTGGGGATTCTTAAGAGGCGCTAGAATTGTCGCCAGGAAGAACATCCAGCACAAGAACAGTCATGTCGTCGGGAGGCACGTCGTCGCGCTCCTCGATTTGGGCAGTAAGCTCAAGAATAAGCTCCTCCCGCGGAATCTGGCGGCACCATCGTTCTTCGGGGCCATCTTCACCCATAAGAATCGGCTCTGTCCCATCGCTGTAAAGAATTACGCGATCGCCGGGTTCCAGTTGCACCTTGGAGGCGACATACTCCTCCTGATCAAAGACGCCAAGCAACGCCCCCTGTGCCTGTATTTTTTCACATCTGCCGTCAGTCTTGATCAGCAACGGCTCCGGGTGACCCGCCCTGGCGCAGGTGAGCGTAAGGTCTTTGATGTCGATAACGCAGTACGCCACGGTGCAGAACTGGCAACTTGAAAGGCTCTGCTGACAAATATCATCATTCAGTTCCGTGAGGGCTTCCTCAGGAGGAACAATCTGGTAGCTGTTGCCGATGATGCGTTTGGTTTGTAGAGCTTTTTTGATGAACATCGTCAACAATGCGGCGGGCATGCCGTGTCCGACCGCATCTGCGATGTAAAAACCTACGTGGGTTTCGTCGAGCCTTGCCGTGTCATATATGTCTCCGCTGACCCATCCCAACGGGCGGTACAGAACTGCAAAGCGGATCGGTCCGACCTCGGGAAGGCGACGGGGCAGAAAGTCTCGTTGAAGCCTTGCGGCAAGTCGCATTTCTTCGTTCAGTTCCGCGGTATTGGCCATCCCGCTTGTGCGCAGGTCGAATAGCTCCTGCCTCAGTTGACCAATGCTGGAACCCAGTCTCGACACCGCATGAAGGCTGGCGGCCAGTTCACTGGGGGAGGAATCTTCGCGAATGCAGACATATTGTCCATGTCTGGAGGTGAGCATTTTCCAGATTCGCGGGTTCCGTTCGGGTGGAGGAAGCATGAACACCGCCACGGAAGATGCCTTTTCCAATTCATACAACAACTTGGCCATGCGAGCTGAGTCATTGCATTCACCATTGGGATGTATCAACGCCACGCCGGCGTTAGTCAGATGAGCCCCCAATGGCTCGCCGAACCGACAGACTTCAAGATCGGCTTCCCCGGCGGCCTGTCGCACCTGGTCTGGCACAGGTCCTTGAGCCACCCACAAGACTCTAGCTTTATTATGCACGTGACGTCCAATCCAGGCAGGTACATACGGATCAAGCACATTTCCTGCCCTTCCCGTAGATCGTCAAGGTGCTGGGGCAGCTTTAGCTGTACGAAGAATTGATTGAGAAAAAACAGCCCTATCCCCCACCTTCACCCCCGCCCTGTCTAGCTCCCCGGCATTGACCTCCAGGGCATATCTTGCGGAAAGCCCGGAAGAATAAACTCGCATCTCGGCTCCGTATGGTTCAACGAACATGGTATGAATAGCAACCACTTCGAGGCGTTCATCAAGAAAGGCTATGTCAAGCGGGATAAGTGTCCGTCTCATGCAGAATTCCAGTACCCTGGAGGATGGAAACACAAAAAGCATCCCGTGTCCAGCCGGCAGGGAGGGTCTGTCACTCAACCCCCTGTATCGCTGAGATTCGGTGACAGCCAGTTCGACAGCCCATTTTCCTTGGGCCAGGACAACCCGGTGCGGCTCTTCGCTTCGGCTGCAACCCGCACAGCACAGGCAACAAACGCATATAATCAGATGTTTCATCCTGCCACGCCAGCCGCCAACAGCATTTTCATAACCAGTTCCATCGGCATTCCGACGACATTTGTAAAGCTGCCCTCCAGTCGTTCGACAAACCTGTCTGCCGACTCCTGTATGGCATACGCACCTGCCTTGCCGATCCATTCTCCCAAAACGATGTACTGCTCTATTTCCTCAGGCGACATTTTGCGCATTGTGACATAGGTAACAGCCGCATTAATCGACCGCCTGCCATCAGGCCCCAGTAGTGCAACACCTGTGATCACGGCGTGCTTGAATGACGAAAGCTCGCCAAGCATCGAGCGGGCATGATCAGCATCAGCGGGTTTGCCTAGAATCTTGTCCTTAACTGCGACAATGGTATCCGCCCCAAGCACCCAGCGTGTGGGGTGCAGTTCCCACACCGCGCGGGCCTTGAAGTATGCCAAAGCCAAAGCCTGCCGCATCGGCGCGGAACTTCGTCCCACTTCTGAGGGCTCTTCAACCGGAGGGGGAACAACTTCAAATTTCACTCCTGCCCGAGCGAGCAATTCCCGCCTGCGAGGACTTGACGATGCAAGCACCAGGATGTTCTCGTTATTGGAAGCCACACCTCTCCCACAAGCACAAGACCTGACTTCTAACCAGCGGCCATTATCGCAAATTCTGCCCGACAATGCCATTGCAGATACGGAATAATGACACGGCCAAGACTTTGGGTGTTGCCATTCGGCATCAGTTGCCAAACGGCGACAGGATGTGACATCTATGGCGCTCGCATGTAAATTAAGCTATTACAATTGTTTACAAGAAAACCTTGTGTTGCCGTTAGGCAACACTCATGAAGATGCCGCACAGGTTACCTGGTTTACCATTGTGCTAACCTCCTTGTCAGCAAGCACTTATAGTGCCTACACAAACGGTTGAGGATGTGTTTTCTGGCATCATGGTTGCAACTATCTTATTGGCGGGCTCAAGAAAGCCATCGCCAACATTGGCAGAGTGAGTGTACCTGCCTAAAATGTAACCATCTCTAGAAGGAGCTGCCATGAACGAGGCGGCAATGACAGAAAAACTGGTTCATCTCAGTGAGACAATCACTATGGCCCCTGTCAAAGGTGGCGCTGCCGGTACGTCCCTGAACGAAGGAACGTATATCGGAGACTCCCCCACCGAGGCATCACCTGAGGACATGCTTGAACAGCTTTCTCTTCAGGTGAAGTACCTGCTTTTTGATCTTGAGGCAACCAGGCGCGAAAACCGCTATCTGCGGCAGATACTGGAATCCCGTCCCCGGAAGCCACAGGATGACGCTGACAACGACCTCAATCTGCCGGGTTTGTAGTACCTCTGTGCCTGCACTGGTATGACACTGGCCCAGGAGTTTGCTGAACCTGTTAAGACAGTTACTGGTTCTTGACCAATCGTTGTATGACCTCGCAAGCCAGCAGGGCACGGGGAACAAGCGACGCGGGCAGGAAGTACTCCTGGTCGACTGATCCGTCATCGCTTCGCGTGGCGCAATGGCCATTGTCACCACATGGACCCAGGCCGTCGATTGTCGGTACGATATCCCATGTGAAGTTGCCATCACTGAGCCCGCCGCCCATCTGAGGTGCGACGTGCAGACCCAGCTCGGCTCCTGTTTGCTGGAATATCTCCATCAGCTTCTCTGTTTTCGGGTTTGGCGGCCAGCATTCGATGAGCTGTACACATTTGACATCCAGCCGGGCCTGATATCCGTCATGTGTGCTGGCGACCGTGCTTCTACCGTCCCATGCAAGCACCTTATCCAATGCCTGTCGGAGACCGGCTGGTTCAAACGCCCGCATTTCCATGAGGGCCTCTGCA
>CAZWAT010000050.1:0-15242 GCA_964632015.1 uncultured Planctomycetaceae bacterium
AAATGGTTCGTGTCGCCATCACGCACAATGAGTCAATAGAGCCAGCCATTCACGAGGCCCTTGACCACCTGGAAGTCGGGGGCCTGATCGCGAACAAATATGTTGCGGTGAAGCCCAACGAAACATGGGCCTCGCCTGAAGACACTACCGCGGTTACCCAGGCCGACACATTGCGTGGCGTTCTGGAATATGTCATGCAGTTCAATCCTCGGCGTGTGGTGGTGACGGGTGGGGCCGGGGCGGAGGAAACCGAAAACGTCATGCGTTATTCTGGCATGATGGGCGTGATAGAAGATCTGGGGGTGGAGTTTTTCGACCATAACCGCAAACCGGTCATAGAAGTTGAGCTTCCATACGCCCCGAATCTTGATGTTATAGGCCCGCAGAGGTTTGTGATGGTCAACCCCCGCGTGCTGGAATACGAAACCCTCATCTCTGTCAGCCAGATCAAGATGCACGCGACCGCCACTGTAACCATGTCCTTGAAGAACATCGCGATGTCGTACCCGGCTGCGGATTTTTATGGGCATCCGAGGGGCAAGCAGTACCACAAGCACGATTTTTTTACCGACATGCATTCCTTTATCGCCTCGATGGCGAAGCGATTTCCTATTCGTCTGGCGATTAACGTCGGGCATCCGGCAATGGTCGGAACCGGGCCAATAGGAGGGCACGTCGCCTGGACGGGCATTGTCGTTGCCAGTCTTGATCCTCTCGCCGCCGATGTGGTAGGCGCGAAGCTGCTGGGGTTCAACCTCCAGGGCGTCAGACATTTGTGGGAGGCGGCCCGACTGGGCGTGGGACGCGGAGATATCAAACAGTACGAGTTCGCGGCGATGAAGCTTCCCGAGGCGATAGAAAGATTCACCAGCTCGGTCTACGGGCACAAGCTGGAGATATAGAAGCCGCTACGCCAAACTGAACTGACGTTGCAAGCCTATTGCCCGCCGGATGGTTTGTCGGTAGCATGTTGTGTGTCATGTGTGCCAAGCGAATCTACAATGTCGAAGAAGTGGGCAAGGCGTTTGATCGCCTGTACGCTTCCATTGTCGATCAGCTTCCGGAGGATGCCCGCCTGGCGGTGATCGGGGTTCGCACGCGCGGCGAGACGCTTGCCGCCAGATTGGTTGATCGCTTGAGGTCTGAAGGAAAAGCGGTGGAGCATGGGGTTCTTGACATCACGTTCTACCGCGACGACATTTCCCGACGCAACGCCGCGCCCCTTGTGAGGGCAACTGAGATAGATTTCAACATCGACGACGCTTATGTGCTTCTGGTGGATGACGTTCTTCAGACGGGCAGAAGCGTTCGAGCGGCCCTTGACGCACTTCATGATTTCGGTCGACCCAAGGTAATCCGCCTGGCCGTGTTGATCGACAGGGGAGGCAGGGAGCTTCCCATACGGGCAGATTTTGTGGGCAAGCAGGTGGATGCACCTGATAACCAGCGCGTGCAACTGCGATTGAAGGAAAACGATGGCGAAGAAGGCGTCTTCATCATCCCAAGTGAATAGTCCAAGCGCCAAACCCGAGATGGTTTGGTCGCGGAAGCATCTTCTTGGTCTTGATGATCTTTCGGCGGAGGAACTGGTTCATATTTTCGACACTGCCGAGAGCTTCAAGGAGGTCTCGACCCGGTCGATCAAAAAAGTGCCCCTGCTTCGCGGCAAGGTGGTAGCGCTGCTGTTTTTCGAGGCGTCAACCCGCACACGAATGAGTTTCGAGCTTGCTGCCAGCAGGCTTTCGGCTGATACGGTGCAGTTCACATCGACCGGCTCGTCAATCGCCAAGGGCGAAACCACTCTCGATACCGTCCGCAACATCGAGGCGATGGGTGTGGACATCTTCGTTGTGCGTCACGACCAGAGCGGCGCCTGCCACATGCTTGCCAGGAACGTCAGTTCCAGCATAGTCAACGCTGGTGACGGGCAACATGAGCATCCCACACAGGCCCTGCTGGATATTTTCACCATACGTCAAAGGCTTGGACGCGTGAAGGGGCTCAAGGTGGCTCTGGTGGGTGATATAGCGCACAGCCGAGTCGCCAGGAGCAACATCCTTGGTCTGCGCAAACTCGGTGCGGAGGTCGTGGTTGTAGGCCCGCCGACACTGGTTCCCGCGACAATACAGAAGATGGGCTGCACCATCAGTCACAGCCTCGACGATGTGCTTCAGGAAGTCGACGTGGTGAACATGCTGCGCATCCAGTTTGAAAGGCTTGGCGGCAACTTGTTCCCGTCCATCAGGGAATACAGCAGGCTTTATGGCATGAACGCCCAGAGGCTCCAAAGATGCAAGCCTGAGGTGCTTATCATGCATCCAGGTCCGATTAACAGGGGGGTCGAGATTACCAGTGAGGTTGCCGATGGCCCAAACAGTTGCATTCTTCAGCAGGTGACAAACGGTTTGGCGGTTCGAATGGCGGTTCTTTACCTTGTCAGCTCGGTGCAGTAGCACCAAAGTCATGACGGCATGGTTCCACTTCAATAGAGGCTCAAGCAAAAGCGCTTCTATTCCCGATATAACCTCTAATGGGTTGCCGGTCGCGGTGTTCAGACAAGGATAGACAATGTACGCCAAAGGCAGAAAAAAAGGCACGATTCGATTCTCAATCTTGCCCGGTGACGCCAAAAAGGTCGCACTCGCCGGGAGCTTCAACGACTGGGTCCCCAAAGCGATGCGAAAGCAGAAGGATGGTTGCTTCGCGTGTACGGTCGAACTTCCTCAAGGAATGCACGAGTATAAATTTGTGGTGGACGGGCAATGGGTTGTCGATCCGGACACGAACGCCTGGGCGATGAACAGCTTTGGTAGCTGCAACTCCGTCGCGCAGGTCGAATGATCGCACGCACCGGTGACCTGAATCAGTCCGATGCTGCCGACAGCTCGATGACCCGCTTATAGCGAGACAGAAGGTAGTCTCTGTCGCGATAGCACCGGATATGTTCCCACGGCAGGGGGGCGTCGACGTTCAAGGGCTGATTCACGATTTTGGCGAAATCAACACCCGCGTTCAGGCAAGCCTGTTCCCATCGCGACCAGTCGAAGAACTCATCCCACGTATCGAGCCTCGCGCCGCTGCGCCACGCATCGACGATGACGCGTGAGATTTCTCGTCCGCCTCGACAAAGCAGACCCTCAAGAAGGCTGCGCTCGACCCGGTGAAACTTGAACCTAACGGGCGACCTGTGCGAAAGATCCCTCAGCCTGCGGCGCACGTTCAGGAAGTACTCCGCGTCACGCATGGCGAACCATTGCATCGGTGTGTGCGGCTTGGGCACAAACCACGATACCGATGCGGATATCGCGCCGCGTTGACCGTCAACTTCCTTGCGAGCGTCGGACAACCTGCGGCAGAGGTGGAATATCTCGTCGATATCCTCCGGGGTCTCGCCGGGTAGGCCTGCCATGAAATAGACCTTTACGCTTCGCCATCCGGCCTTGTAGGCGCTCTTGACGCCGGCGAGCATGTCATGCTCGGTAATTCCCTTGTTGATTGCCAAGCGAAGGCGGTCCGTTCCCGCCTCGGCAGCGATTGTCAGTCCACCCTTGCGAACCGAGCTGGTGAGCTTGGGAAGCAGCTTCAATTGTGCGTCAACCCTCAAAGAGGGCAGAGATATCGACACGTGCCTTGGCGAGAATTCCTTGTCCAGCCTGTCAATCAGCTCTTCCAGTTGTGGATAATCGCTTGTCGACAGACTCAGCAGCGAAATCTCGTCATGGCCTGTCGCTTCAATGGCCGATCGGGCAGTGTTGATAATTTCATCGATGCTCCTTATTCGCACCGGAAGGCGGGTCGCCCCGGCCTGGCAGAAATGACAGCCGTTGGGGCAGCCACGCATCACCTCTATGACCACTCGATCATGTACAGCCTCGGCGAGCGGTACCAGCGGCGCATCAATAGGCTTAGAATCTTTCAGCTTCGATATGCTCGCATGCTTGATCTCAGAGGCAATGCCATCAACCAGCGGCTTGAGCCCGATATACTCTCCCTGTGAACCGTATTGAGGGTCATAGAAAGACGGTACGTACACCGATTCTATGTTCGTCGCCGCTTCCTTGAGCACATCCATCCTTGAAAGGCCCTGGGACTTGGCCTGTTGAACAAGGTTAATCAGGTGCACGAGCGGCTCTTCTCCGTCGCCGGGAATGAAGATGTCGAAGAATGGAGCGAGGGGCTCGGGAGTATCGCTAAGAGCATCTCCGCCAACGATCAGCGGATGGGTGTCATCGCGTTGGCTTGAATACAGGGGAATTCCCGCCAGATCGAGCATGGTCAGCACGTTAGTAACGCACAGTTCATAGCTCAGCGAAAAGCCGAGGATGTCAAAATCCCTCACTGCGCATCGGCTCTCCAGGCCGAACAACGGTACCGAATGCTCCCGCATCACGGCTTCGGCGTCGTTCCATGGGCAATATGTCCGATCTGCCCGGGCGTTAGGCAGATCGTTTATCGTGTGGTACAGAACCGAGCTTCCAAGATGGCTGGCACCAATTCCATAAACGTCTGGAAACGCCAGCATTACGTTCACGCACGGGTGGTCTTCAGGTCCGCGCCAGCGTGCATTGGTCTCAAGCCCGATGTATTGGGCGGGCCTGGAAACCCTGGATAATAGCTGGTCGCTTATTTCGGAGGCGATGTTTTGAAGAATCTTCATGGTCACCTTATAACAAATACTGATAATGGTGGCGAAAGGTGTGAAAAATACACCCTAATACTGTATATATTGTTCATGCGACGAATTGATTGCATTTTGTTCGATCTTGGCGAGACGCTGTTACATTTTGGGACAGTCGAGATTCCTCGTCTTTTTGAGGCGGGGGCTCAACTGGCGTACCAATATCTCAAGGACCTGGGTTTCAAACTACCGGAGTTCCGCCGATACCACCGTAAAAAACTTTTCGCCATTCGATGGAGCTATCTGCTCAGCAGGGTGACCCGCAGAGAAATCGACACGTTGGGCGTACTGGACAAGCTCCACCGTGACATCAGCGTCCAGCTTACGGACGAGCAGGCCATGAAGCTGGCGTCTCTGTGGTATGAGCCTCTGAGCAAAGAGGCAAAAATCGAACCCACCGCCATTGAAACCCTTGAGCACTTCAAAGCCCGTGGCATTCGTCTGGGGTTGGTCTCAAACACGTTTATCCCCGCCGAGGTGCTTGATCGTCACCTCGAACGAGAAAATCTGCTTCCGCTGCTGCCTGTCCGCGTCTACTCATGCCAGTCGGGGTTGCGCAAACCCAACCAGGCTATTTTTCGGGCGGCATTAGCAAAAATCCAGATGGAGCCCGACAGAACCGCATTTGTAGGCGATTCTCTTAAGGCGGACGTTCATGGCGCAAACAAGATGGGCATGGTGTCTGTGTTAATAGATCCGGCCTCCAGGAGCCGCGTGGGGTTCTACAAGCCCGATTACACAATCCGCCGGCTTGAAGAACTTAAGGCTATCGTGGATCGTCACAACAGCTCTGCCAACTGACGGAGCGTGTGACCGAAGGTGCCTGCATTGTCAGAGTGTTACGTTGACGGCAAACAGGATCATCGCCAGGCCCAAAGCCAGCACGATCATCTCAGCAAGCCCGCCAAAAGCATGTAGGAACGATTTCATGATATCCTCATCTTTCCTCAGCATTTTTCGTATCGGCGAAGTGATACGCCTGCCATTAGAAAAGCATCGGTTGGGGGATCATGAAAGGCGTTTGGGATGCGATGCCGCAATTGTGGGGAATGCTGGACTGCTGATTCGCGGGTAATGTACAATACGGATATTTGCAACTGCGCCAAACACTCATTATCAGATTGGAGCACCAATGAGCATGCGTATCGGGATTGTCGGGCTTGGGCACAGAAGCGAGAGTCTGGTAAGAGGCTGGGGCAATGATCCGCAGCTTGATTTTCGATTCACTGCCGTTGTTGACCCCGACGAAGACGGAGCACGAAGCAGGCTTGGCGAGCGCGACGCGAAGGAAGTGAAATTCTACAAATCACTCGATGAGATGGTTCGGCAGGGGAAAATTGACGGGCTCATAATCGGTACCAGATGTCACATGCATGCCGAACAGGCTGTGCAGGCGTCGAAGTATGACATCCCGCTGTTTCTGGAAAAACCAGTCGCAATTAACGCCAGCCAGTTGGAATCCTTGGAGCGGGCGTTCGCCAACTCCCGCTGCGAAGTGGTGGTGAGTTTTCCGTTGCGGGTTTCTCCGCTGTGCCGCCTTGCTCGCCAGTTCATCGCCAACGGCGCGTTGGGAAGATGTGAGCATGTGCACGCCATAAACTATGTCGCCTATGGCATGGTCTATTGGCAGCAGGAATATCGCAACTACGAGATCACGCAGGGGCTATTCCTTCAGAAGGCAACGCATGACCTGGATTATCTGAGTTTCCTTGTGGATTCGCCGATTGTCCGCATCGGGGCGATGGGGAGCTTCGGAAGGGTTTACGGCGGTGATAAACCTTCGGGCCTGAAGTGTTCAGAATGCTCCGAACAGCTCACCTGCCAGGAAAGCCCCCACAACCGATCAGTCAACAACCTTCCCTTTGCCCATGATCATCCCTGCGTCTTCAGCGTTGATTGCGGCAGCCCGGACACCGGCACCAACGAAGATTGTTCCAGCGCTATCTTCGAGTTCGCCGACGGGTCGCACGGGGTTTACTCGCAGGTCTTTTTCGCCCGACGCGATGCGGCTGCCCGCGGCGCGACTCTCAGCGGATACAAGGGAACAGTATCGTTCGACTGGTACAAAAACGAACTCAAGCGGGTCCGGCATCACGAACCGTTCTCTGATGTTGTAAAGGCTGACGAGGGACTATCGCATTTTGGTGGCGACATTGAACTCGGCAGGAACTTCGCACAGGTGATACAAGGTAAAGCGAAATCTATTGCTCCTCTCAGTGCGGGCGTGCAATCTGCTTATGCGTGCCTGGCAGCGAAGGAATCGGTTCGCACAGGCCAGTTCGTGCAGGTGCGACAAACCCAGCTATGACTTGTGCACAAGCCTGGCGGACCTGGTGTGGCCGGCCTCAAAATTGAACAGGGTCGCGGCCATGTAAACGGCAAAGAGCATGTCGTCACTACCTTGCCAGTTCGACCCCGAAAGCAGTTTCTCCAGCACGGGCCTGTTGATAAACCGCCATATTGGGCTGCTTGACCTGCCAAGGCAGACCTCGCGCATCCACTGAAGCCTTGCGTCGAGCCATGCACGATGATCGAAAACAGGTGTTCTGCGTTTGCGCCTGGACTTGGGCTGGAGGTGCATCCGCTTGAGCAATTTCGTTCCCGTCCACATCAGCAGGTTCAGCCGGGGCGAACGGCAAGGCCAGCGCCCCCTGTCCAGCGGAAATTTCAGAAGGCTTGGTTCCAGAAGCTTCAACAGTTGCTTGTGCAGGGCGGCGCAACAACGGTGGCCCGGAGGCATCGAGAAGCTCGCCTCGGCAAACGACCGATCAAGCAATGGGACAAACGCATCGCCTCGCCATGCGTTCTTTCGCAGATTCGTGCCGCCCCATCTGCGTGTGGGCTCATAAAGGTAGAAGATGTCGATCGCTGTGGCATGGCGGTGGCCCAGATCGAAGCATCGCTCGACGTACTGCCTGGTGTGCCTTGACACTTCTGTGACAACGTCGGGGTTCACCAGTCCTTCATAGTTTGATACCGCAAGCCGGTCAAGCACATCGTCTACTGTCAGCTTTCGTACTGCGTCAAGCGGATCGTAGTAGTATCCTCTTGCGACTTCTCCTCCCAAGCCTGAAAGGAGTATCTTGTACTCTTGTGGCTCGGCTTCCATTACATCCGCCAGTTGCCAGATACTGACCATCCCATCGCATCTTGAGATAATTCGCTCGACGCAGGCGTCCCACATGTCAACTATGTCGGCTGTCTGCTTCACCGCGACAGTGTGGTCGAGCTTATGTTTATTGGCGATCATTCTGGCGATCTCGACATCTGCGCTGTCGCTCTCGCCCTCAGTAATGTACTCGGCGTTGATATTGTTGGCCTGCATCAATGCCACAAGCACGCGTGAATCCTTGCCTCCGGTTATCGGGCACTGCAGGGGAAAATGCTTGGCAAGCTCGATGCAGGGCTTGGAGAGTTCGCGGGCTAGCTGTTCAATTTCTGACTTGTCCGCAGACCGCGTGTAGCGTCTGGCGAGTCTGGAAGGTGAATAGTAGGTGCTTACCGCCGGTTCGTGCCGGCCTGGACGGAAGATCCATCTCTGACCACCGGGCATCACGCGGACGAGCTTGTATAACGTCCTGTCGTCCCAGGGCCGGTTCATGGTCAGATACATACCCGCTCCCAGTGGGTCGAGTTCTTGTTCGCCCGTGATGTTCACGATTAACCTGGCGTTGTTGCTTATCATCCACCAGTTCCGGCGGCGGGACCAGTAGACCTGGAACATGCCCAGCCAGTCGGTGACCACTTCAAGCGATTGGTTCTCAAAGTCTGCCCTGACCAGTACGAATTGCCCCTGAAGATGTTCCCGGGCGTATTGCCAATGTTCCTTCAGTTCATCAGCGTCGTGCGCTTTGAACTTTCCCTGCTTGTCAACGGCCAGCCCATCATAAAACACGGCGCATTGATCGTCATTGCTGACATAGCGTCTGGGACCGCACAGGTTGGGGAGAGTCTGCATTGCGGTGACGTATATGGAACCATGTTCAGCCTGCCAGGCATTCTGCGTGTCAAGTTGGGGGTATATCCCGGCCATGTCTTTCAGTGCCGCCATTGCCCGCGCAGCCAAAGCCTTGGGCATGTTCCAGCCTGTCAAGAAGAGGTTCAATCAAGCACTCCTTCATTTGGGCCATTCAGGCCTGTCGCAACCGATCAAATGATAGGCGTGCATCATGTCGGAAGAACAACCGACCAGGAATTTGGAGTGTCTTCGGGCTCGTAAGCGGGTTAGCTTAGCGCCGATGTGCCTTTCTGGCGGGCTCGGTCGTGCGGTGCGGAACAAGACGATGCCGCCGGCGGGGTGTTGGTACGATAATGTCTTTGGATCGGGCGAAAACGACGCCTCTGGCTTCCATTCTCATGCGGGCCATTTCCGCCTGGGGGTGATCAAGCGAGAGTATCGCATCGTCCGCGGCGATCACGCCAAACCCCCGTGTACGCAGCCCGATTGCCGCCTGGCAGATGCCATTTGCCAACCCCGCTCCGAATATGACGAATGTGGTGATGGGCATTTCGGTCAGGAGTCGTTCTGCCCGGGCATGGGCGAAAATATCGGTGTCGCGTTTCTCAAAGATGACCTGCCTGTATTGCGAAAAGATATCAATTGGAAGATCGGTGGTGTTCAGAAGCCCCAGGTTGATTCGGCTAGGTAGGATCGTTCGGCGTAGTTTCTGTTCGCCCTCCGTTTCGTCAAGGCAGTGGGGAATTGGCGAAAGCGGGCTCGTATCCTGGTGACGCACACGAAGGACTGTACTCATGACCGGGATTTCTTCCTTCTTGGCCCAGTCGAAGAGGCTGTAAATCTTCTTTGCTGCTGCTGCCGCGGTTGAGTTGTACAAAGATCCACCCGGACTGAAGAAATCTCGTTGGGTCTCGACGTCCAAGATAATACGTTCGTAATGATGTGTCATCGCCAGCAGTCCTCCCATGCAACAATGCGGACAATACCCGTCAGGGCCGTCGTGGCTTATCCTATATACGGTCAAGCCGGGTGGTTCGTTCCCCGCCCATATTCTTTTTTACCTTCCACCATCGATCTGGGCGAACTGGCGTGTCTCATCATCCGGAATAGTCGTGTCGTGAATGTTTTTGTTCAGCCAACGCCGTCGGTATTGGTATTCTGTTGCCATGGACGAGATTACAGCAACACCGCGTCGCAACATCCGCTTGATCATCGCATACGATGGCGGGGCATACCACGGCTGGCAGAGGCAGGCGAGTGGGATTGAAACTGTTCAGGAGGTTGTCGAACGGGTGGCCGGTCGTGTCGTGAGGCATCCGGTCACTCTGCATGGCGCCAGTAGAACCGATGCCGGCGTGCACGCCGAGGGTCAGTGCGCAAATTTCTATACTACAAGCATGACCATTCCACTTGAGGGAATGAGAAGGGCTATCGTATCGCGGTTGCCCGATGATATTTCGATACTGTCCGCACACGAGGTTGAAAATTCATTCCATGCCTCACGCTGCGCGATCGGCAAGACCTACCGGTACCGGATATTTGTTGCGCCAACTCGGCCGGTCTCGTTGGCCCGACAGGTTTATCACTTCTGGCGTGGTCTTGACCCGCATCGCATGAAACAGGCATCGGCCCGCCTGGTGGGCACCCATGATTTCAGGGGGCTCACTTCCTCGGCAGAGGAAAGAGAAAATACTGTCAGAACCATCCACCGCTGTGACGTGAGTGAACATGGCAACGAAATACATGTAGTGGTGCAGGGTGATGGGTTCCTCTACAACATGGTGCGCAACATCGTTGGAACACTCGTGGAGATAGGCAGGGGTCGTTGGTCTTGCGAACAGATCGATAAAATTCTGTCCACACGCGACAGGCGAAATGCCGGTCCCACCGCGCCACCACAGGGGTTGACCCTGGTATGCGTTCACTACGAACGATAAATCAAGCCCAGCCACAGCAAGGCATTTAGGTGACGATGCATACTAGCGTTGACAGAAATCTTCAAGCCTGCTAGACTTCCGCATTGGCCCATGTGGCCTGCATGGTGGACGTAGCTCAGTTGGCAGAGCATCGGGTTGTGGTCTCGAGGGTCGCGGGTTCAAATCCCGTCGTCCACCCGTCAATGGGGAAAGCCCTTAGTTGTGGGGCTCTTCTGGTTTGGGCACGAACGACTTCGTCGAGAGGTCTTCAATGGTGCTCGCACATCCGTTATAATCCGGTCGGAGAAGGCAATGAATTTCATACTTGGACTGTTGATCGGTTTAATTGCCGGAAGCGTTGCGACCATCATTATCATGAGGCTCACCGGGCGTAAGCTCGAAGATGTCTTCCAAGCCTCGGCAGCGGCTGCCCTGGACGCGAATACCCAGCGATTGGCCCAGATTTCAGCAAACCAACTCGACGGGAAAAAGGCGCTTATCGACCAGTCAATCGAGTCGATGACCCAAAGGCTTGAGGCGGTCAGGCAGTACCTCCAGCAGGTCGAAAACAAGCGACGGGAAGACATGGGTGGATTGGCCACTTCTGTGGGGCTTCTGTCGCAGACCGCGGGCGATCTGCACAAGATGCTTGCGAGCTCCCAACGACGCGGTGCATGGGGAGAGCGCATGGCCGAGGACGTGCTGAGGCTTGCGGGACTTCAGGAGCGAATTAACTATCTCAAGCAGTCTTCAGCGGACGCCGCAAGCGGCAGGGCCGATTTCACGTTCCTGCTGCCTAACGGCCTGAAGGCAAACATGGATGTCAAATTCCCGCTCGAAAAGTACAAAGCCTATCTTGATTCGACCGACGATACGTCACGCTCGCAATGCGTCAGGGAGCTGTGCCAGGCGGTTAAGGGTCATATAAAAGCAGTTTCCCAAAGAGGTTATATCGACCCCAATGTGCCCACCGTACCATATGTTATCGTCTTCGTGCCGTCTGATCAGATTCTAAGCCTTGTTCTCGAATGTCAGAACGACCTGATAGACGACGCGCTGAAGAAAAAGATCGTGCTTTGCGGACCTTTGACGCTTTACGCACAGGTGGCGATCATGCGTCAGGCCGCCGAGAGCTTCAACCTGATGAAAACCGCCGACGAAGCCATCGCGCTCATAGGCGAATTCCAGAAGCAGTGGAGGCTTTACCGCGACGAATTCGACAAGCTGGGACAGCGGCTCGAGTCAAGTCAGAAGCAATATGATCTTTTATGCTCCACCAGAACCAACATGCTGCAAAAGCCCTTGGACAAGCTCGACGCCCTCAAACACGATTCCACAAACGTCCTGGACGCCTCCAACGGCGATTAGTCCTGATTACCGCAGATATTCCCTGATGGCTTCGGCGATGGTCTGGAAGGTACGCTTGCGTTTCTCGTCATCGCACTCCAGCAGCGTCACCCTGAACCCGTCGCGGCTGCAACAGAATCCGCTGAGTGGCACTGTGCAGATTCCCTTTGCGCCGAGCATGTAATAGACGAATCTCGCGTCATTGGCTGCGCCGCGAACCTGCTGTTCCACCATTTGCCTGACCTGGGTGTTTGGTATCTTGAGAGTCTGGCGGTTGTTCAGAACGCCGTCCTCGAACATGACGGTAAGGTAGAACGCGCCGCTGGGGGCGTTGACGCAGGTGCCCGGGATGTCCGACAGAATCGAGACGGCTTCCATGGCGCGATTTTCGAACATCTTCGCGCGTGTATGAAGGTGGTCTGGATATCTTGAATCGCCCATGATCAGCGGGATGGACATTTGCGGAATGGTCGTTGAGCAGACTTCCAGCCGTTTCGACGCCAACAGCGAATTGACGTAGGTGTTGAAAACCTGGTCGCACCGGCGATTAAGAACCTCGATCCAGCCGCATCTGCTTCCTGGCCAGGGATACTCTTTTGAAATGCCTCTCATCGCCAGTCCGCAGGTGTCGCCCAGCACTTCCGAAAGATGCAGCGAGTTGTGCCCGTTGTAGACGATGTGCGAGTATATCTCGTCGGCGATTATGAACAGGTCATGCTCGCGTGCAACGGCGACAATCTGCTCAAGCACCTCGCGCGGGTAAATCGCCCCTGTTGGATTGTCCGGGTTTATCAGCAGGATCGCCGTAATGGAATCGTTGTATTTGACCTTCATTCGAAGGTCATCAATATCGGGCATCCAGCCGTTATACGGATCAAGCTCGTAGGTAAGGTGTTCGTAACCGCTGTGGGCAGACTCTGCGGAGGAATGCGTACTGTACGCTGGCGTGGGTCCTATGACCCGGGCCTCTCTGCGAAGAAAACCATAGACCTTGGCGACAGCATCGCCGATTCCGTTGAAGAAGATGATGTCTTCTGGTCCGACTTGCGCGCCGCCGCGTCTGTTGACCTCATTTGCAAGAAATTCGCGTGTCGAGGAGACTCCGGCCGTATCGCAGTATCCCCAGGCCGTCTCGGATTGAATAATTTCCTGAACGATCTCGCGAATCCAAGGTTGAATCTTTTCGCCTTTCTGGATGGGATCGCCGATATTTTCCCATGTGACCTCGACACCGAGTCTTTCGAAGCGATGACCGATTTCGACAATCTCGCGAATCGCGTATGTCAGCGACCCCGCACCCTTGTGGACAATGTTCCTTCGCATGTGGCACCTTCTACCGCCGTCTGCGACGGGTTATTCGTCGCCCGTTCCGGCGAGCTGGTTTATGACAGCATAACAGGGGAAGGCCTAAAGTCGCTCGGCAATCTGCACTGAGTTCAGCGCGGCCCCTTTGCGAATCTGGTCGCCACTGACGAACAGTTCAATACCGTTGTCGCCCTGCCCGATATCCTGTCGAATTCTACCGACAAGGATATCGTCGCCATCGGTGGCGTCCAGAGGCATCGGGAAGTAATTACTCTGCCGATCGTCGACAATTTTTACTCCCGGCGCCTTTGAAAGCGCTTCTCGTACCTGCTGTTCAGTGATGGGATTTGTGAACTCGATGTTGATCGCCTCGCTGTGGGCACGAAGTACCGGAACTCGCACGCAAGTGCCCGAAATGCGCATGTCCGGGCTGTGGAAGATCTTGCGGGTCTCGTTGACCATCTTGAGTTCTTCTTCGTTATATCCATTCTCGACGATGGGGCTGTTGTGACAGAAGACGTTGAACAGCGCCTGGTGGGGTAGAACCGAATGCGACGGTGTCTTGCCGGTAGACCAGTCCCGGCACTGTTGCTCCAGCTCAGTCATGGCCTGGGCGCCGGCGCCACTGACCGACTGGTAGGTGCAGACGACCAGGCGACGTATCGGGTTGATCTGGTGCAAAGGCCAGACCGGCACGTTCATGATGATGGTCGAGCAGTTCGGATTAGCGATGATACCCTTGTGCCAAGCGATGTCTTCGGCGTTGACCTCCGGTACGACCAAAGGCACTTCGGGATCGCCTCTGAACGCGGAGGTATTGCAGACCACGACCGCGCCCGCGGAAACCGCGGCATGATTGAACTTCCTGGCGATGCTTCCACCGGCCGAACCGAAAACTATGTCAATTCCCTTGAAGCTGTTTTCGGTAAGCTCTTCAACCGTCAGGTCTTCGCCCTTGAACTTCAGTTTTTTGCCTGCGGAACGCGCACTGGCCAGCAGCTTGAGGCTTGCCAGCGGAAAATTGCGCTGCTCAAGAATCCTGAGAAATTCGTTACCAACGGCGCCGGTGGCGCCCATAATCGCTACATGCTTACTCATTAGTCACCTGTTCAGTCTTGTCCCCACCCGCAAATGCGGCCTCACTTAAAGCCAGCCATTTTACCTTATATGGACTAACATGAAAAGAGTTCACATTATTCGAGTCAAGCTCAGGGCTCAGCCGCCTACAGAACTCGCAGCCTATCAAAGACCTCTACACAAGAAATACCCGATACCCGAAATTCCTTGCGAGGGTTAGCCGCACCCGAAACCAGCTCGATAGATCGCCTGTCGACGCCAAGGGCTTTTGCCAGAAGTCTGATGATCGCCTTGTTGGCCTTGCCGTTTTCGGGCGGCGCGCTTACCGCAATCTTGAGATCTTTACCCAGAACGCCCGAAACCCTGTCTCTGCTGGAGCCGGGAACCGCCTTGACGGGTATCATGCAGCCACCCTGGGTCTCACGAAGATCCAGTTGTTCGACGCGATCCATGAATTACTTGAGCATGCCTGTCTTGCGGGCAAACGAGAAGATCCCACCGGCTTCGATGATGCCTTCGACATCGCCCAGTGGGCTGAGCTTATATTCCTTGCCGGACGAAACATTACGAAGAATGTTCGATTGCAGATCCACTTCCACTTCGTTGCCTGTCTTGATTTCGTCCACCAGCCTGGCGGGTGTCTCAAGCGGCACGAGGTATCCACCGTTGATGCTGTTGCGATAAAAGATCCGCGCATAACCTTCGGCAATAACCACGTTGCATCCAGCCTCGGCAATTGCCAGGGGGGCGTGCTCTCTGCTGGAGCCGCAACCGAAGTTCCGTCCGCCAATGATCACCTTGAAGTCACTGGTGAAGCTGTCATCCTTTACGAAGGGAATGTTTCCCTCGGGAAGTCCTGACTGGGCGATGGGAACACCGCTCATCGCATATTTACCAAAATACCTGCGTTCGTCGGCGTCGGCCGGGTTGTAGCTCAGATACTCAGCAGGGATTATCTGGT